>RECL01000228.1 GCA_007694025.1 Spirochaetaceae bacterium
CACCGACCTGGCCAAGTGGGCCGCCAAGAAGGGCTATGTAGAGCTGCGGGTTGACCGCGGTGGATTTTGTAACCGCATGGGGTATTCCGAAGCTTTATATGTATCATCATGACCCGTCGTACAGCGACCACTCGATCTTCCGGAATCTTCAGTCGGCGCGTTGGTACGCGCGCAGCCTTGGAAACGATGAGCTCGAGGTGTACGTTTCGGAAGAGGGGCTTGAAGTCGAGCTATGACGACTGCCGGGTCGGGGGATATGGCGCTCTCGCATTGTGAAGTGGTCGCGCTCTACGTGATGATGTGCCGCAACGAGAGCAGCCTTGACCAGTTCCAGACCACAATTCTAGATCGAGTCGCATCGCACCTGTATGAACACTGTTCGGTCGCGCAGATGGAAGATGTCGAAGCATACTATCGCCTACTGGTGGAACAATAGCCGCAGCTGTCGCTGCAGCGGGAGAGGGGAGTTAATGAGGAACGTGATCCTTGTCGCTATCGTGCTGGCGTGCGCCGTCGCTACGCTCGCGGGGCAACCGGCTGTTGGTGCCGAAGACTTCTACGACCTCTACTCGGCGCGCATGCTCGCCGAAGGGTCACCGATCGTCGGGGGACTCGGACCACAGTCGGATGCGATAAACCCGGCGACGAGCGCGACGGTACAGCGGACGACGCTCGACGCGAGTTACCTGGCGATCACCGGATTCGGTTCACCGCTCGCTGGGGGTGGGTGGCAGGGTCACGTGGTCAACCTTGGACTCGTCCTTCCGACACGCGTCGGCGTGTTCAGCGGTTCGACGCACTTCCTGTCGATGCCGCTCGCCGGTATGCCGTGGGGCACGACGGTGGCTGTCCACGGCACGGCAGCGAAGGAACTCTACCCGGGCTGGATGGCGGGAACGGGCCTGCGCGTCGTCGCCGGAGGGCGCGACCGGTTTGATTTCGGCGCCGCGCTCGATCTGGGGCTTGTCCGCGAGATGGGAGACTATGCGGGGCTGAAAGACTTCCGATGGGGCGTCGCGCTCCAGAATGTGGGCAAATGGTACACCCCGGGGACCGAATCGGGACCGTTACCGGCTCCGTTCACTCCGGTCGGCGGTGTCGCCTTCGATGCGATCTCAACCGACTGGTTCCGGCTCGGTTTCAGTACGACCATGGCAGCGCCGGCGTTTCAGAACGTGCGATTCGGGATCGGTGCGCGAATGTCGTTCTGGGAAACCGTCGTTCTGCACGGTGGATGGAAGGCCGATCTCCTGCAGCTCATCGACGATACGGTCGACCGTAGAAGCCTGATCCCGAGCTTCGGGCTTTCGTTCCGGTTCCGCGCCGGGTTTGGCGATGACGGGTTCGCCGGGCGACCAGAGTGGTCGGAGACCGAGGTGCGCCCCACTCTGGCGGCAGCGCCTTTGTACAATGATATCTGGGCAATCGGTGGCGGCATCAACGCTCCGCTGGGAATCATCGATGTTGTCGGACCAGAGGTCACGGTGACCTACCCGCAGCAGGTCTACATCTCTCCGAATAACGACGGGATCCAGGACGCCCTGACCTTCCCGATCACGATCACCGACGACAGGTTCGTCATGGAGTGGATATTCGAGGTCTTCGACTCTACCGGTGCACGGGTGAGAACGATTCGCAATATCGATGATCGCCCGGAGAACACCGGCTTCCAGAACATCGTGGATCGGATACTCGCGGTTCAGACCGGTGTGCCTGTCCCGCCACAGATCCGCTGGGACGGCCGTACCGACGACGGGTCGGTTGCACCCGACGGGACGTATCGATTCCAGGTGTCGGCCGTGGATGACAACGGGAACGTCGGCTCCAGCGGAGTCTACACCGTGCATCTTGACACGACGCCGCCGCGCGTCGATGTGGCATCTATCCGCGGGGACGATCTGATCTTCTCTCCGAACGACGACGGGATCAAGGACGAGCTGATTATTGACCAGACCGGAAGCGAAGAAGACCTCTGGACCGCGCAGATCCTCAACGCATCGAACAGACCGGTTCGCACCTTCGAGTTCCGGAACTCCGCGCCGCGGCGCATTGTATGGGACGGAACCGGTGACGACGGCGAAATGCAGCCCGACGGGGTGTACCGGTATCGGATATCGGCTACCGATCGTGCGGGAAACAGCACGTCCGCAGAAATCGCGAACATAATCGTGAACACAGAGGCAACGCCGGTCGGGATCCGGATATCCGATTCCCACTTCTCGCCGAACGCAAATGGAGTTCAGGATACGATCCGGATCGAACCCGATGTTCCGAACCCGCGCGGTATCGTCGAATGGAGCCTGACCGTCCGTACGGCAGCCGGCGCCGCGGTCCGCTCGTACGGCGATATCGCGACCGTACCGACGCCAATCGTGTTCGACGGCCGGTCGGACGCCGGCTCGGTCATACCAGAAGGCGAGTACTTTGCCGAGCTCGAAGTGGTGTACCGCAGCGGGAACCGTCCGAGCGCCCAGTCGGCGGTCTTCGTTGTCGACGTGACAGCCCCCTTTGCGTCGGCCCGAAGCGATGTTGCACTCTTTTCGCCCGATGGTGATGGAAACATTGACACGGTCGCATTCTTCAACGAGGCCTCCTCCGAGGATCTCTGGAGAGCCAGAATCTACGATCGGCTCGATCGCGTCGTGCGGTCGTTCACATGGTCGGGTGTCCCACCCCAGCGGATCGTCTGGGACGGTCGTGGGGATGACGGAAGGCTCGTCGCCGACGGCGTCTATCGATATGTGCTCACGGCGACCGATCGCGCGGGCAACACCGGGAGGTCCAACCCGGTGGTAGTTGAGGTCGACACGAGCGGCGCCGAGATCGCGATCCAGGCGGAGTTCGATGCGTTCAGCCCGAATGCAAACGGCGTGCGCGATCAACAGCGGTTTGAGATGCGGGTGGACCGACCGGCGGACGTCGCGACGTATCGAATCAGCGTCGTCAGAGCCGACGGGACGCTCGTGCGGCGCTTTGAGGGACGCGGGCAGGCGCCGGCATCCCGCGTCTGGGACGGAACGCAGGAAGACGGTCGACGCGCTGCAGACGGCTCCTACCGCGCCGTGTTCGAGGCGGTCTTTACGAACGGATTCGAGGCGAGCGCGCAGACCGCGCTCTTCACGATCGACACGCAGGCGCCGACGGTGACCGTGTCGACTGAGTATACGCTGTTCAGTCCCGATGGCGACGGCAACCGCGACTCCATCCTGATCCGGCAGCAGACGAGCGACGAACAGGAGTGGGTGGCAACGATCCGGGCGGCCGACGGAACCTCTGTCAGAGACTTCCGGTGGACCGGTCGCGCGGGTGACCTGCGGTGGGACGGGACCGATCGCGCCGGGAACGTGGTTGCCGATGGCGTCTACGTGTACGAGATCACTTCTCGTGATAGGGCGGGAAACTCGGCGTCCGCGACGATCAGGGATATCCGGGTAGACACGCGTGTCCCACGGCTCTTTGTGACTGCCTCAAGCGATGCGATGTCGCCGAACGGGAACGGGATTCGCGAGACGGTACGATTCGACCTGTTTGCGAACGTCCTTGACGGATCGGATGGCTGGCGGCTTACGATCCGCGACAGGGCGGGGCTGACGATCCGCGAGTTTACCGGTTCGACGATCCGCGCCGAGCACGCGGTGGTGTGGGACGGGCGCGATGGGCGCGGACAGGTTCGCGAAGGCACCTTTGTTGCTGAGTACGCGATCGACTACACGAAGGGAAACCGTGCTCGCGCGACCTCTACGCCGGTACTCGTCGACATCACCCCCCCGGTTCTCAGGGTGACACTCGATCCGGTGCCGTTTTCTCCCGACAACGACGGCATCGACGATCAGCTGTCGATCGGGTTGAGCGTTCAGAATGCGAGCCCGATCCAGGCGTGGCGATTCGAGATCCTCGACCGCAACAGGCGTTTCTTCAACGAGTTTACCGGTCGAGGCATGCCGGCAAGCCGTCTGATCTGGGACGGGCGCGCGTCTGACGGCGAGCTCGTGATATCGGCGGAGGACTATCCGTATCGATTCACCGTGACCGACGTGCTTGGGAATACCGCGGTCGCAGAAGGGCTCATCCCGGTCGATATCCTGGTGATTCGCGACGGAGACCGGTTGCGCGTGCAGATATCGAACATCACGTTCGCACCGAACAGCCCGGAGCTCGTGCTCGATCCGAACGATGAGCGCGGCGCGAAGAACCTTGCGATCCTGAAGCGGCTGGCGGAGGTGTTCACGAAGTACGGATCGTACAGCATCCGGATCGAGGGGCACGCGGTCAACGTGACCGGTACCGAGCGTGAAGAGCGCGATGAGCTCCAGCCGCTGAGCCTGTCGCGGGCGACGTCGGTCAAGGCGGCGATGGTAGCGGAGGGGATCGCCGAGCGAAGGATCTCGGTCCTTGGCCGGGGTGGGACCGAGCCTTTGGTGCCGCACACCGACCTGGACAACCGGTGGAAAAACAGGCGGGTAGAGTTCATCCTGATTCGCTAATATCAGAGCTGAATGCCCATTCCCGATAATGTCATCGACGATATCGCCCGTAAGGTCGATATCGTCGAAGTCATCGGCCATTACGTACACCTGACGCGCAAGGGTCCCCGCTACCTGGGGTTGTGCCCGTTTCACAATGAAAAGACGCCGTCGTTTTCGGTGAATCCCGACCGTGGCGCGTACTACTGCTTCGGATGCCAGCGCGGGGGTGGCGTCTTCAAGTTCCTGATGGATATCGAAGGGCTTACGTTCCCGGAGGCCGTCGGGCGCCTGGGCGAACGCGTCGGCATCGATGTAGGCGAGCCCGAGGCGGAAACCGACGCGTCGCGACAGCGGCGTGCGCTGTCCGAGCTGTACAACCGGGTAGCCGGAACGTTCCACTACCTGCTACGCGAATCGGCCGATGGTCGGCGGGCGCTCGAGACGCTTCGCGAGCGCGCGCTACCCGACGACGCGCTCGACCGATTCGGCGTCGGCTACGCGCCGCAGGATCGCCACTGGCTACACAGATTCCTGGTTCGCAAAGGGTACTCCGAGACCTTCCTTGCCGGTTCTGGCCTGTTCACTCAGTCAGATCCACGGCGGGCGCTGTTCAGCGCGCGGATCATGTTCCCGATACGCTCACCGAAGGGTGACGTCGTCGCGTTCGGGGGTCGGATCGTCAGCGGAGACGGTCCGAAGTACATCAACTCCCCGGAGACGCCGCTCTATCGCAAGCGAGAGTTGCTCTACGGTATCGATCTGGCGCTACCCGATATCCGCAAGACCCGGACCGTCACGCTCGCGGAAGGCTACATCGATGTTATTGCGCTGCATGAGGCGGGCCTCACGACCGCGACGGCGCCGCTTGGAACCGCATTCACGACCGAACAGGGCCAGTACCTGAGCCGCTACCTGGACTCGGCGACGCTCGTGTTCGATGCCGACGACGCCGGCGGCCGCGCGACGCATCGAGCGGCGGAAATTTTGGAGCCGTATGGAGTTACTGTGAACGTGTGCGTACTCGCACCGGGAAGTGACCCGGCCGACCTGCTGCGTTCCGGGGGTAGTCAGGCTGTAGTGAATGCAGTATCTTCACCGCTATCGATTCTGGAGTTCCTGGTGCGACACGGATTGCAGACTCACGCCGGCACGCCGGACGGGAAGCGGGCCGTTCTGAAGGATATTTACGGGTACGTGGGGCTGATGGGATCCGAGGTGAAGCGAGAGGAGAGTTTGCGGGTGGTTGCGGACCTCGTCGGAGCTGATCCGGACGCCGTCCGAGCCGATTTCCGCGCGTTCGCCGGGAGCGGAGGGCGCAGGTCGCGGCGAACGGATGAGGTGATCGACTCACCCTCCGTACAGGGCGAGTCGGCGTCGCTCGATCTCTTCCTGATGCTCGCCGCTGCCGAGAGCCGCGATCACTTCCCGCTCGTGCGCCGCTCGGTTCAGCCTGAGGATCTCGTCGATCCGGCTGCGAAGGAGATCTACCTCGCGCTTGAGGAGTGCTACCGTCGACAGGAGACATCGACCGATCTCTTCCTGGGTCGAATCATGCAGCCCGAGGTCGCCGATATGGTTCGCCGTCGGTTGGCTTACGGCGAGTTTTCCGAAAGCCCCGAGCGGCTCATTCGTGATTCCATCGTTGCGATCAGGACGCGCGTCCTCTGCGACCGCCGTCGCTCGGTAGAGCTTGAGCTCAGGCGCGTGACCGCATCGGGCGCGGACGACAAGACGTATCGCGATCTCCAGCTGGAGATCATGAGCATCGACCGCGAACTCCGGAAGCTGAAAGGTGAGGATGAATGACTGAGCTTCAGAACGATCCGGCCATGCTCAAACTCATCGACTACGCGAAGAGCCGTCCCCGCGTCACGTACGAAGAAGTCCACGACTTCCTTCCCGATTCGATCGTGAAGACCGACAAAATCGACGACGTTATCGCGATCCTTGCGATGCACAACGTACGACTCGAAGACGCTGCTGAGGATGCCGCCACCGACGATGCAGAGGCCGAGGAGCCGCCCAAAGAGCGCTCGAACGGCAAGCAGCGGCGCGTGGTGATCGGCGAAAAAGACACCGCCGTCGACGACCCGATCCGGCTCTACCTTCGCGAAATCGGCAAGGAGAACCTTCTCACCGCGGAGCAGGAAGTCGAGCTCTCCAAGAGGATGGAGGACGGCGAGAACATCATCAAGGAAGTGATCAAAGGCTCCGGCATCCTGATACCAGAGTTCTACCAGCTATCGCAGCGGACCTTCTCAAAGCGCGATCCGCGAGAGCTGAATTTGTCGAAGAAGGAGATATCGGAGTTTCTTGCCGAACGGCGGCGGCTTGGTCAGTACTACAAGGAGTCGTTGAGGGAGGTCTTCCCGAGCCTCAAGGCGTACATGGAACGCAAGCAGCGCGTGATCGATGGCGGTGGGACCCTTTCATCCGATTCGGAGCTCAAGAAGACGCGGCAGCAGCTTGTGCGGACACTCGGTACGCTCGACATCCACCAGGAAGAGATCGTCTACTTCTCGGAGAAGTTCGCGACGGTCGCCCGAAAAATAAAGAAACTCCAGGAAGAGCAGGCACGCATTGAGAAGCGACTGCGCGTGAAGAATACCCGAGAGTTGCGTTCGCTCGGACGCGGGCTCGCGAGCGATCCCGAGCGTGCCCAGATCGAGGAGCGGCTCGGTCTCAGTGCCGATGAGATCAAGGAAAAGATCCGGCAGGTTCAGCTGACCGAAAAGAAGCTCGACGCGTTCGAAATCGAGTTCGAGAACTCGATCGACGAGATTCTTGAGATGGCAAACAAGATCGTACGCGGTCGTTCGATGATGCAGAGCGGCAAGAACCGTCTGATCAAGGCTAATCTGCGGCTTGTCGTCAGCATCGCGAAGAAGTACACCAACCGTGGGCTGCACTTCTTCGACCTGGTTCAGGAAGGCAACATCGGGCTGATCAAGGCGGTCGAGAAGTTCGAGTATCGAAAAGGATACAAGTTCTCAACGTATGCGACATGGTGGATCCGACAGGCGATCACGCGGAGCATTTCCGATCAGGCGCGCACGATCCGTGTTCCGGTCCACATGATTGAACAGATCAACAAGGTCGTGCGGGAGAGTCGACAGCTCATGCAGACCCTCGGGCGCGAACCGAACGACGAAGAGATCGCCGATCGGCTCGGCTGGTCGGTGGCGCGGGTGAAAAGCGTCAAGAACGTCGCGCGCGAACCGATATCGCTCGAAACACCGATCGGCGAAGAGGAAGATTCGTTGCTCGGTGACTTCATCGAAGACAAGGACGTCGAAAACCCCGCGCACCAGACGGCGTTTACGCTGTTGCAGGAGCAGCTCGGAGAGGTGCTCGCAACGCTGCCCGATCGGGAGCAGGAAGTGCTGCGTATGCGGTTCGGCCTTGAGGATGGGTATTCGCTGACGCTCGAGGAAGTGGGGCTCTACTTCAACGTGACTCGTGAGCGGATCAGACAGATCGAGGCGAAGGCGTTGCGACGACTGCGTCACCCGAAGCGCAGTCGACGACTGAAAGACTACCTGGACCGATAGGTCCGAAACGAATCGGATCGCGGTCGCTGGCCGCATACAAAAAGCGAGGTTGCATGATTGACGAAACGATCGACCGACTCAAAGCGCTGCAGGAAGTCCTGAGCCAGAAATTCTCGATCGAGCGCGAGATAGCGGAGCTGCCCAAGGCGCTTTCCACGAAGACCGAGCTCGTGAATCGGCTGAAGAAGAGCTACATCGACAAGAACGCGCAGTACGAAGAGACCAAGCGCCGCATCCAGGAATGGCGCAACCAGATGGACGACGCTGAGCGCGACCGGGAGAAGTACGAACAGCAGATGGACTTGATCAAGACGCAGCGCGAGTACGAGGCGCTTGACAAGGAGATTCGCGACGCGTCAGAGCGCGAGCAGCAGTTCCGTCGTGAGCTGCAGCGCGAAGAAAAGGCGCTCGACGAGATGGCCGAAGCGCTTGAGCGCGAAGAGGGGCTCATAAAGGAGCAGGAACAGGAGCTCGAGGACGAGCAGGCGAAGATTCGCAGCGAGACCGAAACGCGGAAGGCGCGACTCGGCGAACTCGCGGTCGAAGAGAAGTCGCTTGCACCGGGGCTCGATGAGGAGCTCCTGTTCAAGTTCGAGCGGATTCTCCGGAGCAAGGAGGGGCAGGGGATTGTTCCGTTGCGTCGAAGCGTCTGCACGGGCTGCCAGATGATTCTTCCGGCTCAGTTCGTCAACGACGTGCGCGCCGGCGACGGCATCCGGTTCTGTCCGTACTGCAGCAAGATCGTCTTCTACGTCGGCGACGACGATGAGTCCGACGGAGCGTTCCTCGAGGACGACGCCGAAGGTCTTGCAGACCTGGTCGACGACGAAGGCTTCGGCTTCGACGATGACGATGACGCAGATGATGAACCCGACGATGACGAGGATGTCGAAGACGAGCCGGTCGAGGATACCGACGACGATGACGATGACGACGAAGAAGAGGAAGAGGAAGAAGAGGCGGTAGTCGATCATGCCGAAGACGTCCCGGTCGCGGACGACGACGCAGACGACGATGACGACGACGCGATCGCGGCCGATGATGACGATGACGAGGTCATCGAGGACGATCTCGACGAAGAAGACGAGGACGAAGAGGACGAGGAAGAGTTCGACGACGACGAGGACGAGGAATAGGAGGACGCTGCGGGGGCAGATCAGGGCATCGCGCAGTAATGCGAGGAAAGTCCGGGCTCCAGAGGGAACGACACCGGGTAATCCCCGGGATCCGGTTCGTCCGGATACAGACAGTGCAACAGAAAGGATACCGCCCGCTTCGGTGGGTAAGGGTGAAATGGTGGGGTAAGAGCCCACCGGGCTCCGGGTAACCGGAGTTGCACGGTAAACCTTGTCGGGAGCAAAGCCAAGCAGTGGAGGGGTTTCCCGCTCGGACCGACTTTCGGGCCGGTCACTTCACGGGTCGGCTGCTTGAGGATCGACGAGAGTCGATCCCCAGATAGATGGTGCTCACCGTGCCGTTTCGGCGGTACGGCACAGAACCCGGCTTATCGATCTGCCCCTTCAGCGTCCTCTCGTTTGACTTTTTCGCGTGCATGCTGTCTAATCACGATGTCACGATGATCAAGCCCAGCCGACGTTCGCAACCTTCCAGTAGCATTCGCGCAACCATTGTTGTCGGCGTGGTCTCGGTCGTCGGACTATCGGTCGTCGCTCTCTTTCTGCTCGGCTGGCTGGGAGTCCTTGACGCATTTCCGTTCCGGTTCTCGCGTAACGATGCGCACCTGATTCAGCTCTGGAGCGACGGGAATGTGGCCGACGTGTTCGATCACGCCGAAGGAACGCTCGCTTCGCACCCGTTTGATCCGCAGGCGCTCACCTTCGGCGGGTTTGCAGGATTCTACCTGGGTGTCGACGCGGTCGACTCCGCCGCGCGGGAGCGGTTGCTCGGGCGCAGCGTTCAGATGCTGCGCACGGCACTGCACGTCGATCGTGCGCCACTCACCGCGGAGCGGTACTACGTGCTTGCCAAGGCCTATTTCCATCTCGGCGATCTCTACATGGATCTGTCGGCGCGCTATATGGAACGGGCGATCGCGCTCGGCTACGCTGCCGATGACAGCGAAACCTATCTGGCGGTTGCCCACGCCGCGCTGCAGCAGCACGACCAGAGCGTGTACTGGTTCGACCGTGCGATCGGGCGCGCCGAGTCGGCCGCTCGGTACGCGGACGCGAACACGCTTCGGATGACCGCTGCTGCGTCCTATGAAGCGCTTGGACAGTTCGACGACGCCGAGCGAGTCCTGCGCGACGCGATCGATCGGCTCGACGATGAGTATCTCATGGTCTTCGCTCGAAACCGCCTCGCGTCGGTCCTGATCGCGATGCGGCGGCACTCGGAAGCCGAGCAACTGCTCGATCAGACCATTGAGATGTATCCCGAATCGGCCGATGCTCATTACTATCTGGGAGTCGTATACAATCAGACCCAGCGGCGCGTTCAGGCTCGCGATCAGTGGCGAACCGCTCGACGTATCGATCCCGACCACACTGACGCACTTCTAAGCCTGGCAACTGGGGGGAGTTAAGGGTATGAAAGGCCTGTTCAACGCGTTTTCGTCCGATATCGGGATCGATCTTGGAACGTGCAATACGCTCATCTACATCAGAGGGAAGGGGATCGTCGTCAACGAACCGTCGGTCGTGGCCGTCGAACGCGGAACGAAGAAGGTGGTCGCCGTCGGCATCGAGGCGAGCCGGATGCTCTGGAAGACACCGGGCGACATCATCGCTATACGCCCGCTTCGCGACGGGGTGATCGCCGACCTTGAGACTACGGAGAAGATGATCCGCTACTTCATCGGGAAGGTTCTGCCAAGAAGATGGATGGTAAAGCCTCGAATGGTCATCGGCGTTCCGAGCTGCATCACCGAGGTCGAACGAAGGGCAGTCGAAGAAAGCGCGTTCAAGGCGGGAGCGCGCGAAGTGAAGGTCATCGACGAATCGCTTGCGGCCGCGATCGGTGCGAATATCCCGATCTTCGAGCCCGCCGGGCACATGGTGATCGATATCGGTGGCGGTACGAGCGAGATCTCGGTCATCAGCCTCGGAGGTATGGTCGTCACGAACGCGATCAGACTCGGGGGAGATGAGTTCGACGAAGCGATCATCAAGCACGTGCGAACCGTACACAACCTGATAATCGGAGAGCGTACCGCCGAAGAGCTCAAGACTACGATCGGCAACGCAAGCCCCGACAAGAAGATAGAGAAGATGGAGATCAAGGGGACCGACGCGATCACCGGATTGCCGCGACGGCTCGAAATCGACAGTGTTGAGGTCCGCGAAGCGCTGCAGGAACCGATCAACGCGATCGTTGAAGAGATCAAGCGTACGCTCGGTCAGACGCCCCCCGAACTCGCCGCGGACATCGTCGAGCGCGGAATCGTGATGACCGGTGGCGGTAGCCTGCTGAAAGGGCTCGATACGCTGATCGCGAACGAAACCGGCGTCCCGGCGTTCAAGGCAGAGGATCCGCTGAACTGCGTCGCGCTTGGCGCCGGTCGCTACTTCGAGTTTGAGCGCGGCCTGCACAGCGAGTCGCGAAACGTGTATAACCGACTGTAGTCGTGCGTGTACGAGAACAGCTGTCAAGGCACAAAGAGAGCATCACGTTTGCGGCTCTGGTAGCGGTGTCACTGTTCTCGCTCGTCTTCTCAACCGACAGCCTGCGCGTACGGCCCGAGCAGATCGGTCAGAGCTTTCTGGGCGTGTTCCAGCAGGCGGGTTCGGCGATCGGTTCGTTCTTTGGCCGAACGATAACGTCGGTTCGCGAGCTCGCAGAGCTGCAACGGCAGCACGCCGACCTGATCGAGCAGCTGCGCGCCTACGAAGCGGTGACCGATGAGGTCGAGGCGCTTCGGGCGGAGAACGCGCGGCTACGCGGCGTGCTCGCGTTCAGCGAGAAGCAGTCGTTCGAGAACATCCCGGCTCGAGTGATCGGCAAGGAGCCCGGGTCGTTCTTCGCCGGGTTTTCGATCAACCGCGGTCGCACCGCCGGGATTGAGCGCAATATGGCGGTCGTCGCGAGCTGGGACGGAACCCAGGGCCTGGTCGGCAGGGTCGCGGAGGTTGGTCTGACCACATCGGTTGTGATGCCGGTCTTCGATGCGAACTCGTTCGTCGCGGCTCGACTCCTGAGGACTCGCCACGAAGGCATCGTGTCGGGTGACGGCGTCTCGCAGGGGTTGCTGACGATGCGCTACGTACCCAAGAGCGCCCAGTCCGAGCTCGGAGTCGGCGATGTCGTCGTGACATCAGGGATGAGCTCGATCTTTCCCGAAGGCATTCGGATCGGAACCATCGAGGCGGTTCATGCGCGGACGTACGAGACGTCGCTGAGTATCGAGCTACGACCGGCGGTCGACTACAGCCGCGTCGAACACGTCTTCGTCGTCAAGGAACGGATGTGATCGGGGTCTACGGCGCGTTGGTGCTCGCCGCGGCCGCGGTGATCCAGAGTACGCTCCTTCCAGCGGCCGCCGTGGCGGGGGTCACGCCCGATCTTGTACTGGTGGTGCTGGTCTTTGTTGCCCAGCGCAACGGTGTGATGACCGGCCAGACATGCGGGTTTGTCGCCGGCCTGGTCGTCGACGCTATGGGGCTCGCGCCGCTCGGCTTCTACGCGCTATCGTACACCGTGATAGGCGCCGCGGTCGGCGCAACGCGTGGCAAGGTGTTCGTTGATCCCATCGTCATGCCGTTCGTCTTCATCGTGGCCGCGATGGTAGTGAAGGGAGTGATAGGGTTCCTGGTCGCGTGGTTGTTCGGCATCGCCGGCGTCGCGCCGCGCGTTTTTTCTGGTGCGTATCTCATTGAGATTGCATACTCCGGTTTGCTTGCTCCGGTCCTGTTCGGGCTGCTCGGGCTCGCGAAGTGGCTTCGACCCGATCGCAGGCGAGGGGAGATCGCATAGGGGATGATGGATGGGTAATGGTTCGCGCCCGGGTGGCGGTCACGGAGTTCCGGTCTCGCGCCTCGTGTTCATGGGCGTCGCGATGGGCGTAGTGTTCGTGATCTACCTCGGGTATCTGTTTTCGATGCAGGTGGTTGATGGGTACATCTACCGGCTGCGTGCCGACCAGGTCACCCGGCGAACCGCGGTCGTTCACGCGCCGCGTGGTGATATCTACGACCGCAGCGTCGATCGCCCGATCGCCGCGAGCCGCGACTCGTTCGCCGTCGACATCAACCCTGCGGTGATCCCTTCCGACGAGATCGACGCTGTATTCGTTCGAGTGGCGGCTATGGTCGGGGTTCCGGTGACGCAGATCTACGACCGGATCCCGCGCCGCCGCTACAGCGTCTACCAGCCGGTCGAGATAGCCGGAAACCTGACCCTGCAGACCATCACCCGGCTTGCCGAACACTCGCCCGAACTACCCGGAGTCAGCTGGCGGATTCGCCCCGTGCGTAGCTACCCCGACGATGGACTGTTCGCGCACGTACTCGGGTATGTCGGCGAGATAACGCCTGCCGAGCTGCAGGTTCTGTTCAACCGCGGGTACACCGCAACGTCGGTGATCGGCAAGGCGGGAGTCGAACTCCAGTACGACGAGGTGCTTCGCGGAATCGACGGGAACGAGTACCGTTTTGTCGATGCGCGCGGACGCCGGATCGGTGCGTCGACCACCAATGTAGAGCCGGTCAAAGGCAACGACCTGGTGCTCACCGTCGACCGGCGGATCCAGGATCTCGCGACGAAGGCGCTCGGTAACCGGGTAGGGGCCGCTGTGGTGCTCCACCCAGCCACCGGTGAGATCCTTGCGATGGTGTCGCATCCGGGCTACAACGCGAACCGATTCTTCGGTCCCGGCGGCGCCGAGTACTTTTCCGAGATATCGCTCGATCCGCGGGGCAGCTTTCTCAACCGGACGCTGCAGGCGACCGAGAGCCCGGGCAGCACGTTCAAGGTGTTGATGACGACGGCAATCCTTGAGGAGCGCGCGTTCCCCGCAGACCGAACGGTCTACTGCCCCGGCTACTACATGGTCGGAAACCGGGTCTTCGCGTGCCACAAGGAGTACGGACACGGGCACGTCGACCTTGCGACCGCGCTCGCCGAAAGCTGCAACGTCTACTACTACACGGTCGGCAACGAGTATCTCGGGGTCGAGTCGATCATCGACTACTCGCAGATCATGGGCCTTGGAGAGCGATCGGGTATCGATCTCCCCCGGGAACGCGCGGGGCTTGTACCGACTCCCGAATGGAAGGAACGGACTTTCTCAGACGGCTGGCGACCTGGTGACACGGTGAACCTGTCGATCGGGCAGGGGTTTCTGCAGGTCACTCCGCTTCAGCTTGCGAACATGGTCGGGATGATAGTGAACAGGGGCGTCATCTATCGCCCGCACGTCGTGAAGGAGATCCGGGATCCGGCCACCGGTGCGACGATAGAGTCATTCGCGTCGGAGGCGCTGCGTACCGCCCCGATCTCCGAGCAGACCTTCGCGCAGGTTCAGCAGATGCTGCGTGGTGTCGTACTGGACGGGACGCCGGCGATCGTGATGACGTCCAACGCCGAGGCGGGTGGCAAGACTGGAACCGCAGAGACGTGGAGCGACGAGCATCGCCACAGCTGGTACATCGGATTCGCGCCGTACGGACCCGAAAAGCCGGCCGACTACGTGGTCACCGCGGTGTGGGTCGACGCGTCGAACGAATGGGACTGGTGGGGGCCGTACGCGACAAACATCATCGTGCACGGGATCTACAACGGGCTCACGTATGAGGAGACGATCATGGATCTTCGCCGGCTTCGCGATCCGTGGCTCTGGTACGGACGCGGTATTCTGGGGCAACCATGAACGAACGATCGGTGTTTACGGTGGATGTCGTCCTGATTGCCGCGACGCTGATGCTGTGTGCGGTTGGTGTACTGTTCATCTACTCGAGCGGGGTTACCAGGGAGGGGGTTTCGATCTCCACCGAATGGATCCGCCAGCTCGTCTGGGTGGGACTCGGGCTGATCGTGCTCGCGGCGGTTGCATCCGTGAGCTCTTCGCGGATGCGCGGCGTCGCGCCGTACGCGTACGCGGTGCTCCTGCTGGTGCTGATTGGCACGCTGTTGTTCGGTCGCGTTGTTAATACCTCGCGTTCGTGGATCGGGATCGGAGAGCTGGGAATCCAGCCGTCCGAGTTCATGAAGATCGCGACTATCCTCCTGCTCGCTCGCTTCATCGACGAGCGATCCGCGTCCATGCAGCGGGTCACGACGTTTCTGACCGCGCTCGCGATTCCGATGGTCCCGGTCGCGCTGATCCTGCTGCAGCCCGATCTGGGAACCGCGCTCGTCTACGTCCCGGTGTTTCTGGTGATGGCGTACATCGGCGGCGCCCGCGCGACGCACGTGGGGTTTCTTGTCGCGTCGGGCCTGACCGCGGTCGTCTTGACGGTGCTTCCCGCCTGGGAGCACCTGGTCCATCAGGGCACCGTACCGTGGATCGCTATCCTGACGGTACCCCGGTTGTTCGCGATCGTGTTGGGGGCGACTCTGGTTGTCTTCGTCGCGGCGGTCGCCGGCTACTACCTGGTGCGGCGCAGTTACTTCGGATGGATCGCGTACGCGACGGCGATTCTGTCGTCGGGTCTTGCCGGATCGTGGGTCGGACGCAAGGTGCTTGTCGAGTACCAGATCATGAGACTGATCGTGTTTTTGGACCCGAACGTCGATCCGCGGGGCGCGGGCTGGCACATCATCCAGAGCGTCACGGCGGTCGGATCGGGAGGGATCAGCGGGAAGGGCTGGCTTCGCGGGACGCAGAGCCAGCTCCACTTCCTGCCCGAACAGAGCACCGACTTCATCTTCTCCATCCTGGCGGAGGAGTGGGGGTTCGTTGGAGCCCTGATCGTTTTCACCGGTTTCGCCGCTGTCCTGGGGCGCGGCCTGGTCATCGGAGCGAAGGCGAAGGACCGATTCGCGACGCTGACCGCCGTCGGGATCGTCACGATGTTCTTCGTCCATTTCATGGTGAACGTCGGAATGGCGATCGGCGTGATGCCGATCACCGGTATTCCGTTGATTTTTGTGAGCTACGGCGGATCGGCGATGTGGGCCGGTCTGATCAGTGTGGGGATCCTGCTGAGCATCTATCGGAATCGGTTCCGGTTCTGACGGTGCGGCCGACCGCGCGATACGCCTACTTCGCGCTGTTCCAGATCGCGTCCATCGCGGCCAGGGTCTCCGGGCGCATCGGCTGGCCGAGTTCTGTCATCCGATCCTCTACCACCGCAAACCGACCGACGAACTTCTGGTTCGCGGCGTTCAGCGCGACCGCGGGGTTCACGCCAAGATAGCGCGCGAGGTTCACGCAGCTGAACAGTAGGTCACCGATCTCTTCTTCGATATCTTGTGAAGAAGTATTATTTTGTTGACGTCTCAGGCCGTCGCGCGACTCGCCGAGCGCATCGGCGCCACCGGCGGCATCTATCGTCTCGTCAAGCTCTTCTACAATCTTCTCACGCACGCCGGCGAGCGTCGGCCAGTCGAAACCCAGCTTCGCCGCTGCGCGTTGCAGCTTGTACGCGCGGTCGAGCGGATGGAGTGAGCGGGCAACCGCGTCAAGCGACCGCGACTTGTCGGGCTTACCCTCGATCCGGGTCTTGATGTCGTTCCACTGTGCGATCACCGTGTCGGGTGAGTCGGCGACCGAGTCGCCGAAGACATGCGGGTGACGCCTGATCAGCTTCGCGTTCAACTCATCGACCACGTCGTGCACGCAGAACGAACCGCGCTCTTCGTAGATCCTTGCGATCATCGCGACCAACAGCATGACGTCCCCGAGCTCCTCGCGAACGTGTGGCTCATCGCCGGAATCGATCGCGTCGACGCACTCGTACGTTTCTTCGATCAGATGCTCGCGTAGCGATTCGGGGGTCTGTTCGCGATCCCAGGGGCAACCGTCGCGCGACCTGAGGTGCGTGTTGATCGCGGCGAGCAGGGCGAACGAATCACCGGCGGCGCGCGCCGATTCGTCGATCGACGGGAGAGGCGATGCGCTCGACCGGGGGTCAGGCGCGCCGGAGTCTGCAGTATTCGTGTCTGAATCCATAGATGCGCGCAATCTACTAGACAATCGTCGCGGACGCAAGGCGCGGCCCATGACGCAGTCTGTAAGTAGACAGAATATGTATTATCGGAAGTTGCTGGGGTGAGCTTTTTGGGAGCCTGCTGGCAGTGGGCTGCGAGCCACGAAGCCGGTGCGGTCGCTTCAGCGGTGTTCGGGTTGACTGGAGCCGCTTGCGAGCGCGAAAAGCAGTGTTGCGACTACGGCGGAGAGAATTGGCGGAACGATGTCGAGCGCACCGGCGAGCACGATCAGTTCGGGTACCTCGATCGGCAGCACGGAGGCCAGTACGCTTCCGAGTGCCGCGGCAAGGATACCGACGATTGCGCCGGCGATGAGTCCGCCAAGAAACCGGGCGCCGAATGCGTAGTGAGCGACGACCGGTGGGATCGACCCGCTGACCAGGAACGTAAGGACGATGATCAGAAACTGTTCGCTCATATGCTCACTCTACGACCAGCCGGAGGTGCGGGCTGGCCATCACGGGCTGGGAATATAGCGGCTGGAACGTCGTGAAGTCAACGCCATAGGCCACGACCACGAGCGCCATCGGTAGATCCTTGGTCGAATAGTCACCAGCGGGTATGTCGGCATCCCGGCCGGGTCCGGAGGTAACGTACGTGTCGGGTCGAAAGACCTTCGGCGTAACCAGGTTTCGCAGGAGCGTAATGGTGACGGGTGGCCCGGTAGGCGGGTCCCAGGTCACGACTCCGGCGGACAGTTGCGCCAGGTTGGTATCGATCAGGACGGTGATTGGAAAGCTGCTGCTACGGTCGGTCGCCGAGATCCGGATGAGTGGCGAAGAGGTCCCCTGCCCGACTCCCAGAACACGCCTGAACCCCCGCTGCGTGACGATCCCGGGCATCGATCCTGCAGCCGCACCGCCGATCGCCGACAGGTCGGCCGCGAACTGGGTGTCGACGGTCGCCGGTGCGTAGAACTTGTAGTAGAGCTCGTACCCAAGGAAGCTGTCGGGGTCGTTCTCAGGGTTATTGAAGAACGTGACCGACGCGTCGAGCGCGAAGACCTGAAAGTCGGTCGGCGGGTCAAGAAGGATGAACTGCGGAAGGCCGCAGCCCCCCGTGACCGCTGCAAAGATCGTCGCCAGGGTCGCTGCGGCGATCGGGAGCGCTACCCGTGAGCGGTTGAAGTCCCTGCAGCGGTTCATCGGTGCGATTGGCCGCCGCCTATCGCCGATCGGTGTCGTACGCAAGCTCTTCGGGTGTCGGATCGAGTCCGCCGTCGGCGTCGATCAGCTCGTAGATCAGAACCGGCTTGTTCTTCCCCTTCACCTTGATGTTGTCCAGATCGCGCGCGACGATCTTGTCGCGGATCGCGTCGTGCGTGTACTCGCTGACGATCACGTGCGTCCCGTACATCTTGTTCTGACCCTCGAGCCGGGCGCCCAGGTTCACGTGGTCGCCCATCAGCGTGTAGTTCAGGCGCCCTGAGCTTCCCATGTTGCCGACGGTCATCAGGCCGCTGTTGATTCCGATACCGATTTCGATCGGTTCGGGCGGGAGGAAGGCCCACTCTTCGGTCTCCACGCGCAGACGCGCCATCCGTTCGTTGAACTCGTGGAGAACCTCCATCTGCCTGAGCGCGCACTTGCACGCGAGGATCCGATGGTCGCGCTGCGGAAGCGGCGCACCCCAGAAGCACATGATCTCATCACCGACGTATTTGTCGAGCGTACCGTTGTACTCCAGGATCACGTCGGTCATCGCGGTCAGATAGCCGTTGAGGTACTTGACCAGCTGCTGCGACGTGAGCCCTTCACTGATCGTCGTGAACCCGCGGATGTCGGAGAACATCACCGTGATCTCCTGCTCGACGCCGCCAAGAACCGGAGGCGATTCAAGGAGGCTCCCGACGACGTCGGGCGACACGTACTTTCCAAACGTTTCGGTGATCAGCCGTTTCTCACGCCCCTCGGTCAGGATCCGGTAGAGCACGACCGACACGAAGGTCACGAGCATCGCGAGCGCCGGCGTCGAGAAGTTGAGGATCAGGGAACGGGTATCGAACACGATCGTCGTCGCAAAGAACCAGGAGGCGACCAGCACGATCGCGATCGCGAACGAGATCAGCGGATTGCGCAGGAGTCCGCTCAGCGCCGCGACGATCAGCACGGCGATGAGCAGGATCAGTACGTCGACCCAGCTCGGTGCGTAGCGCAGGAAGCGATCCATGAGGATCGTGTTGAGCGCGTTCGCGTGCATCTCGACGCCGTACATCAGCCCAACAGGCGTGAACTTCTCGTCGTCCGCCATTCCGGGTGCAAACGGCCCGACCATCAGGATCTTGTTCGTTGCGGCGCGCGTGCGCGGCCAGAAGAACGGATCGGGCCCGGCGACTCCGCGCGCGGTATACGCCGCGTACGAGCGGATCGGGAAGGTCTGGTAGCCGTCGCGTGCGGGGCTCGACCGCGGCCCCATGAAGTTGATCAGCATCTCCCCGTGTTCGTTGATCGGGATCACGATGTCGTCTATGCGACGCGACACGGCGGGTCTGACTTCCTCGCCCGCGTCATTGACCTGTGCGAACGATACCGGCACTTCGTACGCGACCCAGCTGTCGCTGTCGGCGTCGTAGACCCGCACGTCGGGTATGACGATGTGCCGTCCGAGCTCGATCTGAAGGTCGTCGTAGGTTCGGCCGAAGTACGATAGCGCGAGCGACAGCGTGATGCTCGG
>RECL01000371.1 GCA_007694025.1 Spirochaetaceae bacterium
ATGGAACAGATCGCCGCACAGATCGGACACTTCGCGCCGCAGGCGATCGTCGCCGTCCTGTCGCAGCCGGCGGAGCTGTTCTGCTCGATCATCGCGCGCAGCGGATACTTCGCCCCGACAAAAGTGATCGGCTTTCCGCTGTTGATCTACCGCGAATGGTATCGGGACCGGATAGCTCGGACGGTGGGGCTCAGCAGCGAAGACATCCGCATCACAACGGTGCGAACGCTCGCCGGCGAAGAGTTGGTCCTCGATCAGTGCACGGTCGGCGGGGTCCCGATCGGCAGGCTCACCGACAATGCGTCGCAGCTCGAGCACCGACCGTCGGACGACGCGATGAGGCGACGGCTCAAGTACCATCACTACGCGCCGGCCGCGGTCATCTCCGAGGTTACCGGTGAGCTCGTCAGCCGACGGAGGCAGGTGATCACCGCGATCTGTGCCGAACCGGGTGCCGCGACGTTCTACGAGTCGAAGGCGCTGATCGGCCCCGGCGGTGTCGAGCGAACCATAGATCTACGCCTACCAGCCGAGCAGCAAACGCGTCATGACGCGTACCGCGCTCGCGTAGACGAGCTGACCGCCCGGCTCGGGTAGCCGGCGCACGACGCCGGGACAGGGCGTCCGCGCGGAGGCCCGGTGGTGTCGGCGGTCACCGTTCGGGCGCATCATTAACGTATTAGATATATTTGCCATAGTTGATGCTCATGGTTATCTTGTGCTGGTGAGCACGAGTACACGAGTCATCGTCATCGGCGGCGGGTTTGCGGGCATCCAGGCGTACCGTTCGGTTGTACGTCGGGTTCCGACGGCCGACGTGACGCTGATCGACCGCAATCCCTACGCAACGATGATTCCGGCGCTGCCCGACGCGCTGTCGGGGCGAATCGACCGACGTGCGCTCGCCGTCTCGCTGCAGCAGGCGCTCGGTTCAGACGCACAGATCGTGACCGACACGGTTACGGGCATCGACGCCGAGCGCAACCGGGTGATCGGCATCGAAGCCGAGTACGAGTACGATTGGCTGATCGTCACATCTGGGTCGGTGCCGGACTATCACGGTTTTGCGACTGACCCCCGCGTCACCCACACCGTTACATCGCTTGACGGCGTTCTGGCGCTGCGCAGCGCGGTCGAATCGCGTCTGGCGACGGACGAGCCGCTGTCTTTCGTGATAGCCGGGGGCGGCTACACCGGACTGGAAGTGGCCGCCGCGCTCCAGGAAGGAATCGCGTACACGCGGGCCGCACGATCGGCGGCGGCTGCATGCCCCAAGGGTGCTGCACGGCCGGCCGGCGCTGCGATCCGGATCGTCGTCGCCGAGCGTGAGGATTCGGTCCTGGGAATGCTCACCGCGAAGGAGGCGAAGCGTCTTCTGTCGTATCTGCAGTCGATCGGTATCGAGGTCCGCACCGGAGTCACAATAGAGCGTGCAGACCCCGAAGCCGTCACGCTCTCCGACGGCACACGAGTCGACAACGCACTCCTGTGCTGGACCGCCGGCATGAGGGCCGCGATCGCGCCGGCGGGCCCCGCAGCCCGCGATGGGCGCGTCGCGGTAAGCGATCAACTGCGGCTGGGAGCGTACCCGAACATCTACCTGGCCGGTGATGTCGCGGCTCTACAGTCGGGTGAACGGACGATCCGGCGCGCGGTGAACTTTGCGTTCTATTCGGGAAGAATGGCAGGCCACAACGTTGCCGCGGCCATCAAGGGACGAAAAGCGCGCCGGTTTCGTCCGATCGACCTGGGCTGGGTGATCCCGCTGTTCGCGGCGAGCGCCGGCCGGGTGTTCGGCCGCATCCGGATAGGAGGGCGAGCAGGGCTCCGGCTGCACTACGTGATGTGCGGCGTGCGGCACTTCGCACCGGCGCAGGCGTTCCACTTCTTCCGCGTTGCGTTGTCGCTGTCACGACGGGCGGACCCGCTCGCCCCGGCCACCAAGCCCCCGATGCGCCCGATTGCGCGGTGGTACCGGTCGCTTCGGCCCTTCTCGTTCACCGCGTCGATCGTGCCTGTCGCGCTTGCCGGGGCGTTGTCGGCGGGCTCTTCGGGAGCCGACTGGCGGCTGTTCGCGCTCTACGCGATTGCCGCGCTCCTCTTTCACGCGGGCGCGAACGTCCTGAACGACTACTACGATCACGCGCACGGTGTCGACACTGCCGATGATCCCGGTGACGCGCACGTAATTGCGGCGGGCCTGGTCACGCCGCGGGCGATGCTCATAGGCGGCTATCTCTACTTCGCCCTCGGAATTGGACTGGGCGCCTTCATCGCGGCCGAGCGGGGTCTTGTCTACTTCGCAGTGGGCCTGACCGGAGCGATCGCGGCGATGCTCTACACGAACGCGCGGGTCAGTCTCAAGTACGTCGGCTTGGGTGATCCGCTGGTGTTCGTTCTGATGGGTCCGGCGCTCGTCGCGATGGGGCTGTGGAGCGCGATCGCAGCGGTACCGCTTACGGCGGTGGCTGCATCGGTGCCGGTCGCGCTCCTGGTCACCGCGATTCTGCACGCGAACAACGTGCGCGACATGACGAGCGATCGACGATCGGGCATCATGACCATTGCCGGTCGGATCGGACTCCGGCAGTCAAAGGCGCTCCTTGCGGTGCTACTGATCGGGGCGTACGCGGGTGTAGTGGTGCTCGCCTCCGTCGGGGTCGTGCCCCGTTCACTGGTGGTGTTCGTGACGTTCCCGGTCGCATACGGCATTCTGCGCCGCGCCGCTACCCTGCGCAGCGGCGAACGCGGAGGGTTCCTGGTCGCAGAGACCGCGAAGCTGCACGCGCTGTTCGGGATCGTCTACGTTCTGTCGGTGTTGTCGTACCAGTGGTTCTGATGCCCGAAGGCAGAAGGTGGCTCCAAAGACAATGAACCGGTTGCTCGACTCCAAGACCGAACGCATTGTCCGCGATAGAGCGATCGACGAGGTTGCACGCAGCAGGGCCAACCGCGATCGATCGGGCATCGGCGAGCTGATCCTGGACTACCTGGATCGCGACTCAGGACTGCTTCGGCCGTGGCTCGTCATCGCAGCCGCCCACGCGTACGGAATCGCGCCCCGGGCGCCCGACAATCGCGCGCTCGTGGGGGTAGCCGCGGCAACCGAACTGCTCCACGTGTTCGCGCTCCTGCACGACGATCACATCGACCGTGAGGACCGGACCGCGCGTCATGCGCCAGGATCCATGAACGACGGACTGCGCGTGCTCGCCGGCGACTTCGTTCACGAGCTTGCGTGGGACCTCCTGGACCGTTCGATCGAATCGGGAGGTTTTCCGCGGGCGATCGCGCACCTGGTACGCCGGGTGTCGCTGGAGACGATCGTCGGCCAGCAGATGGATGTCGCCTACCTTGCCCAACCCGAGCCGCCGAGCATCGAGCGGCTGCTTGAGCTCTACGACGCGAAGACCGCGCGCTACAGCTTTGTCGCGCCGTTGTGCGTCGGTGCGCTTGCGGCCAGCCCGCAGTGCTCGGACATCGAACTGCTCGACCGGGTCGGGATCCTGCTTGGCCGGGCCTACCAGCTCGTCGACGATGCGATCGACTCGACGTCCGCGGGCAACTCGCCCCCGTGGGAGCGCAACCTGGTAGCGACCCTGCTTGGCGACAGCGGTCGTACCGTTGCCGAATCGTCGCTCCCGCGCGAGATCCTCTGCGGCGTGGAGCCGATCCTGGGCGGGCTGATTGACGCCGCGCACGACCAGGCAGAGCGGGCGAGCGTGGACGGTGTGCGTGAGATCGTCGGGACGGTCGCGTTGAGGCTTCGCGGGCGACTAGACGACCATGCCGCAAACCGGCTACCGTAGTGCGATCGCCGGATCCCACGCTTCCATCGACGCGGCGAGCGCGCACTGGTTGGCGGCTCGGTCAAAGTTGTGTTCGGCGTAGCGAATCCGGTAGTACGTGTCTCCTGCCAGGTAGTCGGTCAGGAAGCGGATCGCTTGCTCCATCGTGATGATCCAGCCGGCCGTTCGTGCGCAGGCACGCTCCTGCGCCGACAGAAGTCCCCCGACGCGCGAGAGGAACCCTTCGACGATCGCGTCGGCCCGCGACGGCACCAGATGCACCGCCTTTGGGTCGGGCTCATCCTCGCTCGCCGACGCTGCAGCGGTGCGAAGCAGATCACCCAAGTCGACGAATGGATGGCCCGGGCCGGTCGTATCGCGGTCGATCACGCAGACCGGCTGCCCGGTCGCGTTGTCCAGCAGCAGGTTGTCCACCTTGGCGTCGTTGTGACAGACGAGCGGGCGGGCAGAACCGGCGCCCGCGCTCCCGATCGTCGCGTGATAGCGCCCGCACAGCGCGTCGGCGCGCTCGGTGCAGAACGCGATTTCGCCGGCAGCGCGACGCAGACGGTGCGACAGGCCGATCGC
>RECL01000290.1 GCA_007694025.1 Spirochaetaceae bacterium
ACCGCTTGAAGTCCATGAGGTCGTAGTGCGTGTACTTCACGCCGCGAAGCGTCGGGATTCGATCCGCGGCGCGGGAGAGGAAGTCGACGACGGGGATGAACAACCCGGTCATGCTCGGCATGTGGTAGTAGTAGAAGGGAAGCCGTGGCGCGGATCCCGCCAGGTCGGCGCAGTACGCGATCAGGCCGTCCATGTCCGGCTTGAAGAAAACCGGCGCCATCGACGCGATCGCATCGGCGCCGATCTGTGCGGCGTGCGTGGCCAGGGCCCGGGCGTCCGCGAGCGCTTCGGCGCCCACGTGGACGATCACGCGAAGCTTTCCGGCCGCCGAACGGACCCACGCCTCGGCGGTGGCCATCCGCTCCGCAAGCGTGAGCGAGTACCCTTCCCCGGTCGTTCCGTTGACGAAGGCGCCGGCTACCCCGGTTGCCACCAGGTGCGCGGCGTAGGCCGGGATGAGATCGAAGTTGATGCTGCGGTCCGGATGCATCGCCGTAAACGGCGCGGCAACGAAGCCACGAATCGGTTGTGAGTTCACCATTCCCCCTTCTGTCCGAGCTGCTTCGTGGCAGCTTCGGTAAATGCCCTTCCGGCGTCGTCGAGCGCGGCCAGGATCTCGCCGACCGGCTTCCCGGCAGACGAGCGGTCGTGCCGGGTGATCGCCTCCCAGCCGTTGTAGACGGTAGGCGTGTTCCAGCGCTTGAGCTGGAGCATCTGGGGATAGGTCAGTCGTGTCACTGATGTGCCTCCTGGATGACCGAAAGGACAAGGTCGAGCGGTGTATCGGGTCGGTCAGTCACCGAACGCGCGGTGTCAACGTCGAGGAACGCTTCCTTGCCCGAGTAGATGTTCCGGCGGATGATCTGGTCGACCGCCGCAGGCTTCGCCGAGCAGAGGTCGCGAACGAGCTTGCGGTGCGACATCGTCGTCGGCCGCCCCCGCGTGGCGAGCGCAGCTTCCATCGCCAACAGAAGGCTCCGCGCGATGACGGTGTCGAGCATCATCGCGAGCGACCGGTTGCCGGCGAGCGAGACGAGCGTCCGATGGAACACGATATCGGCGTGGAGGTGCTCGTAGGTCACCGGCTCGGCGTCGTCGACCCGGCCGGCAAGCTCGAGCAACTCCTTCCGCTTCAGGGCGATCCGCTCGCCGCAGTACGCCCGCGCAGCTTCAGCCTCGAGTGCCGTCCGCACGATGGTCAGTTCCACAAGGTCCCGCCAGTCGAGCTGCGAAACAAAGGTTCCCTTGCGCGGCAGCGTCTGGACGATCCCCTCGCTCTGGAGTATCGCGAACGCTTCGTTCACCGGGGAGATGCTCACCGACAGCTCGGCCGCCACCTCCCTCCGGTTCAGCGCCTGTCCGGGACGGTAGGCGCCCGACAGGATCCGCCGGATCACGCTCTCATAGACGTACGATGTTCGGGACTCGGTCACGGGCGCTCCACTTCGACAGAATGCTGATGCATCACAACTATATCTGTGCTACACTCCACCGTCAACCACGCTGCAATGGAGGCTCTATGCACAAGCAACCGCTCTTCACCGCCCGTACCGCGGGGTACCACGTCTACCGCATCCCGGGCATCACCGTCACTCCCGGCGGCACGGTCATCGCGACGACCGAGGCCCGGCCGGGAGGCGGAGGAGACTGGGACTTCAACGATGTGGTCATGCGCCGGTCGGTCGACGGCGGAGTGAGCTGGGACGACCAGCAACTCATCGTCCGATCCGCTGACTACGGCGAGGGTCCGGCGAGCAACTTCTGTCCGATTCCGGACCCGACCGCCGGCTGCGTCCACGCGCTCTTCTGTCACAACTACGAGCGCGTCTTCTACACCCGCAGCACCGACGACGGTGCAACCTGGAGCGCACCGGTCGAGATCACCGCCGCGGCGCATGCGTACCGGGCGGAGTACCCGTGGCGGGTCATTGCGACCGGACCGGGGCACGGTATCCGCACGCGTACCGGCAGGCTGATCGTGCCGCTGTGGATGTCCGATGGGTCGGGTACCGAGTTCGGCGCGGGCAAACTTGGGCACCGACCGTCGCACGTCGGCGGGCTCTACTCGGACGATGCAGGCGTCACCTGGCACGCCGCCGACATCGTCGCACGACACGAGCAGGTGATCCCCTACCGCTCCGGCACCGCGATGGTCATCAACCCGAACGAGACGCTCGCGCTCGAGCTCTCCGATGGAAGAATACTGTTCAACATGCGCACCGAGAGCGCGACGCACAAGCGGCTCGTGTCGGTCAGCGCCGACGGCGCGACCGGCTGGTCACAGCCGAGCTTCGACGACGAGCTTCTGGACCCGGTGTGCATGGCGAGCATCATCCGCCTCGACGACCGCGGCGGCGCGCTCTTCGTCAACCCGGACAACCTCGAGCACACGATGACGCCGTGGAACTCAAAGAACTGCGACCGCAAGCGGCTGTCCGCCAAGCTCACGACCGACGATTGCGCGACGTGGTCAAGGAACCGCATCATCGAGGAGGGTCCTGCGGGGTACAGCGACCTGGCGATGCTCACCGACGGGACGATCCTCTGCCTCTACGAGTGCGGGCAGGTGACGCGGATGTACGACGACAAGTGCTGCATGCTCGCGCGGTTCGACCGCGCGTGGGTGGAGGGACGATAGCCCTCACCCCCGCTCGTACGTCCCGACGATCCGGTTCATGCCGATCACGTGAGCCTCGGCCTTGGCCAGGAACTCCCACATCGACAGACCCGGCGGGAGGTCGAGCTGCCGGTCGAGCGCGAGCACCCAGAAGTAGTAGTGGTGTCTCCCGTGCCCCGGCGGCGGCATCGGGCCGGTGTAGCCGGCCTTCCCCGAGTCGTTCACGCCCGCGGTGCCGACGGGCGTAGCCGGATCGACCGACGCGAGCGAGCCATCCAGGTTGTAGAGCACCCAGTGGACGTAACCGTACGCGCCAGGCTTCACGAGCGGCGCGTCGGGATCGTGGCAGATCACCGCAAACGCCTTCGCGCCGGCGGGCGGGTCGCTCCACGCGAGCGGCGGAGATACGTTCTCCCCCTCCCCGGTGTGACGCTTCGGAATCGGAGCGAGCGAACCGAAGGCGCCACTCGATACCTGCATATCTGAAAGTGCAAATCCCATAGTGCCTCCTGGTTCCAAGGTACTACGAAACCGGGTTGGTCAGGGGAGCGGCGTCAAACGGTCAAGGGCGGGCCCAGGGCGGCGATCACACCTTTCCGGACCAGAGCTCGTCAAGGAAGGTGTGTATCGGTAGGATCTCGATGCCGTCCACGATACGGCGGACTGGCTCGCGGCAGACGAGGATGCGCCGTCTGAAGTCGGCCTCGCCGGCGATGTCCGCAAGACCACGGGTGTCCGCGCGCGTCGCGTTGGCGGTAGCCTTCACCTCGATCGCCGCCTGCGAACCCAGCAGGAAGTCGACCTCCATCCCGTCGGTAGTTCGCCAGAAGCCGAAGGGGCGATCGTCGCGCCGATAGCTCCGCCACGCCCTGATCTCCATGAAGATGAGCTGCTCGAGCGCGCGGCCGTACTCGGCGGTATGGTCGTCGAGTGCGGTCGTCCCGGCGAGCGCATGCGCGACTCCCACGTCGAAGAGGTAGAACTTGCCTCTCGACACGATCCGCCGGCTCCGACGCCCGGGCTCGATCGGGTCGAGCATCACGCCGAGCAGCGTGTCGGTGAGAACCTGGTAGAACTCACGCACGGTGCGTGCCGGGACCTGCGCTTCCGAAGCGACACGTTCGAAGACGATCTGCTCCCCCGATCGACGCGCGGCGCTCCGGAGGAACCGCGAGAACGGCTCGATCCCGCGCACGAGCCCCTCGGCCTGAACCTCGAGCTGAAGATAGGTCCCACAGTACGCTTCCAGGTCGAGCCTCGGTTGGTCGGAGAGGTAGATCGACGGAATGGTGCCGTGAAGCAGCGCTCGGCCAAGATCGAACTCCGGGATCTCGGCCGAGACGAGCGGCATGAGTTCGCGCACGCGAGCGCGCCCGCCAAGGAGATTGGTCCCTCCCCGCCGGAGCTTCACAGGGCTCGATCCGGTGAGGACAAACCGAAAGCCCTGCCGTTCGATCAGGTCGTGGACGTCATCGAGGAGCGCGGGGAGCTTCTGGATCTCATCGATCACGACAGGCCCGGCGTTCGGGTCGGTGTTTTCGAGCTCCTCGCGGAGCCGCCCGGGATTCGCGGACAAGCGGAGGAAGACATCGCCCTGAAGGAGGCTGAACCACGGAGCGGTCGGGTACCGCAGACGGAGCAGTGTCGTCTTTCCGGTCTGGCGCGGACCAAACAGGAACACCGAGCGGGTGGTGAGGTCGGAAGACAGATCGAGCAGTCGGTCCAGGGCCATACATCAAGTGTAGTC
>RECL01000373.1 GCA_007694025.1 Spirochaetaceae bacterium
CCCCCGGCCCGGCCGCTCCCCCCGGCGGGCCGGAGCCCACTGCAGCGGGCTCTGCCACACCCGCCCGACCGGAGGACCGGGCGGGCCGCGGCTCGGGGATGAGCAGATGCACCAGGATGTCGACGATACCGCCGAGCCCACCGATCAGGAACACAACCCCGTAGACGATCAGCCGGTTGTCGAGCGTCGCCGCGTCGAGCGCGACGGTCGTGCCGAAGAACGCAGCGATGTTCACGATCTGCGCGACCGCCGACCGCCTGCCAAAGAATCGCGCTCTGACATCGAGCGGAACCAGATCGGCCATCCAGTTCCACCAGCCCGACGAGCTCAGGTTTGTGATTACCCAGCTCGCGACCATCGCGGCGAATACGACGGCGATCGCGTACTCGCGCGACGCGCCGCGCGCGACGGAGAACGCAGCGTACGCGAGCACCGGTCCGTTCAGCCGGTGCACGACGCTCGTGATGATCCAGTACGGCTTACGACGAGGAAGCCGTCGGTAGATCAGTATCGCCGCCAGCTGCAGTACCGACGACAGAGACAGAATCCCGACGAGCAACCCGAGCTGCGACGACGTAGCGCCAAGGACGTTACGAAGGAAGACGTTGAAGATCGCCTGCGGGGCGCAGACGATCATCCAGAGCGTGCCGGTCGCGCCACTGACAATGCTGAGATTCATCGATCGTCGCAGCTCTTCCCGGGTCACGCCCGAACTCATCGTCACTCCTTTCGCTTCGGCCGATGGCGCGTCCCGGGCGGACGATCTGTAGCAGGCCGGGCGCCCAAGGGAAAAGTACCTAAGTGCGTCGGCAATGTCACGAGACCGAGTATGCATTACCTTGTACGTCAGGAGTTACTATGTCGTTCAGTCCAGTGAGAAAGCACTCGAAGGCATCGCCCACGCGCGAGGGTGCCGGGGTGAGATTGCACCGAGGCTTCGGCTTCGGCGAGACCGACCAGACCGATCCGTTCCTGCTGTTCGACGATTTCCGCGGGGACCGCGAAGAGGACTACATCGCGGGCTTTCCGTGGCACCCGCACCGAGGGATTGAGACGGTCACGTATGTCCTTGCGGGGACGGTCGATCACGGCGACAGCCTCGGTAATTCGGGGAGCCTCGGTGCCGGATCGATCCAATGGATGACCGCCGGCAGCGGGATCATCCACCAGGAGATGCCGCACGGCGACGAACTCGGCCGGATGCACGGGTTCCAGCTGTGGGCCAATCTACCCAGAGCGCTCAAGATGACCGACCCGCGCTATCAGGACGTGCCCGCGACCGAGGTGCCCGAGCGACACGAAGACGACGGGACGACGTTCCGCGTGCTGTGCGGCGAGTACGGCGGCATATCGGGCCCGGTTGACGGAATCGCCGCGGCGCCGCGCTACATGGATATAACGGTCCCGGCGGGCAGGACCAAGACGTTCAGGATGGACGTCGAATCGCGCGCGTTCGCGTACGTGTTCGAAGGCTCCGGAACCTTTCGCGGCGCCTCCGACCCGCAACCGGTTCCGTACGAAGTCGAAGACGATGTGATAGCGCTCAAGCCGGTCGACGTCGACAACCGGTCGCTCGTCATCTTCGACGCGGGCGACGAAGTCCGCGTCACCGCCGCAGAGGACGGTCTGCGCTTCCTGCTCGTGTCCGGACGCCCGATCCGCGAACCGGTCGCGTGGTACGGCCCGATCGTCATGAACACGCAGGAAGAGCTGCAGACCGCGTTCGATGAGTTCCGCCGCGGCGCCTTCATCAGGAAGGGCGCGAACTAGGACTCCCTGCTGAACGACCAGTCGAGTTCGACAGCCTTGCCGGTTCGCGCCGATTCGTAGATCGCGTCAAGGATCGTATTGTTCACGAGCCCGCTCATCGCGTCGCTGATCGGCGGTGAGCCCGTTCGGATCGACTCGACAAAGTGCCGCGCGAGCAGCGTCCGCGCGTCGTTGACCGCCTTCGCATCGACCTCGATATCAAAGGGCCTGTCGAACTTCTGGCCGGTGAAGACCAGACGGTTGCCGCGGATAGACGCGCCGCCGTCGGTGCCCATCAGATCCACGAAGTGACTGTTATCGCTCAACGTGTTGACGGCCCAGCTCACGTCGAGCGTCAGCGTCGACCCGTTGTCCATTTTGATCATCGCCGTCGCGAGGTCCTCGACGTCGAACACGCCGTCCCAGTCGGGAGTACCCCACGAGCCGGTACCCCGCTTGTGCGGACCGAACTTAGCGTACGTCGATCCGAATACCGAGACCGGCTTCGGGTCGCCGAGCAGCCACATCGCCATGTCCAGGACGTGGACGCCGATGTCGATCATCGGCCCGCCACCCGACTCGCCCATCCGCGTGAACCAACTGCCCCACCCCGGGATGTTCTTGCGCCGCATCATCCCGCACTTCGCGTTGTACACCTCGCCGAGCTCGCCCGAGTCGACCATTCGCTTCGCTTCGATAACAGGAGGAAGCCACCGCATCTGGTGAGCGACCATGACCGTGAGACCCGCGTCGCGCGCCGCGGTGTAGATCGCGCGCGCAGCGGTCCCGTCGAGCGCCATCGGCTTTTCGACGAGTACGTGCTTGCCCTCGTTGAGCGCGGCCACGGTCAGCGGCGCGTGGAACTTGTTCGGCACCGCGACGACGACCGCGTCGACATCGCGCGACGCGATCATCTCGTCGGCCGACGCGAATACGCGCAGTGCACCAAACTCCGCCGCCGCTGCCTCCGCGAACGCGGGTGATGCGTCGGTGATTCCGGCGAGCTCGACCCCGCCAAGCTCGCTGAACTGCTTCAGGTGCACCCGACCGATGAATCCGGCGCCGATAACGCCGATCCGTACCGGCCCCATCTACGCGCCCACCTGCGGCACGGTCACTATCGTCATCTGCGAACCGATCTTCACGACGCACTCCTTGAGCGCGGGTACCGGGTTGTCCACGTCGCCCTCGTACTCGAGCACCGCTTCGCCGGCAAAGCCCGCATCAGCAAGCGCGCGGTCGAGTTCGCCAAGCGCCAGGTTTCCCGTTCCGACGACGACGTCTTTCGGCGTGCGATCGGGCTCGAACACGAAGTCCTTTATGTGCACCAGGTGGAGCCGGTCGCCGAACTCGCGAACCATCGCGATCGGATCCTCGCGGCTGTCGAGCGCCCACGCGGTGTCCAGGTTGAGCCCGATGCGACCGCTCGTTTTACTGAACACCCACCGCAGCGCGGTCGTCGACCCCAACCAGTGGCGCCCGCCATGGTTGTGGATGCCGGCAACGACGCCGTACTCCTCGGTGAGTTCGTCGGCGATCGCAACCGCGTCGTCGATCGTGTCGAGCGGAAAGTCCACGCTCATCCGCGTGAGCCCGGCTGCTTTCGCGCACTCGAACAGCTTGCGCGCCTCTTGCCGGTCGCTACCGATCCGGTTGACTCCGATACTCATCACTTCGACGCCGTCGCCCCGATACGCCCGGCACAGTGCCCCGAAAGCCTCCGCATCGTCCCAGTCGGCGTGGATCCGACAGAGCTCGATCCTTCGCAGCCCGCACGCCCGAACCGCGGCGGCGACCTCTGCACGGTCGCTGATCCCACGGAGACAGTAGCTCTGAACAGCAAGTTCCATAGTGACTCCTCTCGAGGTCCAGTATGACCGGCTCCGGACGACGGCAACAGGACGAAACGATCGAAAACCTGGACTGGATTTAGCGCAGGCCGGGCGGCTGTGCCTGTGCAGCCGCCCGGCCTGCCGCGCTTACTCGTGCGGGACGGCCCGCCGCCGGTACTCGCGCGGCGTAAGCCCGGTGTCGGCGCGGAAGACGCGGTTGAAGTAACTGACGTCGCTGAAGCCCGACTCGTGAAGAATCGTGGTGATCGGCTCGTCGGTCGTCGCAAGCAGCCGTTTCGCCTCGGTGAGCCTGCGCCGGTTGATCGTCTGGCGGATCGTCGCCGCTGTGTGCGACCGAAAGAGCTGAGCGAGCCGGGAGGGCGATACGCCGACCGCCCGCGCCAGGTCGCGACTCGGCAGCGGTTCATCGAACCGCTCTGCAATCAACCGCAGAGCCGAGCGGACCCGAGCGTCGGTCCGAAGCCCGCTGTCGTCGCTATTGCGGGCGACCAAGAGCAGCAATGCGTGAAACAGATGGACGGCGATCGCGGGCGAAAATGGATCGCCTTGCTCGACCTCGTGAGCGATCGATCGGCACAGCGCGGCCGCTCGATCGTACTCCGCGTCGCAGAGCACGATCGGATCGGTCGGGGTCGCCGAGTAGAACGGCTCGAGGAGTCGGTCGTCGATACCGGCCCGTTCGGGAATCGACAGACACTCGGGGAGAAAGGTCACGTTGTAGTAGTCGCAGACCTCGTCGGGGGAGGCTTCGATCCGGTGAG
>RECL01000374.1 GCA_007694025.1 Spirochaetaceae bacterium
GGTACCGCGTCGGCATCATCGCGCAGCCCGACTGGCGTTCACCCGACGAGTTCAGGCGACTCGGGCGGCCGCGGCTTGGCTTCCTTGTCAGCGCGGGGAACGTCGACTCGATGGTCGCGAACTACACGGTCAGCGGAAAGCCGCGGCGGCGTGACTCGTTCAGCCCCGGTGGGCTCGGTGGTCGACGCCCCGACCGCGCGACGCTCGTGTACTGCACGCGGATTCGCGAAGCGTTCAAGAACATCGATATCGTGATCGGGGGCATCGAAGCGTCGCTCCGGCGACTCGCTCACTACGACTACTGGTCGGACCGGATGCGCAGGTCGATCGTGCTCGATGCAAAGGCCGACCTCCTGGTCTACGGGATGGGAGAGACCCCGATCCTCGAGATCGCCTCGGCGCTGTCCGAAGGACGACGAGCCGCGGATCTCGCGACAGTCGCCGGCACCGTCCGACGGTGTCGGGCCGATGACCTCCCCGCGATCGAGGCCGCGGCGGCCGAGGTCGGCCGGGCAGTCGTCGAGTTGCCGGATTGGGATTCGCTGACCGATCACGATGGCGGCAAGCGCGCGCACGCAGAAAGCTTTCGGCAGCAACAGCGAAACACCGATGCGATCAACGGCGACGTGCTCGTCGAGCGGTACGGACCCGCGCTCGTCGTCCAGAATCCGGCGGCGGCGCCTCGCCGCGGAGCGGATCTCGATGCCGTGTACGAGCTTCCGTACACGCGGACGTTCCATCCCGACTACATCGATGCGGGCGTGCCCGCGATCGAGGAGGTCAGGTTCAGCCTCGTCAGCAGCCGCGGCTGCTTTGGCGGGTGCAGCTTCTGCGCTCTTTCGTTCCACCAGGGCCGGTGCGTGACCGCGCGGGGTATCAAGAGCCTCGAGCGCGAGGCTCGCGCGCTCACCGAGCTTCCGGGCTTCAAGGGGTACATCCACGACGTCGGTGGACCGACGGCCAACTTCCGCAGGCCTTCGTGCACGCAGCAGCTGACCAACGGAGTGTGCAAGGATAAACAGTGCCTGCACCCGAAGGCGTGTGGAAATCTCGAGGTAGACCACAGCGACTACCTCGACGTGTTGCGGCGCCTGCGAGGACTCCCGGGCGTGAAGAAGGTGTTCGTGAGGTCGGGCATCCGCTACGACTACGCGTTACTCGATACCGATTCGCCGTTCATCCGTGAGCTGACCGAACACCACGTGTCCGGCCGGCTGAAAGTCGCCCCGGAGCATATTTCACCGCGCGCGCTCGCCGCGATGGGAAAGCCCGGCGTCGAAGTCTACGAGCGATTCGAGTTCGAGTTCGGGCGTGCGAACGAACAGATCGGCGCGAAGCAGTTTCTGGTGCCCTACTTCATTTCGAGCCATCCGGGCACGACGCTCTCCGACGCCATTCTCCTTGCCGAGTACTTCCGCGACCACGGCGGAACGCCCGAGCAGGTCCAGGACTTTTACCCGACGCCTGGTACGCTCGCGACGTGCATGTACTACACCGAGACCGACCCGCGCACCGGCGTTCGAGTTCCAGTGCCGAAGTCCGCGCGCGAGAAGGCGATGCAGCGCGCGCTGCTGCAGTTTCGTGATCCGAAGAACCACGCGCTCGTCCGCGAAGCGCTCGAGACCGCCGGCCGGACCGACTTGATCGGCACCGGGCCGAACTGCCTCATCGCTCCCGGATCGCGCCGGGAAGAAGGCAGCCGCCGCGCAGAGGGCCGCCGAAGCGGTGACACCCGAAGCGGTCGGCGGGGTTCTCACGGGCGGCGATGAGGTTCGTGTTGACACTGATTACGTGCACACGTATTATGTGCTTATGAATGTAACGCTGTCGGCCGATCAGGATCTCCTGGAGAAGGCGCGCCGGTATGCCCAGCAACACGGAACATCGCTCAATCAGCTCTTCCGAGATTACCTGCAGCAGCTGACCGGCGACGTCGGATACGACGAAGCGGCGGCGGAGTTCGCCTCCATCGCGCGGACCAAGCCTGGTAACTCGAAGGGTCGCGCCTGGTCGGGGCGCGTGGATCTCTACCGCGATCGGCTGGAATCGATCGCGAACCGATGACCAAGGCGTTTCTCGACACGAACGTAATCGCCTACGCGAACGATGCGGCGGACTCCCGGAAACAGGAGACGGCGATCGTGCTCGTCCAGGATTTGATCCGATCGCGGTCCGGTGTCGTCTCGACACAAGTCTTTATGGAGTACGCCGCCGTGGCCCGCACCCGACTCGGTCAGAGCCGAGATGCCGTCACCCGCCAGCTTTGTCTCATGGAACGACTCGAGGTCGTACAGGTGACCCCGGAGCTGATCCGCGACGGACTCGACATCGCGGAAAGCAGCCAGCTCTCGTTCTGGGACGGCGTTATCATCGCCGCCGCGAACGCCGCGCGCTGTGAGACGCTCTGGACGGAGGACCTGTCGGACGGCAGGTTATACGGCTCGGTCCGCGCCCGCAACCCTTTCAACTGACCTCGCCTCGCCCCTGAAGAACCAGCTGCTTAGTGCGCTGCCGCACAGATACTGACTCGGACTCTCCGTATCTTCGCAGAGATGGATACCCTGAGCAATCCACGGTACACGCACGAGTTGGCCAACTCGCCCCAACAGGGAGCTTCGCTCGCAGGTCACCTGACGGAGACCCAGCAGCACCTTGTGAAGGTCTACAAGCTTCTGCAGAAGCTGTACGCGAACCCTGTCAGCACAGCGGACTACGCACCAGCGAGGAGACAACTTGAACACTCTCGAGAAGGATTACAGAGCAGGCATACTGGACAGTTGTGATCCACCGTGCCTTTCGCTCTACCAGACCACGCATCGGCACCATCCGGACAACAGGCAGGATCCGATCCGGTTTGGGAACCTTGTCAAGGAGCTCGAAGGGTCGCTCCGCCAACACGTGTCGAAGGACGAGATCCGCCCCCTGCTGGAACCGTTCCTGGCACTGGCTGACGACCGGGAGTTCTGGAACCACACCCGTGATGGGCTGGCGGTGCTTGGCGCGAAGGATGTGTTCCGAGTCTACAACCTCCAGCGGCCGGTCGCCGAGCTGGCTGTGGTGGCGGATTCCTTTCACACCAAACCCCTGGTACGCGTGCTTCAGTCGGCCGACCGGTTCTACGTACTCGGCCTGAACCGACACGAAATCAGACTCTTTGAGGGCAACCGTGACGCTCTGGACGAGATGGAACCGGCGCACGGCGTCCCTCGTACGCTCACCGAGGCACTTGGAGAGGAGTTGACCGAGCCACGCCTGACGGTCGCCTCGTATGGCGGCGTGGGCGGCGGACGCTCGGCGATGCACCATGGCCACGGCGGGAAGGAGTCCGAGATCGACATCGACGCTGAGCGCTTCTTCCGCGCGGTCGACCGTGCGGTACTGGAGCACTACTCTCACCCGTCGGGCCTGCCACTGATCCTGGCGGCGCTGCCGGAGCATCACCACATGTTTCACGCAATCAGCCACAATCCGCTTCTGATTCCGGAGAGCATCGATATCCACCCGGATGCCCTGTCGTCTATCGACGAACTCCGACACCACGCCTGGCGGATCATGGAGCCTCGCTATCTGGCGCGCCTGGCCGCGCTGGTCGAGGAGTTCGGCAACGCACAATCAAAGGGCCTTGGTTCTGACGACGTGGACCAGATCGCTGCGGCGGTTGTGGGCGGGCGGGTCGCCACCCTGCTGATCGAAGCCGGTCGCGAAGTTCCCGGTCGCATCGATGCCGAGACCGGCGACATCGAGCACGACGACCTGGCACACCCGGAGGTTGATGACGTGCTCGACGATCTGGGGGAGCTGGCACTGAAGATGGGCGGAGAAGTGATCGTCGTCCCGACCGAACGGATGCCGACGGAGACGGGACTGGCTGCGATTTACCGGTACTGAAAAGGGGAATCAATGATCATTCAGATCAACTCGGATAGCAACATCGAACCCGATAGCGAGCTGACGCAGAAGATCGATACCGACGTGGCTGACAGCCTCGAACGCTTCGGCGATCAGATCACGCGGGTGGAAGTTCACCTGAGCGACGAGAACAGCGAGAAGAAATTCGGCACCGAGGATAAGCGTTGCCTCATCGAGGCGCGCATCGCGGGGCTGCAGCCTCTCGCCGTGAGCGACGAGGCGGCAACGTTCGAGCAAGCAGTCGACGGTGCCATCGAAAAGCTGATGCACTCGATGGAGAGCACCATCGGGAAGCGGGACGACCAGAAATGGGAGTCGGCTCCGACCGAGTGAACGGGCCGGCGCTCTTGCGACCGGAGACCGCGAACGCTATATTCGCACCATGGAATGGAAAGCTAGCCACATACTCGTGCCCGGACGCGAGCTCGCCGACAA
>RECL01000375.1 GCA_007694025.1 Spirochaetaceae bacterium
GTATCTGGCCGCCGAGCAGCACGTGTTGGAGCCCTCGGCCGCTCAGCATCGCGGCGGTCCGAACGTCGTTTGTGACGAACTCCACCGCCCCATGCGTCGCCGGACTCACCATCGAGGCGACCGGGTAGATCGTCGTCCCCGCGTCGAGGTACACCAGCCCCGACCGGGGAATGAGGTCCATAAGAAGCCGGCAGATACGACGCTTCGCCTCCGCGTCGGTCTCGCTTCTCTCGGAGAGCGCGGTCGGGCGCGCCGCGGAACGACTCGCACGTCGGACTCCTCCGTGAATCCGCGTCAGTACGCCGCGACTGCGGAGGTCCTCGACGAGCCGCTGGATGGTCGATCGGCTCGCGCCGACCGCCGTCACGAGGTCCGCGGTCGACCAGTATTCGCGTTGCTCGAGCAGGTCGATGATGTGCTCGAGCTTCTGGTCGCGGAATCTCACCGACACCTCGTGAGAAAATCTCGCAGCGACTGGCGCGTGCCTTTCCCGGCAATGCGTTCGAGATACCGCGAGACCATCGTCACGAACCGCGCGTTTGCCGCAACTTCCGGCGGGAAGATTTCGCGAAGCGAGAGAAATGGAAGCGCGTCGGTTCGGCACCGTGCGGCTACCGCGCGGATCCGCTCGGCATACGGGTCGACGATCTCGATCGGCTCGCCCGCCTCGTCGCTTCCCCACAGATAACGAATCCACGCAGCGATCGCGAAGGCGATGTGTCCGGTCGGAAGCCCCGCGATGAGCATCTCCCGCAGCGGATCCGCGACGGAGTTCGGAATCTTCCGCGATCCGTCGATCGCGAGTCGTGAAACCTGATCGCGTATCGCGGAGTTCGAGAACCGCTCGACGAGAGTCGCGGTATACTCGTCGAGATCGATCCCCGGCACGTCGCCGACGGTGGGGCGAAGCTCGTTCATGTAGCCACGGACAAAGGCGAGCACGTCGGAGTCGGCCATCGCCCGGTCGACGTCGCGGTGGCCGAGAAGGTAGCTCATGTAGGAAAGCGCGGAGTGGGTGCCGTTCAGAAGGCGTATCTTCATCAGCTCGTACGGCACGACGTCCGGGACGAAGCGGGCACCGAAGGTCGACCAGTCCGGTCGGCCTCGCGAGAAGCTGTCCTCGATGATCCACTGACAGAATGTCTCGCAGAAGACCGGCCACGTATCGACGATACCGTACTCGCTTCGCAGAAAGGCCGTGTCCTCCTCCCGCGTTGCCGGTGTGATGCGGTCCACCATCGTACAGGGGAAAGAAACCTCCTGCTCGACGTACGTCGCGAGGGAAGGGTCGAGTTCCCGCGCATAGCTCATCACGAGACGCTTCAGGCGCGAGCCGTTGTGCGGAAGGTTGTCGCACGAGAGGATCGTCGGCGGCTGCCGCCGCTCAGACCGGAGCGTGCTCAGAACTTCGGTGAGATACCCGATCACTGTCGTCGGCGCCCGCGGGCTTCGCAGGTCGGCCTGGATCCCCGGATTGTCGAAATCGAGTTCTCCGGTGTCTCCTCGAAAACAGTACGCGTTCTCCGTAACCGTGAGCGTGATGATGCGCGTCTCGGGACTCGCGAGCCGGCTCAGCACGGCGGCCGGCGAGCCGGCGGCGAGGTGGTACTCCACGATCGAGCCGATGACTCGTACGTCTATCGTGTTACGGTCGCGGGCCACGAGCGTGTACAGAAGGTCCTGTGCCACGAGCGCGGACTCCATCGCGGCGTCGTTCGGAGTAATCCCGACGCCGCAGATCGCCCATGCGAGATCGCCGCTTGCAAGTACCGCATCCGTGCAGGCTGCCTGGTGAGCGCGGTGAAAGCCTCCAACACCGATGTGACAGATCGAGGCCGTCGCCTTTTTCCGCTCGTAGCCGGGCACGTGTACGCGCGGATCAAGCTCCGCAAGCCTTCGATCTCCGAGCTGAACCGCATGGGCATCGTCGAACTCCGCCATACCTGCCTCTCCTCGTCCAAGCATACACCATTCGTCCCGTGGACGTCAGACCGGTAGCGTGCACCTGCGAAAGCCTGCGAAAGCCTGTTGACAAAGTGATCCTGTGCGGCAAGAGTCGTCCCATGGCACGCGCAACCGCGAGAACCGGCACACCGGAAAGGAGATCTGAGTGTTCTTCCGCGAAGTGACCCCGCTCATCGCCGACCCGGACACGATTCGTGCCGCGCGCATCTACCCCGGAGGGCACAACCTGGACCGGGTGTTCGGCCCGAAAGCCCGCCCCGAGCCGGGGTGGCACTACCCCGAGGCCTGGATCTTCTCGCCGGTTGCCGCGATCAACCCCGGTAGCTCGAGGTCCGATGAGGGCCTCATCCGCATCTACGACCAGGAGGGTGGCTCGTTGCCGTGGGACGAGTTCGTGTCGGCGTACGGTGCCGGCGTCACCGGACCGCGACCGCTCCGGATCATCGTCAAGATGCTGGACGGCTCGGTGACGCTGCCCAAGGAGTTCCACTTCCGTGCTGAGGATGTCGAGCGTCTTCGCTCGTACGACTCGGTGCGGACGTTCGGCGGGAACCTCACCAAGCCGGAGGTGTGGATCCGACACCCGGACGAGCGAAGCGCCGCCGGACCGAGCTACCTCGGGTTCCGGAGGTCGATCACACCTTCGGAGCTCTATGATGCGTGGCGCGCCGGCGTTGAGGAGCTTGAAGGGTTGATGAACGAGGTGACGATCGAGCCGTGCTCGGGGCTGTTCATTCCCGGAGGCGTACTGCACAGCCTCGGACCCGGGCTGTACTTCGAGGTCCTCGCGGACGGCGACCTGAAGGTCACGCTACAGGAAAGATTCGCCGGACGGGCGTTGACGCGCGCGGAGCAACTCGGCCTGCTCGACACCGGGCGGGAGGACGACGTTCGGCGCGCGCTCGAGTTCGTGGACCGCTCACGGTACGGAGAGGCCGTCGTCCGCGACGCGGTGTGCGTCCCGCGGCCGGTGGGGCCGAGTTGCCACGAACTCGTCAGGAGCCCGTTCTTCGAGGCAGACTGGATGACCGTGCCGGAGCACGGATCGCACGTCCTGCGGAACGAGAGTCCGTCGCGCCCGCACATCCTGGTCGCCGCGACCGGGGCCGGGCGGGTCACGAGCCGGCAAGCCGACATACGGATCGGACCGCACGGGTCCACCTATGAAGAGTTCGTGACCGGGGCACCGTGTCTCGGCGCGATTGTCCACCATGAGACGCCGCGAGCGGAGATCGTGAACGAAGGCGCCGGCCCGCTCGTCTTGCTCCACGTTCGTGAACCCCGGGAGGAAGGGTGACCAGGACGCGCGGCTTCGACCGGTTGGAAGGGAGCTCGCCGGCCTTGATTGGGTGGCCTTGACAATGGTCTCCACCCTGAACAATCTATGAAGACACCCCTGTTGCTCGCGGAAGGCGACTTCCGGGATGATGCCGGGTACACAGGAGGTCGCGGTGAGTGAACGAGTGAAGTCGGTGATTCTTGTCGGTCCCGGCAATTTGGTCGTGAAGGAGATCTCGGTTCCGGACGTCACCCCGCCCGCCCATCGAGTCCGGATGATGGCCTGCGGGATCTGCGGGAGCGATGTCCGGTACCTTGCGGGTGAGAATCCCTGGAGCCTCCATACCGTAGGCAAGAACCTTGCCTCACCTCCGAACATGGTGCTCGGGCACGAGATCGCGGGCATCGTGGAGGCAAACGGCGTGTCGAAGCGGGTCGCGATCCTCGCGTACCGTGCGTGCGGGCGGTGTCGAGCGTGCCTGTCCGGCCGGGAAAACATCTGCGCATCGGTCGAGCATCTCGGGCACGGTGCCGGGTGGGGGACACGGGAGTACTACCCGGGCGGCATGGCCGAAGAGTTCGAGGTCTGGGACGGCTTCTCGTACGAGATCCCGGACACCATATCGTTCGAGGAGGCCACGTTCCTCGACGGCCTCGCCGTGGCAATCCACGCGTGCGATCGCGCCGGCGTGGTTCAAGGCAGCCGGGTCGCGGTACTGGGCCTTGGCCCGATCGGTATGCTCGCGGCGCAGGTGGCGAGAGATCGCGGGGCGGAGCACGTCATGGCGTGCGACACGACGGCCCTGCCGGTCGAGCTTGCGCGTGAGCTTGGGTTCGAGTCGGCGGCGCAGTCCGACGGCCACGCGATGTTTCGGCGGGCCGAGCGCGAATCGAAGCAGTTCGACGCGGTCATCGACACCGTGGGAGCCCAGGAAACGGTTGAGGCGGCGTTCGCGCTGCTCGCGCCCGGCGGAGTCATCTCACTTCTCGCCGTGCACGAGGGACACATCGAGCTCGACGCGATGCGCCTGAGCGCCGAGCGGTACGTGACGACGTCGGCCAACAGCCCGTACCGGGACTTCCAGAGGGCGA
>RECL01000291.1 GCA_007694025.1 Spirochaetaceae bacterium
TGGCGGGCGCGGTGACCTTCGCCGGAACAGCGCACGAGATGATCCGCGCGAACATCCACCTCCGCTGCGCCGGTCGTGTGCTGGTGCCGATCGTGGATGGACCGGTGACGTCGCCCGACGAGCTCTACCGGCTCGCTCGCCGGCTCAGCTGGAGCGCGATCATTCCGCCGCCCGACAGCTTCCGCGTGTCGGCGTTCAGCTCCGACCCTCAGCTACCCGACGGCAGATTCGCCGCGCTGAAGGTCAAGGACGCGATCGCCGACAGCCAGCGCGCGAAACGCGCCGAACGCTCGAACGTCGACAAACAGACCCCCACCGTCGGGGTATCGGTGCACATCGCGAACTCGCGGGCGCAGATATCGCTCGACAGCTCGTGGCCGGCGCTTCACGAGCGCGGCTACCGGACCGAGGGCGGAACGGCACCGCTACGCGAAACGCTCGCCGCGGCGCTCGTCATGCTGTCGGGCTGGGACACGACCCTGCCACTGTGCGATCCGATGTGCGGATCGGGTACGATCGCCATAGAGGCCGCGATGATCGAGCGGTCGATCGCTCCAGGGCTGCTTCGGCCGGGCTTTGCCTACCAACGGTGGCGCTTCGTCGACCCCGGGCTCCACGAGCGGTGCATCGCCGAAGCCCGCCGCGCGGTTACCGATTCCCCATCGCACCCGCGGATCTACGCGAGCGACATCGACCCCGCGATCGTCGCGGCTGCGATGCGAAACGCCGACCGCGCCGGCGTGGCCGACTCGATCGAGTTCTCGGTGACGGATCTGTTCGCACGCGACGCACCAGCCGCCGAGCCTGGGATCGTCGTCACGAACCCGCCGTACGGCGAGCGCATGTCGCTCGACGAGGCCGACTCCTTCTACCGCGACCTTGGCGATCGGTTCAAGCGCGGGTACGCCGGGTGGCAGGTCTATCTTCTGACATCGAACCGCGCCGCGATGAAGCGGTTCGGGTTGCGGACGAACGTCACCGCAAAGCTGAGAAACGGGCCAATCGACACGACGTTCTACGCGACCCGGATCTTCCCGCGAACCGACGACGCGCGTCGGGAGAACAGCGACTGACCGATCCGAATACGCTTGCCGGCACGGCCGGCTTTCAGGCATCCTTACACCCACAGGCTGACAGGGGGTTTCCGTGATTATCCGACTCGTCGCCAAACTGATCGCACTGCTCAACTCGAACGGCCGCGCGTCCGAAATCGGCGCCGGCGTCGCGTTCGGGCTGTGGCTCGCGCTTGTCCCGGGAGGAAATCTCATCTTCGTCGCGCTCGCGCTCTCGGCGTTCGTCGTCAAGATCAACCTTGGGCTGACGATCGTATCGTTCATCGTTTTCTCGCCGATGGTACCGGTTGCGGACGGCCTGCTCGACCGGGTCGGATACTGGTTTCTCACCCGCGCTGCGCTTGAACCGCTGTTCGTGACGCTCCTGTCGACTCCGATCGTGCCGTGGACCCGGTTCAACGATACGGTCGTGATCGGAGGGCTGATCGCCGGAATTGTGCTCTTTGTGCCCGTGACCGCGCTCGCGACGCTGCTCGTCCGGCTCTACCGTCGGCACATACACGCGCTGATCGCGCAGAGCAAGATCGTTAAAGCGATCAAGGCGACGCCGATCGCTCAGAAGCTGTCGGCCGCGATCGCGCAGGTTCGCCGCGTCTGGCCGGCGGCCACGTAGGAGTCGCTATGGCACGCGCAAAGACCCCGAGGTTCTTCAGAAGACCGGTAAGAGAACGAGCCTACCGTCGCAGGCTCGGATCGCGGATTTACCTGGAATCCGACCGCTCCTTCCTGTCCGACATAACGACGACCGACGACGCCGGCCGAATCGTACTGTCGCGCGAACTCTCCCCCGACGAGGTTAAGCGCGTCAACGCGCTCGTCAAGACCGCGCGGAAGAACCACGGCGCGATCCGCAGAGGAAAGCTTGTCGTCTTCGCGCTCCTCATTGGCGCGGTGATCGTGTTCAACGTCGTCTTCAAGGACCGCATCGTCGAACGCGCCGCGCAGTCGTTCCTAGAAAACCTCTTCGATGCACGCGTGGAGCTCTCAGGGTTGCGGTTCAGGCCGATTCGCGGAGAGATCCGGTTCGATTCGGTGGTCGTCGCCGACGCACGTGAACCGATGACCAATCTGTTCGAGCTCGGCATCGGAGCGCTCGAGGTCGACACGTGGCAGCTCATTCAGGGGTACGTCCGGATCGAAGAGATGACCGTCGCCGGACTCGCGTTCGGTACCCCGCGCACCGAGTCGGGCGCGCTCGAACGGGGTGATCCACCACGCGGCGACGAGGCGATTCCGGTAGTCGAGCGGACGCCGTTTACTCCGCCCGACCTTGGGCTGCCGACAACGCTCGACGCGCGCGCGTTCATCGACGAGCATCGCGCATTGATCACCACACCCGATGAGGTCGAGCGCATCATCGATGCGGGCGCTGACTTCGTGAGCGAGCGCACCGCAGACGTCACCGCGCTTGCGCGTGCGGCGGCTGGAACCTTCGCGAGCGTCACCGATTTCGCCAACACCGACTTCGCGGCGGTCCGATCGCCCGATCGTGCACTCGAACTCTACCAGCGCGCGAGCGAGCTCTATGTCGAAGTCTCCGACTATCGCGGCAGTGCCGAGCGGCTCTACGCTGATATCGCGAACGATTCCGGCCAGATCATCAGCGCGGCATCGCGCGTTCCGACGCTCGTGCAGCGCGACTACGAGCGACTGGTCGCGATGATCCCCGACGTTCGCGCCGAAGGGCGCGACTTCGTAGCACGGCTTATCGAACCGCATCTGCGTGCGACGCTCGGCGTCTGGTACGACCGAATAGCACTCGGCTACACGCTCGTCGAACGGCTGCGCCGGGACGGCTCCGACAGCGAACCCGTGGCGCGGGTGGCCAGAACAGGACGGATTCTTGACTTCGGCCTCAGCCGCCCACCCCGATTCCTGCTGCGCCAGGCGTTCCTGTCGTCGACCGGCGTCTCCGAGCAACGGCTCGTGATCACGGAGCTGTCGAGCGACCAGTCGCGAAGCGGTGCCCCAACCACGATCGCGTACGACGCGATCGGCGTCGCCGGAGGGCTATCGCTCGGCGCCGTGTTTGACCTGCGACCCGGCGCTGCCGCGTCGCTCGCGGCGAACGCCGCCGCGACGTCGGTGCCGTTGCTCGTCGATCGCGGGTTCGACGCGCTCGGTCTTGACGCGTTCGCCGGATCGGCCGACCTGGAGGTTTCGCTCGTCCAGACGCCCGATCGGGCGTCTGGCGGGGCCGCGCTCGGCATCGCTGACGCTCGCTTCTCCGGAACTCCAGCCGACGGTGGCGTCGGAGCCTTCGTTCGTGATGTCGTCGGCCAGGCAGACCGGATCACCGCGGAGTTCGGCTACTCGATCGATCAGGACCGGTCGTTCCGGTTCACCAGCGCGTCGACCAACCTCGATGAGGCGTTCGTCGGCGTACTGCAACAGCGTATCGACGCGACGGTCGCGCGGTTCCGTTCGGAGCTCGAAGACGCGCTCATCGCCTACCTCGATCCGGAACTCGAGCGCCTGTCGGACGCGCTCGGCGGCGTCATCGATGTGCGCCTGTCCGCCGAGGAGCTCGTCGAGCTCGCGCGCGACCGGCAGGCGGCTATCGCCCGGATCCAGGATCGCAGCCAGAACCTCCTCACGACGCTTCGCGACGGGATCGAGGCCGAAGCGCGCGCACGGATCGACGCCGCGCAGCGCGAGGCCGAAGCGGCGGCCGCCGCCGCGGCCGAACGCGCGCGACAGGAGGCCGAGCAGGCTCGACGCGAAGCCGAAGCCGCCGCGACAGCCGAAGCCGAACGGATTCGGCAAGAACTCGAGGAGGCGGCTCGACGCGAGGCAGAAGAAGCGGTCCGAAACCGGATCAGGTTGCCGGGGTTCTGAGAAGCATCGCGCCCGAGCGCGGCGCTATTCAAGCGCGGCGCGAACGGCGTGGTCGACGACGCCGGTGACCGGCATCGAGCGAGAACGCTGAAAGCGGATCACCGCAGCGCGTGTGTCGGGGCCGTACCACCCGTCGATGCCGTGCGGCCCGACAGGGAACCCCGCCCGCACGAGCGCTCGCTGGACCGACCGTACGTCGTCACCGTACATCCTTGGAGAGCAGAGCGAAAAGGCCAACACCCTCGGCGCGCCATTCCGGCGCTCGAACCGGTATACGACGATCGGCAGCTCGGCGTCGGGGTCGGTCGCGAACGCGATGATCTCGGGGACACCGTCACCGGTCAGATCTGCTAACTGGACGTCGGGGATCAGGTTCGGGTCGAACGCAAGGTCGTGATCGGTCACCGCGACGAGCTC
>RECL01000244.1 GCA_007694025.1 Spirochaetaceae bacterium
ACTCTATACGCGCAAAAACGCTCTGCTGCTTCAACCTTCACGCTCGATGACACTTTCCAGGCTCAGATGACGGCGCCGATGAACTGTTGTATCCTTCTTCCATTCTCACAGTACATGGAGGCTTGATATGAGCGGAATCCGTTTGGTGACCCGGGCAGACGATGCAGGTATGCACGCGGTGGCGAACCGCGCGATCAGGGAGAGCGTGACCGAAGGGATCGTACGGAATGTGAGTCTGATGGCGCCCGCCCCCGCGATCCGCAACGCGTACCAGGTACTCGGCGACCTTGGCGACGGCGTCGCATTCGGCCTCCACGTCACGCTGACCGCCGAATGGGAGAACCTCCGATGGGCGCCTCTGATAGGCGACGCCGCGTCGTCGTTCGTGCGCGCCGATGGTTCGATGCACTTTGACGTCGAGTCGCTCGAGTCAACCGCGCCCGACCTTGACGCGGTGATGCAGGAGGTAGCCGCTCAGCTCGACCTGCTCCGAAACCTGGGCTTCCCGATCACCTATATCGACGAGCACATGGGGATAGGGCGCGTCCCCGGGCTTGCCGAACGGCTTCTTGCGTTCGCAGACGAGCACGGCCTGATCGCGAACCGCCGCCTGTTCGATGCCGGCGCGCTTGCGCGTCTGCCGGGATTCCAGATGCCCACCGAACACCCGGGTACCGAGATGGCCGATCAGCTCGCGACTGTTCCTGCCGGGACCTACCTCCTGGTCGGGCATCCTGCGACCAAGGACGAAGAGTTCGCGCGGTTCAAACTGCCGGGGCGGCCGGTGGGCGAAGAGGCGATCAACCGCAACCGTCAGCGCCGGATGTTCATGGATATCGAGATCGTCGACTACTGCGAGAACGTCGGGATCGAGCTCTGCCGCTACTGCGACGTCTAGTCGGCGTGAAGCGTTACGATTCGCCGTCGCCGCTCCAGATCGGCGCGCGAGTCGGGCGCGAAGGTCATGCGAGCCGACGGATCGGCTCCGGCCTGCATCACGATCCACGCGGTCGCAAGCGACCGCACGCTCTCCGCGATCGCCGTCTGCGCGTCCTCGGGCTCGATACGGCCGCAGAACCGTTCGCACGTCCGGTCGGTCGGGTGTTCGAAGTCGCAGTGCGTCGTGAACGGGATACGAAGCGCAAGGAGCGGTGACGACGCGGGCATCGCTCGCGCCATGTTTGCGTCGGCGTTACACGAGCCGGGCTCGGCGAAGAGATAGAGCGCCGGCATCCTGAGGCGGACGACGCGTTCGCTCTGCGCCCCGCTGTCGACCGCGTCAAGCCCCAGGTACGCGGTCGCGCGCCGGTCGGCGTCGGCGGCCAGCAGCGCCGACAGACCTCCCGCGCTGAAACCGGCGTAGACGACCGGGGTCGATCCCGGCGCGAGCTCCGCGGCGACCGCGACCAGATCATCTGCGTTACGATCGTGGTTGCCGGCGAACGGCGTCGAGTTGCAGAACGACACCGCCACCGTGTCGACGCCCCACGATGCCCAGTGATGTGCCCATCCGCGCATCGATTCCAGGCTGCGCAGGAATCCGTGCGCGAGCACGACCAGCGGCCGCCCACCGGGGTAGTCAGAGAGGTCTACGCCAGCCGACCGGTAGACGACGTATTCCACCGTGCAGCCGTATTGCGACACGATAGCCCCGGCCTGCGCGTCGACAGCCCACCCGCCGGGTCTGGCGAACCGGGCTATCGCGTCGGGCAACGGTTCGGGAAGCTCCGCCGGGTCGACGCGCGTCGGACGCGTTGCGCACGATGCAAGCGCCACGCCAAGAAGCCCCACGACGGCCGCGTACCGCAGCGCCGCCCGGCGCGAGCTACTCACGCCCGAGCTTCTCAAGCCACACCTCGCGGTTGAAGCCGAACAGGTACTCATCGTCTATCTCCAGAACGGGGTAGGGGACGTGCTCGCCGTACTCGTCGCGGAACGCCTTGAGCACGGGCCTGCGAACATCCGCGGCGAGCGTGTCCAGATGCGTCATATCGAAGGCCACTCCCTGCTCCTCAAGCAGCTGCCTTCCCTGCTCGCAATGTTCGCAGTACGACAGCCCGTACAGGTAGACCCGGTGCTCATCGTGCTGATCGGCGTAGTGGCGCGTGTACGGAATCGAATCGAACATAGCGAGCCTCCGGTTCATCGGCCACCGCCGATGTCTACCAAAATGGTACCCCTTGTACGATCAGGGTGCAAGCCGGGCAGCCTCGGGCTCGATCTGCTAACGGAGGCACTCGATGCGCTCATCGATGAGATCGAGCAATGCCGCCGCCGGCGGAAGCTCGATTGGCGACTGTGCAATAGCCGTCGCGAGCCGATCGCGGCTGCGGGTGACCCTATCGATCAGCCCGATGACTGCCCTTGGATCGAGCCCGATACCCACCCCAAAGCTCTCGAAGTCTCGGCGCGATAACTTGCGTTTCTTTCCGGATAGTGTGAGGGCGGTTTCGTCCGGATCGTCTGGAATCACAACCGCGGTGGATACGAGGTCGTACGCCGGCGATAGCACCCACAGATCGTCCGGACGAAACAGCGAGAAGTTCTTCAGATGCATGTCGGAGTTCCCCACCACGAAGCAGAACAGAATCATCAGGAAGTACTCGGAAAGGTCTACGCCCGGCCTCGACGAGTAGCGTCGGATGATCCGGGCGATCTGCTCGTACGAGCCCCGGTACTTGTCGTCGGTCAGCCGTTGCGAAAGCTGGCAGAGGTCTTCCATCGGTACCCTGTATGGGTGCGCCACGCGCCGGTCGATGCGACGCGTGATGTAGGCGACGGTTCCGTCGCAGAGCGCGACCAGCCCGTGGGGTACCGTCGTGATGCCGACGATCTCCGCCAGGCCCATCGTGACGAACTCGATCTCCGGCAGGTTCGGGTACTCTGGTGACGGTGGCTTGAGGATGTATCCCGCCGGGTAGCCCACGAGCGTCAGTCGATAATCGTCTCCGTCGCGGGATAGATGGATCGAGAGCTTTCGCTGTACCCCGGGTACCGTCCGCCCGCTGGAGACCGCCTGAGAAGCCAGATCCTCCAGCGTTCTGTTGCTGATTTCAAGGCGCGGGGGAACGGGTGTTCCAAAGAAGGCACTGCTACAGCGCCGGTGCCAGGAGCCCCACGGGCTCCCTGCGGGGAGGACTTTCCCGCAGCAGAAGCATCTCATCCGGTCTCCGTTTCGGCGGCCTCAGGATCCACAAGTGGCCGGATGCTGACGGCGCCGATCGTATCCTTGCAGGCGACCAGAAGCAGGCCCATTCGATCCCTTGGATCGAGCTTCCAGTTTCGTACGGTGACGGACAACAGCCACCCTTCCGGAATGAGCCCGTCAAAGAACGCGATCATCGTGCGCGACCGGTACGGCTCTGGGCGGATCGGCAGCGTGAGACTGATTGGCTCGTTCTGCGGCGAACCGAGCCAATCGTGATCGTACGCGAACTCATACCCTTCATCCGTCTCGCGGATCACCCCGGCGAGCCGTTCGTTCCAGTAGACCCCGCCGGCGCGGCTCATCGATCGATCCGCCCCGGAACCGCTTGATGTCCAAACATCCGAAGCGCCTGGTTCACCTTGTCCAAGCGTACCGTCTCCTTCCCCTGCTCAAGATCGCGGACGAAGCGCAGCCCGAGTCCCGACCGAAGCGCGAACTCTTTCTGCGACAACCGTGCCGCCCTGCGCTGTGTCTTGAGAAAAGCTCCGATCGGATTCTCGGCACTCATCAATTGATACTATACCCGATCGGTGATAATATCAAGCGAATCGTCGAAAGTATCCCTTAAAGGGTATAATACCTCATCAATGAGAGTCAGTATACCCGATCGGGGCTCTTTCAGAGTCGAGGCAGCGGCGCGCCGGGACAGGCAGTTCCGCGCAGATGAGACTGGCCGACCCTGTAGACGCCTCTTTGCGTCTGCCCGCCGATCCCCGTATCTTTCAACAGGCCGTGTGGACGGTCTCTGATGCTGCGTCGAACCTTTCGTCTTGTCATAACTATAATCGTCCCGTGCGTGCTTCTTGTGGGGCTCGCGACCGGAGGGGTTTTCTGGGCCCGAGCCGTTGCGCGTCGTCTGATCGATGACGCGGCAGAGCGGGCCGGCGTCAGCGTCGAGTACCGGCGGCTGCGGCTCTCTGTCGTTCACGGCATCGTGCTGTCCGATGCGACCGTGTCGGGCGCGGCCCTGCCTGTGTCGGGTGAGCCGGTTCGCGTGCGCGTCGACGCCCGCCGGGTGCGTGCAAACCGCCGTCGGCTGCGCGTGGACGATGCGTCGGTCGCGGTTCTGTCGTCCGTCGCGGATGGATACGGTGCTCCGCGCACGCTGCGCCTCGAGCGTCCCGTTACGATCGGCTCGGTTCGCGCGCTCTTCGACGCGCCCGTGGCTCGCGGCCGGACACCGGCGATCGCGACCGTCGACGCCGACCGTGTTTCGATCGGACTCGATTTCCTTCCGGCTTCGGGTGATGCGACGACCCCGAGCGACGATCCCGAATCCATCGCCGGCACCGGCCAGGCGCGCGACCCGATCGCGGCGGCCGGCGAGATCGAGTCCGCGCTGTGGCGGATTGTCGACAGCCTTGCTCCAATGCTGCCCGCGCAGACCACGGTGACGCGCGGACTCATAACGCTCGCCGAGCCCGGCGGTGACGACGCGTTCGGCGTTGCGGTCGACAGCGTGAGCGTTCGCGTTGATCGCCTCGACGATGAGGAGTCCGGCGCGCGGTCGATTGTGGTCGACGCCGATGGGTCGATGACGTTCGGCTCGGCGGGGCGGTGGCGCGTGTCGGCGGATCTCGATCCGGGGTCAAGGCGCATCGAAGCCGACATCGAGTTCGACTCGATCGATGTTTCGGCGGTGTCGCTGCTTGTGCCGGCGGTGAGCGACCGGATCGGGGGCGTCGCGAGCGCGGCGATCGCGTTCGAGCGTTCCGCGGCAACGCGCCGCGCGACCCTCGCCGGCACCGCGTCCATCACCGACGCCGTGCTGCTCCTACCGGCGGTGACCGACGCGCCGATTCGCGTGCCGTCGGTGAGCTACGAGTTCTCCGCGCGTGCCGATGAACTCGCACCGCTACGCCCCGCGCGCCTTGCGCGGCGCATCCCTGGCACAACCGGACCGGCACCGCCCGGCGCAGGGGCGTTTGACGATGCGTCGCTCGCCGGTGAGATCGTGGTCGACTCCGGGCACCTGCGGGTCGGCGATGTCGGTATCCACGTCACGCCCGCGCTGCGGGGATTCCGCGACGGGGCGCCCGCACGGGTCGACCTCCGCCTGTCGATGCCGCGCACGTCGATCGCGAGCATCGCCGATGCAGTTCCGGCGGAGATCCTGGGTCCGATCGCACCGATCCGCGCCGACGGCGAACTCTCCTGGGATCTTGATCTGGAAGCGCCGCTCGGAAGCCTGTCGTGGATCGGATGGGTCGCGACCGCGAGCCTCACCGCGTTCGAGATCGTCGATGCGCCGCCGGCGCTCGACGTGCGATCGCTCGACGGGGCCTTCCTGTTCAGGATCGCAGAGGTGGATGGTCGCGACCGAGTCGTCGCTATCCCCGCGCACCGCGGCGGAAGGCTTCCCGGTGAGCGCGGGATCGAGTCGACGCCGTCGATCGGGTGGAGCACGGTGCCAGGAGGCGCGGGTACGCCGGCGCCGTTGCTCGGTATGCCGTCTTCGGCCGAGCCCGATCCGTCGTACGTGTTCGCGCCGCTTCACTCGATCGCACCGTGGCTGATCAGCGCGGTGATCACCGCGGAGGACGGCGAGTTCTACCGACACGACGGCGTGAACTGGATGCAGGCGAAGAGCGCGCTCGAACGCAACCTTGCGGCCGGCGACGTCGTCGTTGGCGCGAGCACGATTCAGATGCAGCTGGCAAAGAACCTCTTCCTGGACCACGAGCGACTCGCGTCGCGGAAGCTCCAGGAGGTGGTGCTGGTCGCGCTGATGCGGTTCGGCGCAGAGCTGTCGCGCGAACGCGCGATGGAGCTCTACCTGAACATCATCGAGTTCGGCCCCGGGATCTACGGGATCGACCACGCGGCGCGCTACTACTTCGGTAAGCCGCCGTCACGATTGTCGCTTGCCGAGTCGGTGTGGCTCGCGAGCATCATCCCGAGCCCGCAGCGGTTTCACGCGCACTTCGAGAACCGCGCGATCCCGCCGCTCTGGTTGCGTCACATGCGAAGCATCATGGACCTGATGGTCGAGCGCGGGCGGATCACCGTTGAGCAGTACGAGGCCGGCGCCGCCGAGGTTCCCGCCTTTCGCGCGCACGGAGGCTGAGCCTCCCGCTCTTGACAGCCTGCGGAAGCTGCGCGAGCATGGGGCAAAACCTCAGGAGCCTCCAGTGAACGATACCCATGCCTTTCAGGACCCGTCGCTTCCTCTCACCGACCGGATCGAAGATCTGTTGTCGAAGCTGACGCGAGATGAGAAGTGCGCGCTGCTCCTGGCCGATTCCCCGGCGGTCGATCGCCTGGGCGTGCCGCCGTACCACTGGTGGAACGAGTGTCTGCACGGCGTCGCACGCGCCGGTAACGCGACGGTCTTTCCGCAGGCGATCGGGCTTGCAGCGACCTTCGATCCCGATCTGATGGAGCGAGTCGGTCGCGCGATCTCCGACGAAGGACGCGCGAAGTACAACGTCGCCGTGAAGGCCGGGATGCGCGGGCAGTACCGTGGGCTCACCTACTGGACGCCGAACATCAACATCTTCCGCGATCCGCGCTGGGGCCGCGGCCAGGAGACCTACGGCGAAGACCCGTACCTGACCGGCGAGCTTGGCGCGGCGCTCGTCAGGGGCCTCCAGCAGGTGCAGGATGGGTACCTCAAAGCCGCTGCGTGCGCGAAGCACTATGCGGTCCACAGCGGCCCAGAAGGTCTGCGCCACGTGTTCAACGCGATCGTGTCGCGCAAGGATCTCTACGAGACGTATCTGCCGGCGTTCGAGCGCCTGGTCGGCGAAGGCGTCGAGTCGGTCATGGGTGCGTACAACAGGACCAATGACGAGCCGTGCTGCGGCAGCAAACTCCTCCTGGAAGACATTCTGCGCGGCGAGTGGGGCTTCGCCGGTCACGTCGTGTCCGACTGCGGCGCGATTGGCGATTTCCACGACCACCACAAGGTCACCGCATCGGCGGAGGAGTCGGCGGCGCTCGCGGTTCGACGCGGTTGCGACCTGAACTGCGGCACGGTGTACCAGGCGCTCCCGGCGGCGCTCGATCAGGGCCTGCTGACCGAAGCCGATGTCGATCGCAGCGTGCGGCGGCTGCTCGCGACGCGGTTCAAGCTCGGTCACTTCGATCCCGATGAGCGCGTGCCGTACTCGCGGATCGGGACCGACCGGATCCGCGCACCCGAGCATATCGAGCTTGCGCGCGAAGCGGCGGAGAAGTCGATCGTGCTGCTGAAGAACAACGGCGTCCTGCCGATTCGCCGCGGCCCCGAGCCGAAGCGAATCTACCTGATGGGTCATAACGCCGCGAGCACCGACGTGCTCCTGGGTAACTACTTCGGGATCGCCGAATCGCTCGTGTCGGTTCTGGAAGGAATGAGCGCCGCCGCACCCGAGCACTACACGATCGAGTACAAGATGGGCATTCAGCCGCACGCGGAAAACGCGAACCCCGTAGACTGGTCGACGCCGGGCAAGTGGGACAACTTCGACGCGGTGATCGCCGTCGTCGGACTCGTCCCGATGCTCGAAGGCGAAGAGGGAGAGGCGATCCTGTCGGCCGAGCGCGGCGACCGGTCGGACATCGCGCTGCCGCCCCACCAGGTCGACAAGCTGCGCAGGATCAAGGAGAGCGGCCATCCGCTGGTGGTAGTGCTCGCCGGCGGCAGCCCGGTTGCTATCCCGGAGATCCACGAGTTCGCCGACGCTGTCCTGTTCATGTGGTACCCGGGCGAGCAGGGTGGGACCGCGGTAGCGCGGGTCGTGTTTGGCGACGTGTCGCCTTCGGGCAAGCTGCCGATCACGTTCCCGCGGTCGATCGACCAGCTGCCGCCGTTCGAGGATTACGCGATGGACGGGCGGACGTACCGGTTCATGACCGCCGATCCGCTCTACCCGTTCGGGTTCGGGCTGAGCTATACGACGCTGCGCTACTCGAAGGTTCAGGTGGCCGCGTCGGTCGACCGGAAAACGCTGACCGGTGCCTTGGGCGCGGGAGCGCCCAGCGCGGGAGCGCCCAGCGCGGGAGCGCCCAGCGCGGGAGCGCCCGGCGGCGTCCCGGTGCGTGTGACCGTTGAGAACACCGGCGCGGTCGGTACATCGGAGGTGGTCCAGCTCTACGTGACCGATGTCGACGCGTCGGTTCGCACACCGCGCGCGGGGCTCGCCGGGATGAAGCGCGTTTACGTGCCGTCCGGCGCGTCGGTCGATGTCGATCTGGAGATCCCGGTGCGGTCGCTCGAGCTGGTTCTTGACGATGGGTCACGGACGATCGAGCCAGGCGCCTTTCGCGTTACCGTCGGGTCGTGCTCTCCGGGAGCGCGTGGAGTCGAGCTCGGCGCGCCCGAGCCTGCGACTGGCGAGTTCGTGGTGGTCTGACGTCCGCTCTGCGGACGTCGCATCCGCAAGGCGGACGTCGCATCCGCAAGGCGGACGTCGCGGCGAACCGGGGCTATACCGGCGTGGCCGCCGGGCTCGGCGCGGTGTTCTCCGGGGACGCCTTGCCTGTCGCCGGTGACGGGGGCGATCCGACCCCCGCTTTGCGCAGAAGGTTCACGCCCAGGTAGACGAACGGCGTGTCCAGGAGCGACGTGAGGATCTTGATGAAGTAGTAGGGCGGGATCATGCTCGTCATCACGAAGGCGAGCGTGAACCGTTCGGTCGATCCCCAGAATGCGATCAGCATGAACACGACGGTGTCGATGAGCTGGCTGACAACGGTAGACGCGTTGTTGCGCAGCCACAGGAAGCGACCCTTCGTCGCGTTCTTCCAGAAGGTGAACGCCCAGACGTCGTGGTACTGGCTGAGTACGAACGCGACGATGCTCGCGAGCAGAATCCGGAGCGAACTCCGGAAGATGCCCAGGTACGCCTCGTTCTGCTCGGCGAATCGGTCGGCCGGCGGCAACACCGTCGCGAACGCGGTGACCGCAAGAACGATCACGAGCACGACGAGCGTTCCGGTGATGACCGCTCGCGTCGCCTTCGGTCCGTAGACCTCAGCGATGATGTCGGTGACCAGAAAGGTCAGCGGGAACAGAAAAATCCCGACCGAGCTTGTAAACTGGAAGCCGCCAATGGTAAAAAGCGGTATCACCTTCGTGCCGATCAGGTTCGCGGCGACGATTGCTCCGGCAAATATCGCTGATAGAATGACATACGCACGAGTCCCAGGGGACTCGGCAATGGACTGTTCGCTCATTGACGGAAAGATACACAAGGTTTCGGGAGTACGCAAGTGAGCTACAAGTTGATCGTTTCCGACGTCGACGGCTGTATTAGTCCGGAGGAATCGGTAGGTTGGGATCACCATGCATTCCACGAGCTCGCCGAGCGCGTGCGCGGGAAGGCGTTCACGATCTGCACCGGCCGGCCGCAGCCCTACGTCGAGGTGCTGCTGAAACTCCTCGACGTCGGCTTGCCCGCGATCTGCGAAAACGGCGCGGTCTTCTACGATCTGGAGCACAACGCGCCGACCCTCGCGCCCGGCGTGACCCCCGACGCAATCGCTGCGCTTCGGACGATCCGTGCGCACATTGAGCGGTCGATCCTCCCGGGCCGCGCGGGTGCAGCGATCCAGTACGGCAAGGAGGCGCAGATCAGCGTCTTTTCGGCCGACCCCGCGCTGATCGATCCGATGGCCGACCAGGTGCGCGCGTTCGTCGACAGCACTCGCTTCAGCGAAGGCGCTCGCTTTGGCGAAGGCGCTCGCTTCCAGATCGACTCGTCGCACTACTACCTGAACATCTCGATCGCCGGCGTCAGCAAGGGAAGCGCGCTGTCGGCGCTCCTCAAGACGCTCAAGGTCGAACCGTCCGAATGCGCGGTGATCGGCGACACGTCGGGTGATCTGCCAATGCGCGACCACGCCGGGTTCTTCGGGTGCCCGGCCAACGCGACCGAAGCGGTCCAGGGGGTCGCCGACTACGTGTCCCCCGATCGGGACATCCGCGGCCTGCTCGACATCCTGTCGCGGATCGACTGACGGCGGATCGGCGAGACTGGTCGCCGGTGACGCTACACCGGGTCGATCGTGAACGCGCGTGCCGGGTTCGTGACGGTGAGCGCGTGGATCGACGCCTGCGACAGACCGAAGTCGCGCAGAAGCGGGATGAAGCGGGTCGACAGGTAGGTGTACGGCTTCACGTCCCCGCCGCCGGGTTCACCAACCGAGTACCATCCGGCGTCGTGCGACAGCATGATCTGCGACTCGAACCCCGCGTCCAACAGCTGCAGCAGCGACGACAGAATCGACTCGTCGGTTGCGGCCCCGATCCCGTCAAGCTCGATCCAGCAGCCCGATCGTGCGACCAGTTTCAGCAGACCGATGTCGCTCTCCTGGTGCGCGTGGATGAAGATCCACTTGCCGGGCGCAACACCGTGGTGATCGAGGAGCTTCAGGATCTGGAGCGCGGGCACGCCGCGGCACGTGTGCGTTCCTATTGTCATCCCGGTCGCGATGCTCGTGAGCGCCGCGGCGGTGATGATCTTCTGCTGCGTCTCAGCGAGCGGCACCGGGTTCACCGCGGTCTTGATGAAGCCCGGGCGCACGTCGGTCGACTCGATCCCGTCGGTCCACTCGGCGATCCACTGATCGGCAAGCGCGTCGGCCGATAGCGCGAAGGTCTCTTCGGGGAGGTACGGCTCCTTGTATTGCCCAGTATTTGTGACGATGTGAACACCGGTCCGGCGAGCGAGTTCTCTCAGCACGACCGGATCGCGCGCGAGGTACATCGGGCTGCAGTCGACGAACGACCGAACTCCCGCGTCGGCAGCCGATCGCAGGTGGGGTTCCATCGTCCGGACCACCTCGTCCCGGTCGTATCGGTGCGGTCCCGCCGTCGCCGCGCCGGCGAAGTCGACCATTATGTGCTCGTGTGGGAGCGTGAAGCCAAGCTGGTCGGGATCGACCGGACCAAGAACCGTCATGATCATGGTGCATGATACCCCGTTCTCCCTTCAATAACGAGGGGCGACTCGGTTAGAATGGCGTATGGTTCACGTTCTGGGTGTAGACATCGGATCGGTTTCTGTTGCGACCGCGCTTGTCGCAGGAGACGGGTCGGTTGTGCACCGGGACTACCGCGTGCACTCCGGGCGCATCCACGAAACGCTGCGCGAGTGCCTGGTGGCAGCCGATACCCGGCTCTCCGCGCTCGGTGTCGATCCGGCGCTTGTTCGGGTTGCGATGACCGCGAGCTCACCCGACGCGATCGAAGCGGCTCACCGGGTCGACTGGATGTCGGCGAACGTCGCCGCGCACAGGCGGTTGCATCCCCAGAGCCGCGCGCTTCTGGTGGTCGGGGGCGAACGCTTCGCGCTGATCCGCTTCGACGGAGCGGGGGCGTACCAGTCTTCGCGGGGTAACTCCAGTTGCGCCGCCGGCACCGGCGGCTTCCTGGACCAGCAGGCACGCCGGCTTGGGCTTTGCGATGCGGGTACGCTCGCCGCGCAGGCGCTCCGTAACGAAGGGACGCGGCCGCGCGTAGCGTCGCGCTGCTCGGTCTTTGCGAAGACCGACCTGATCCACGCGCAGCAGGAGGGCTACTCGCTCCCGGAGATCTGCGACGGGCTGTGCGAAGGGCTCGTCCGCAACCTGGCCGATGCGCTGGTGTCTGCGCCGCTTCCCGACGGACCGGTCGTCTTCGCCGGCGGCGTCGCGCGTAACGGCGCGGTGGTCAAGCACGTCGCGGTGGCGCTCGACAGGGAGGTCGTCGTTCCCGACCACGCGCCCGTCTTTGCAGCGATCGGCGCGGCGTTCGAGTCGCTCGCCGGAGAGTCAGACGCGCCGGCGGCTTGCGCCGATCGCGGCGAACCGACGCTCGTCGATCGGCTGCGCGGTACCGAAGCGGCGCGCGAGTACTATTACCCACCGCTTGCCGAACCGACCGGGTACCCCGACTTCGCTGCGCACGAGCGCTTCGTGTTCACTCCATCGATCGATGGCGCCGATCCGGTCGAGGTAGATCGGTACGCCGATCCGCACGCACCGGGGGAAGCGTCGAAGAGCGCCGATGGCGGCGATCCTTCTGCGGCGGGAGGTCTCTACCTGGGGATCGACATCGGGTCGACGAGTACCAAGGCGGTGCTGATCGACGCTGACGGCCGCCCCGGGTGGGCCTTCTACACGCGAACCGCGGGCAAGCCGCTCGTCGCGGTGCGGGCGCTCTTCGAGGCGATCGTCGGTTGTGGCGCCGCGAGCGAGCCCGTACACCGGCCCGCCGACGGGCCCGCGGACGGGCCCGCGATTGCAGAGATCGTCGGGGTCGCGACGACCGGGTCGGGCCGTAAGTTCGTCGGTGGCGTCGTGGGCGCCGACCTGGTTCTGGACGAGATCACCGCGCACGCGCGCGCCGCCGTCGACCTTGACCCCGACGTCGACACGATTATCGAGATCGGAGGCCAGGACGCGAAGTTCACGACGCTCCGCAACGGACGCGTCACCTTCTCTCAGATGAACACCGTCTGCGCCGCCGGTACCGGGAGTTTCCTGGAGGAGCAGGCGAACAGGCTCGGTGTTCCGATCGACCGGTACGCCGACCGCTGCATCGGTACGCCCGCGCCGCTTGCGAGCGATCGGTGCACGGTCTTCATGGAACGCGACATCAACCACTACCTGAACAACGGGTTCTCGAACGACGAAATCCTCACCGCTGCGATCCATTCGGTCCGCGAGAACTACCTGCAGAAGGTCGCCGAGCGCTCGGCGATCGGACGGCGGATCTGTTTTCAGGGTGCGACCGCGAAGAACCGGGCGCTCGTCGCGGCGTTTGAGCACGAGCTCGACCGTCCGATCGCGGTATCGCGCTACTGCCACGTGACCGGTGCGCTTGGGGCTGCGCTGACCTGTCGCGAAGAGATCGGACAGGCGACCAGCTTCAGGGGGCTCAACCTCTACCGCGAAGAGATTCCGGTCCGATCCGAACGGTGCGAGCTGTGCACGAACCACTGTCGACTGCGGATCGCGACGGTCGGCGATCAGCAGGTCGCGTTCGGGTTCCTCTGCGGTCGCGACTACGAAACGCAGTCGTACGTCGCCGCGCGAACGAGCGGATTCGATCTGATCGCAGCGCGCGCGCGCGTCGATCGCGCGGTCGCGAATGTCGACCGCGTCGCAGCCGATCGACCGCACGATGACGCGGCACCGGTGCCGGTCGTCGGTATACCGTCGGCGCTTCATCTGGCCGAGGAGCACGGCTACTTCCGGCGCGTGTTCGCCGAACTCGGCATCCCGACGGTCGCGTGCCGCGAAACAGCTACCGCCGTTGCGCGCGGGAAGAAACTTGAGGGCGCCGAGTTCTGCTCCCCGATCGCCGCGTTCCACGGTCACGTTGCCGAGCTCCTGTCGACCGCTGATCTGGTCTTCGTTCCGATCGTCCTCGAACGTTCGGATGGTGATCGTAGCCGAGCGTACTGCTACTACACGCAGTTCACGTCGACGATGCTCACCGCGGTGGTTCCCGCCGCCGACCGGGCTCGACTTCTGTCGCCCGTTCTCTGGGGCGGATCGACCGATCCGGCGGCCGAGCTCCACCGCGCGCTGCGGCCGCATTACCGGGTAACGGTCGAAGCCGTGCGCGACGCGATGGCACGCGCGCAGGCCGCCGCGTCGGCCGCAAGGTCGAAGCTCACCGGGCTGTTCGAGCAGTACTGTCGTGGTGGCGACTCGGCCGACATCGACGTTGTGATCGTCGGACGGCCGTACACCGCGATGGACCCGTCGATGAACAAGGGGATCCCGCAGATCCTGGACCGAAACGGCGTGCGCGTATTCTTCCAGGATATGCTCCCGAACCGGCTGCCGACGCTGCAGACCGCAGAGCTCGTGCACAGCGTGCACTGGCGCTACGCGGCCGACATCCTGCTCGCGGCCGATCTGGCCTCAAGAACTCCGGGGCTCTACCCGGTCCTTGTGACGAGCTTCAAGTGCGCCCCCGACGCGTTCTGCCAGGACGCGTTCAAGCGAATCATGGACGCGCGCGACAAGCCGTACCTCATTCTCCAGCTAGACGAGCACGACTCAAGCGTCGGCTACGAAACCCGGATCGAGGCCGCGGTTCGCTCGTTCCGCAATCATCACGCGATCGTGCGCGAGCGGCGCGACGCGCTGCGATCCGTTCGCCCGGCCGCCGAGTCGGGTGAGCTCGGACCAATCGGGCGCGTCTGGGTGTCAACCGGTATCGGGCCGCGATTTGCCGCCGGTGTCGCGGCCGCGCGCGGGTTCATCGACGACCGGATCAGCGACCTCATCGGGGGGCGTGCCGTTCCAGGATTGCTCGACGGTCCCGATCCGTTTGGCGACGCCTCCGGCGTCCGACGCGGGGCGAAGCCGATCGTCCCTCGCCTCGAACGCGCGGTGCGCGGGAAGACGCTCCTTCTTCCGAACTGGGACCCCCTGACGACCCCGCTCCTTGCGGCAAACCTCCGCGGCCACGGGATCGACGCCGTCGCTCTGCGGGCGACGCCGCAGAGCATACAGCGCAGCATGCGGCTCAACAGCGGGCAGTGCACACCGGTGAGCGCGATCGCACAGGACGCGATGGATTACGTGCGCGACAGCGGCAGGCCCGCCGATTCGTTCGTGCTCTGGGTCGGAAAGGGCCGGTGGGCGTGCGGGATTCCGCTCTATCCCGGGTTCATCAAGAGCCTGTTCATCCAGGAGGGGATCGGCGGGATCGGAGTCTACGTGAGCGACATCACCTTCTTCGACATCAAGCCGACCGCGACCGTCGGCGCGTACTTCGCGTTCCAGTTCGGAGGCTGGTTGCGCCGGATCGGATGCATGATCAGACCGTACGAGGCCCATCCGGGGCAGACCGATGAGCTTATCGCGCGGTGGAGCCGGAGACTCGAGCGCATCTTTGAGAACCGCGGCAATCGCCTGGACGCGCTGCGCCGGATGATCGCCGATTTCAAAGCTGTCCCGGTCAGACGCGCCGAGCGGCCCAAGGTTGCGATCATCGGCGATCTCTACGTTCGCGACAACGACGTCATGAACCAGAACCTGATCCGCACGATCGAAGACGCGGGTGGCGAGGCGTTGACCACGCCGTACAGCGATTACGTGAAGATCATCGCGTCGTCTCACTTCGACAAGCTTCGTCGCCGAAACGATCTGGCTACGACCGCGAAGCTCCGGCTGATCGTCGGCGCGATCGACCGGCTCGAGCGACGCTACCTTCGCGAGGCCCAGGACCTTGTCGGTCAGCCCGCGCCGTGGCGCAGCCCCGGGCAGGAGCGCGAGTTGTCGCGTTTTGGAATGGTCATCGATCAGGAGGGCGAGTCGTACGAGAACGCGCTGAAGATCATGCACCTGATGAGCCGGCACGACGACATCGCGCTCTTCGTCCAGGCGAGCCCGGCGTTCTGCTGTCCGTCGATGGTAACCGAAGCGCTCGCAGCGAGCATCGAGCAGACGACCGGCGTTCCCTTCGTCACGGTGACCTACGACGGGACCGAGTCGGACAAGAACGCGGCGATCGTCCCGTACATCCGCTTCGCGCGCCGGGAGCGCAGCGCGTAGTGACTGGTGCCGAGATTGTTGGTGTCGCCACCATGCGCGTGACCGCGCGCGCGGGCATCACCGCGATCGCGTGAGGGTCACTCCAGGTGGAAGACCTCGTCGATCATCGTGACGACTGGCGAGTTGTCGGGATTCGTCTCCATGATGTCAGCCATATAGGCCCACCACTTCTGGACGATCTCGGTTTTGCCCAGATCCTGCGATCCACGGTCGCCCGACACCTTCTGGACCGCGAAGAGCGTGTGCGTCGTTTCGTCCAGGAAGATCGAGTAGTCGGACACTCCGGAATCCTTCAGCAGCTGCGCGACTTCCGGCCACAGGTTGTCGTGACGTCGCCTGTACTCGGCTCCCTGACCCGGCTTCAGCTTCATTGTGAATGCAACCCGTTTCATCCGTCGCCTCCTCTGGATCGTGCGGATCCTTGCTGGTCGTGATTATCGCGGAAGCGCCGCTGAGTGGCCAGTCCCGCTACACCGACGCTCTGAACTCTGACGGCCGGACTCCGGTCGCCGAGCGGAACTGGTTGGAGAAGTGGAACTCGTCGTGGTAGCCCAGGATCGACGCGATTCGCTTGAGTGGTAGCGATGAGCCACGCAGGTACGCCTTCGCGGTCGCGATCCTGACGTCGCGCACGTACCGGGAGGGCGAGGTTCCCACCGACTGTTTGAACAACCGCGATACGTGCTGCGGCGACGCGCCAACCAACGACGCGATCGTGCCCAAAGTCCAGCGATCGCCCGGGCGCTCCCTGATCTGCGTGCACAGCTCTGCGATCCGGGCGGCGGCTCCGGTCGCCGGTTGCGGCTGATCGGCGCTCGCGCGCTCGGTGAGCGCGACCGTGAGCCACGCGTCGGCCTCATCGCCGGAGCCGCGTAGATGGAATCGGATGATGCGGTCAAGGATCCCCGCCAGGAACTCGATCGGAACGACGCGGCGGTGAAACGGATCGGTCGATGGCGCGGATGACACCGCCGCATCGGCGATCCGGTCGTGGTGCACCGCGACCACGTGCAGCGGCTGCGACGGATCGTGGCTCACTCGGTAGCGCGTCCGGGGCCGAAGCACGAAGGTGTCGCCGCGAGCGAGTGGAAACCGCTCGGCACCGGTCCGCAGGACTCCGGTCCCGCCAAGCACGACCCAGAGGTCCCAGTCGGCAAAGCCGCGCGATGACGTGTCCCAGTTCCAGTCGGGCGCGCAGAAGAAACGGGCTGCGCTGTTGACGCGAACACGCATCGGTTTCATCGTCGTTCCGACGGGTTCTGATGGAAGTACATGTTCAGAATTTACATGCACCGGGAGCGCGCGTCCATTGCCGATCGGGAATCGCAGCGCGATACTTCGCGCATGAGCACGACGATTACATTCGAGACACCAGTCGCTGACCACGATCCCGCTCTCTACACCAGCCACGGTGAGTTCTCGCCGATCGAGGGGCTTGCCGCCGTAGACAACGATGCGGTCGCGCAGTACGACCGTGACGGCTTTCTGGTCGTCCGTAGCGCATTCGCCGCCGAGCGGATCAACGATGCGCTCGCGGAGCTGCGCGCGATGAGCGAGGCAGTCGACCCCGATTGCGCGCAGGTTGCGTTCGAGGGTGTGATGCGCAGGCACATCGACGAGGCGCTCGGTCCGGACGCCGATGTGGGCGACCTGGATCTGCGCGATCGCGACGAAGTCTCGCGGATCCTGTCGATGATCGACCCGCAGGTCCGCGCGCGGATGGTCCGCAAGTTCATGGGGTTCACGAAGACGCACCCGCCGCTCGGCGCGATCGCGAACGACAAGGCGATGCGCGCGGCGATCGAGCGGCTCGTCGGCGAGCCGACCAAGCTCTTCCAGACGATGGCGCTCGTGAAGCCGCCCGGCGGCCGGGAAAAGCCGTGGCACCAGGACCACGCGTACTTCGACCTCCCGCTCGACGCGAAGATCTGCGGCGTGTGGATCGCGCTCGGCCACGTGACCGCGCAGAACGGCGCGATGTTCATGCTGCGCGGTGCGCACCGCGACGGCCCGGTCGTCCACTTCAAGCGACGCGACTGGCAGATCTGCGACACCGAGATCGCCGGAAAGCAGCCGGTAGCGCTCGAAATGGAGGCAGGTGATCTGGTCTTCTTCGACGCGAAGATACCCCATGGCACGCCGACCAACCGGACGAACGAGCAGCGATGGGCGCTCCAGTTCCACTACGTTCCGCGATCGGTCGAACAGATCGCGCAGGAGATGCGTCTTGCGGTCTTTGGCTCGGAAGGCAAGGACGTAGAGTGCTGAGGAGTCACTGATGGAGTGGAACCGGACCGAGTACCTCGATTACATGACGGGCCGATCGGTCAAACGGCCGATGCTGGTGGAACTCTTCGGTCCGCTCGTCGGGCTCGATGACGAGTGGCGCGCGCAGGGCGCGTCGGATGACGAGGTCGAGCTTCGCGCGTTCGGGTTCGACTACGTGAAGCGGCACGGAGTCTCGGTTGCAGGCGGCCTCTACCCGAAGCTCCCCGACGAGGCGGTCAGCGAAGACGCCGACTCGATCATCACGCGCGACGGATACGGGCGCCTGGTGAAGCTTGCGAAGGGAAAGGCGACGATCCCGCTTCCGCTCGCGTACCCCGTGAAGGGCGAGTCGGACTGGCTCACCTTCAAGGAGCGGTATGCGTTCAGCGACGCGCGGTTCACCGACGGCTGGGCCGACGCGGCGCGCGCGGCGCGAGATGCCGGCACGCTGATCACGGCGCACATCCCCGGCGGCTACGACGAGATCCGCCAGCTGATGGGCGATGAAGAAGCGTGCATAGGCTTCTATACGCAGCCCGAACTGATGCGCGACATGCTCGACACGTTCGCCCGGCTGAACCGTGAGATTCTGTCGCGCATCGCCGCGGAAGTCCCGGTCGATCAGCTGAGCGTCCACGAGGACTTCGCCGGGAAGAGCGGGCCGCTGCTGGGTCCGAACATCATCGACGAGTTCATCGGGCCCTATTACCTCTCCGCGTGGGAGATCGCGGAGGCGTCGGGCGCACAGATCTTCCAGCTCGACTCCGACGGGAACATCACGCCGGTCGTCGACGCGCTGATGCGCGGCGGGGTGAACTCGATCCTGCCGAACGAACCGGCCGCCGGCATGGACATCGTTGAGCTGCGCAAGAAGTACGGGTCTGCGCTGATGCTCGTCGGCGGGATCGACAAGTTCGCGGTGCGAACCAGCCGCGACGCGGTCGACGCCGAGCTCGACTACAAGTTGCAGCCGCTGATGCGCCAGGGTGGGGTAATCTTTGGCCTTGACCACCGGATCCCCGACGGCACTCCGCTTGAGACCTATCGCTACTATGTCAGCCGCGCGGCCGCGATGCTCGGCCTCGACCCCGATCGGGAACCGGGCTGGGCGCGGATGGCGTTCTAAGCCCCTTTGAGTCGCGTGCCCAGGAGCGCTGCGCCGGCCAGGAGAAGCGAGTACGTGATGAGCATGCCTTCGACGCTCCAGATCGTCGCGATCGTGCCAAGCGCCGCCGCAACAAGCGTGAAGCCGCCGATCATCGTGTTCGACAGCGACACGTAGAGCGGGCGCTCTTTTTCAGGGGCGAAGTCGAGCAGGTAGGTCTTGCGGCTCAGGCGCGCCCCGGCGTGCGCGATGACCTGGATCATCAGCAGGAGCGAAAAGCCGTAGACGGTGCGGATCGCGTCGGGCCAGAACTGGAAGCTCAGCATGAGCCCGATATTGACGATCCCGAGGAGCGCAACCGCGATCATCATCCCCCGGCTCGACCGGTCGCTGAAGCGGCCCCAGAACGGACTGCTGATCACGTTCGCGATGCCGGCCGCGACGACGACGATCCCGAGCGACGACGCCTGGTC
>RECL01000147.1 GCA_007694025.1 Spirochaetaceae bacterium
AGTTCCCGGTCGATCTCGTATACGCTGTTCTCATCGTGATCGAAGAGGTAGAGCCGCTGTGCGCCTCCCGACAGCAGCTGACGCGAGAGCTCGCTTCCGATGCTCCCTCCGGCGCCGGTGATCAGCACGCGCTTGTCGCGCAGGTACGCGAGGCTTTTGCGGATATTCATGCGGATCGGTGGTCGGCCGAGCAGATCCTCCGGGTTTATCTCGCGCGTCTGGATCAGATGCGCCTCGCCGTCGACGATCTCCGCGACGCTCGGTACGATCCTGATCCGTGCAAAGCCCGCGCGCAGCAGCACCAGGTAGATCTGGCGTAGCCGGTCCCTGCTTGCCCCGGGCATCGCGATCAGCGCTTCGTCGGCGGGGGTGCGCTGGAGCAGTTCGATCACGTCGTTGATTGGGCCGAGTACCGGGATTTCGTCGATTCTGCGCCCGATCTTTTCGCGGTCGTCGTCAAGGAACGCTACGACCGTTCCCAGATTCCCCTTGGTTCGGATCTCCGACGCGATCGATTGTCCGGCCAGACCGGCTCCGATGATGTAGATGCGGTTCTTTGCTTTTGCCATCGTGCCTCTGCCGATTCAGGATTCGGAGCCGGCACCGAGCGTCTCGAACCCGAAATCAACCAGGAAGCTCTCTTCGTAGAGGTCGAGGCGAACCTTCGCGCGCCCTTTCCTCTTGTCGACCTTGACGATCCGGCCTTCGAGTCCTTCGAGCGGTCCGCTCATGACCCTGATCCGGCTGTTCTCGTCGAACGTCACCACGCTCTTCCCGATGATCTCGCCCATTCGTACGAATCGCGCGACCAGCTCCAGATCGGCTCCGGCAAGCGCCCGGATCCGATCGTTACTCTCCAAGAATCGGTAGAAGCCGGGGACGCGCTTAATCGTCGTGAACAGATTCTCGTCAAATGTATCGGTTTCGAGGAAGATATAGCCGGGAAAGATCGGCGCGAGCGACTCGCGTCGACTTCCGCGGTGCCTGATCGTCAGGCGTCTCTGCGGCCAGGAGAGCCGATGACGCGACGCATCAACGCCCGCGCGGGCCATCGTGAGGAACGGCTCTTCGCGACCCGGCTGCACGCTCAGGACGAAGATGCTCATCGATCGCTGCGGCGCAGCCGGAACTGTCTCCTGATGAAGTCGAGCTTGCGCGCCTCGTCAGGATCGCCGGCCGCCCGCGAGAAGTACTCGAGCACGAACGCGGTGAAGACAGCAAGGAAGAATGCGGTGATGGTGACAATGACTGAGATCACACCGCGGCTCGGGCCGGCCTTCACCAGCGGTACTTCCGGATGCTCGATCACCTGGAACTGTCTGCGGGTGTCCTGCGACTCTATCTGCGCGCGGATGAGTTCAGCCTGAAACGACGTGTATACCTGCTGCTTGAGTCGGAGATCTCGTTCGAGTTCGACGTAGCGCACCGTGAGATCCGCGACCTGATCGAGCGGGATCGTCATCGGCGTGAACACGCGGAACCCAGTCGTGAGCTCGCCGATCAGTCCGTCTATCCGTGCGATACTCCGGTCGAAGCGCTGAATCTGCGGGTCCGTCCGATCCTGAACGATCGCGAGCACCTGCTCCCGCTGAAGCTCAAGGTCAAACCGCTGCTGGCGGAACTGATCGATGATCGCGATCGTTCGCTGCCCTTGCGCGACGGGATCTACGACACCGTACCGTCGCTGGAACTCGGTCAGGGCCGAACTGGCTCGCTCCAGGTCATCGTCAAGCCGGTTCAACTGCGACTCGAGCGCGCGAGACCGGTCCTGGGTTCGATCGCGAGTCAGCGCGACGAAGCGCTCCTCGAGCATGCCAACGATTCTGGTTAGAACGTCGGCCGCGAACAAAGGCTCGATGCCCTCAAAACCGACGGTCAGAATCCCGCTCGATGCGTCAAACTCGACCACCATGTTATCCCGGACAGACTTGCGCGCGGCGGCTCGAGGGGAATCTGCATCGGCAAACTTTTCTATCAGACCAAACTCGTCTAAAACGGAGTCGAGTATAGTATTGCCCCGGAGTAGTTCCTGTGCGAGCGCAGCGCTGCTTGATCCAGCTGAAGCCGAAAGACCAACCAACCCGCTCAGGATGCCTAGTTCAGAATCGGCTAACCCGCGCATTCCCGACGAACCCGGGGTGTCCAGGAGTACTTGCGCCTCGGCACGGTAGTAGTTCGGCAGCGGGTTGAACGGTGAGTCGGGTGGCATCCGCAGCGTGTAGATCGAAAACACCACAATCCCCACCGCGGCGAAAAAGGTCGTGAAGAAGATCAGCTTCCATCGTCGCGCGAGCACCGCGATCAGATCGAGCAGCGATACGGTGTCATCGGACACCGTTCTCATCTGCGGTGCGGGGACCGGAGCGTTGGGCAGCGGCGCCGGGGAGTTCTGGGAATCGGTTGAGTCGGACAAGAACGAACCTCGCTGACAGTAGAACTGTGTAGGGAAGCTACCACGAATGGTCCATTTCTTCAACTGACGCGTCCAATCTGCCGATGATCGGAACGGGATCATCAGGAGAGTCGTATGAACGCCAAGTCTATCGCATGTATCGCATTGCTTGTAGTGGCATGCGGCGCAGCGTACGCAGAGACCATCGCCATCCTTGTTACCGACAGTGATCCGCCGTCGGCCTCCGAGCGCGTGCTCTCCTTCGTGGAGCAGGGCGCGATGGAACGGATGTTCAACCAGGGGCACATCGTCTTCAACCTCGGGTTCGACCCGGAGGACGAGGCGCTGTTCGCGCGAGCGGTCGACGACGCGTTCGACGGTGGCGCGAATTTCGTGGTCTTTCTCCGGGTCGCGCGAGGAAGCGGCGAGAGACTCGCCGCCAGGCCGGCGTCCGTGACCGTAACCGTTATTGATGTCAGAACCGAGTTGACAGTGCTCGAGACCCTTGTGCTCGCGACGCAGATCCCTCAGAATAGTGAGATGGGAGTCGATCGTCTGTCCGAACGGCTCGGAGATGTCGGCGCGTTGGCCGCGCTCGAATCGATTGTCGATGGTGCAACAGCATGGTAGCGGAGCGTATTAACCGGACCGTCCTCGTGGTCGTCGCGATGGTGGGGCTGTGCGCCCGCCTGGTCGCGCAGGACGGCTTCGAGGGTCTTGCGACCGTCGGACGATTCGGCAGGTTTCCGTCGGGGCTCTACGGAGCGACCAACGTCGTTGCCGCAAATTCAGTCGTCAGGGTCCGTAACCTGGAGACCGGAGTAGTAGAGCGGATCGTGATCACCGAAGGCGTCGCCGAGCCGGGTGTCTTCCTGGTTCTGTCGCCGGAGGCCGCGACTCTGCTCGGAATTACCACGAGCGGCGTAACGCGGGTGCGACTGACCGAGGTCGTTCCGTCCGCGTTCCGCACTCCCGATGTCGCGACCGAGCAGCCGCTGTCGCGCGATCCCGAAGTGAACCCCCGTGCTCTGCAGCGCAGCCTCGTCGATACTCTCCCGCCGCCGCCCGTCGGTGTCGTTGCCGAACCGGTGCAACCGGTGCCGCCCCCGCAGACGAGAGAAGCCATCGACACCGCGCGCGAGCCCGAACCGGTGGTGACCCCGCCGCTCGTCGATGCCGATGTCTCCGAACCGGTCGCCGAAGCGCCGTTCGTTCGACCTCCCGAGCCGATCCCGGTGCTACCCGAGCCGCAGATCGTCGCTCCCGCTCCGCGCAGCGATGAGCCGCCAACCGACGATGCCGGCCGACGCGGTATCGCGTCGGGGATAGCCCGATCCGGAATCGCGCGGGTACAGGACGACTTCGAGCGGCCCGAGGCAACGCTGCCGCGCGCCGAACGCGTCGACACGCAACCCGTGTTCGAACCGACGGTCCCTCGGGTTGCGCCGGTCGCTACCGACGAACCCGATGCACCCGCGCACGCCGCCGACCGCCTGGCCGAACCCGATGCACCCGTCGTGGACCGACCGGGCATCGTCGACCTCGCGATTCGCGCGGTCACCGATCGGCTGCCTCGCAAGGATCCATTCCCATCTCCCGCCGGTGACGACCGGGAGAACGGGTTGCTCGTTACGCCGCGCCCGCGACGCGATGACGTTGTTGCCGAACTGCCGGCGGCGGTCGCGCCTGCGATCGAGCGTCCCGCAATGGCCGGGATCGGTCCGCTTCGTGCCGCAAGCGACGATTTCGTCCCCGATCTGGCTGTAGCGGTTGCTCCGCAGCCCGATCGACCCGATGCGTTCGCACCGGCCCGGATCGGCATGCCCACGCTTACCGACGTGATGCTCGCCGAGGCGGTCCCGGGTGATCCCGACGTGCCAGATGTAGACCTTGTGATGGGGCCGCGTCCGCAGGAGACCCGGCCCGACGCTGTGCTCGCGAGCCCGACCGAGCGGGCCGTCACGCGCGACGCCCCTCAGGTCGCCGACGCTCCCTCTCCGGTACCGGATGAGCCTGAGGATCCTGCTTGGGGAATCGTACGGCGCGACGCAACTGACCCGCCGCTTCCGGATTCCGATCCGCCCGTTGCCGCTGTCCGTGAGCCCGAATCCCCCGATCCGGGGCTCATCCGAACCGCCGACGAACGTGCCGACGCGGCGGTCGCTGTCGCGACTCCGCTCGCGCCGGACCCGGCCCGGGTGGAGGCTGCCGAGCCGCCCGACGTGCGCCCGGTCCCGGCACCTGAGGATGCGATCCTTACGCTTGAACCGGCCGACTTCAGGCCGCCTGTCGTGCCGCGTCCGGAAGAGGATGCGATGCTGACCCGGGAGGCACCGGGTGCCGAACCCGAACCGGCGGTCGCGGTGACCGAGGCGCCGAGGGTAGAGCCGGCCACGGTGGAAGCGCCGCGGGTCGAGCCGACCCGTCCGGTCGTAGAGCCGGCACCGGTCGTGGTCGAACCGCCGCGCGTTGAGCCCGCGCCCACGCAGACGGCGGTAGTCGACGCCGACGGATACTATCTGCAGGTAGGTGCGTTCTCGAATCGTGGCACAGCCGATGTGACCGTCGACGCGTTCGCTTCGGTCTATCCGATGGCGATCGTTCCGGTCGCTCGCGACGGCGCCACGATCTACCGGGTGCTCGTCGGTCCGCTCGAGCGCGATGAGACGGGTACGCTTCTGCTGTGGTTCAGGTCACGCGGGTATCGCGATACGTTCGTGCGAAGCGGACGCGAGCTGTAGCGTGTCGGCCGGCGCTCTTCGCGCCGGTCACAGCGAACCGCCTACCATACACATCCATTCGGCTTCGGCGGCTACTTCGTCGCCGACGTACGCGATGCCGTGCTGTCGGATCATCCGGGCGGAGACCCGGTCGTTTTCGACTTCCAGGCGAACCTCTTCGTTCGGGCGCACCTGTCGTCGGAACTTCACGTTGGTGACCGACGCGAGGAAGAACAAGCTGTCACCGAGGATCCCGAGTTCCCGGACCCCGGCGCCGCCGCACTGCGCGAGCGTCTCAACCAGGATGACGCCGGGTACTACCGGGTAGGTCGGGAAGTGGCCCGCGAAGAAGAACTCCTTGTCGGTGTAGGTCCGGTACCCTACGATCCGCTCCTTCGACACGACTTCGAGACGATCCACGAAAAGGAACGGGTCGCGGTGCGGCAACAGCTCGGTGATCGGTTTCATTACGGCTCCTTGATTGCTGAGCAAAAAGATACGACACGGCTCCGGATTGCACAATCCCCCGTGTCGACGCCCCCCCGGATCATACACTATACTCGGCGACTGGGGACAGAATGGTAGTTGACAATAACAGGCCGCTACTACGGCGCGACAGCAGAATAGGGATTGTGAACCGCGGTGAACCGGCGATCAGGTTCATCCGCGCCGTCAGGGAGTATAACGAAACCGAAGGGACCGACCTGACGACGGTCGCGTTCCATCTCGACGAGGAATCGGACGCGCCGTTTGTGCAGCAGGCCGACCACGCGTTGGCGTTCAGGCGCGTTGCCGGCGCGACCCAGACCGGCGGAGTATACGTTGAGAAGGACGTGCTGCTGCGCGCGCTGCAGGCGGCCGGCTGCGACGCTGTCTGGGCCGGGTGGGGATTCGTCAGCGAAGATTCGACCTTCGCCGCTATGGTCGCCGCCGCGGGCCTTGTGTTCCTCGGGCCCGACGCTGCCGCTATGTCGCTCCTTGGCGACAAGATAGCCGCGAAGGACCTTGCCGAGCGGTCTGGAGTGCCCATTCTGCCGTGGAGCAAGCGCGCGATTGAGGATGTCGACGACGCCCGGCGGATCGCCGAGCAGATCGGCTACCCGGTGATCGTCAAGGCCGCTCACGCAGGCGGCGGCCGCGGGATCCGTTTTGTGATGACCCCCGATCAGCTCGAGGATCAGCTACGCGCGGCGCGCGAAGAGACGAAGCGAGTGACAGGCGACGAGATCGTCTTCATCGAGCGACTGGTCGTGACCGGCCGGCACCTGGAGGTACAGTGCCTCTGTGATCGCGACGGGACCGTCGCGACGTTCGGCGTGCGCGACTGTTCGGTGCAACGCCGCAACCAGAAGATCATCGAAGAGACTCCACCGCCGGGTATGTCGCGTGACGAGATAGCAGAGATCGAGGCATCGGCGTCCCGGCTGATGTCGGCGGCCCGCTACGAGAGCGCCGGCACGGTCGAGTTTCTCTTCGATATCGACCGTAACGAGTACTACTTCATGGAGGTGAACACGCGGCTGCAGGTCGAGCATCCGATCACCGAGGTGCTCTACGGCGTCGACCTGGTCAAGGGCCAGATCGATGTCGCGTTCGGCCATCCGCTGCGGGTCTCGCCGCGGGAGCCGGTCGGAACCGTGCTCGAAGCGCGGTTGAACGCGGAGGATCCTGATCGCGACTTCGCTCCGTCGCCCGGGTACGTGCGGCACTTCCGGATACCCGCGGGTCCCGGCGTTCGCGTTGACTCGGGGATCGAGCAGGGCTCCACGATTCCGGCGCTCTTCGACTCCATGGTCGCGAAGGTGATCGTTCACGGTACGACTCGGGCCGAGGCGATCGCGCGCCTTCGGCGGGCGCTGCGCGAGACCCGGATAGCGATCGACGGAGGCACGACCAACAAGGCGTTCCTGCTCCAGTTGCTCGGTGAACCGGTTGTGGTTGCGGGCGCCGTGCACACGAAGTGGGTCGAAGCGATGCTCCGTGAGTCGGGACGCGTCGACGATGTGCGCGCCGACGCCGCGCTCGTGGCAGCGGCGATCCGGATCCACCGGACGCGACGCGACGATGAGGTGGCGCTGTTTGAGCGGCAGATCCTGAACCTTGGGTATCCCCGGTCGACGGTCGGCACGACCGGGTACGATATCACGCTCGGTCACCGCGGCAACGCGTACTCGTGCCGGGTTCGCCAGGTCGACGCGTTCGCGTACCAGGTGACGGTCGATGGCGTTGCGGTCAGCGCTGAGTTCGTCACATCCGGCGGTGAGGCACGGCTCTCCTACGCGGATCGACGATTCGCGATCCAGTTCATCGATCGCGGTGATGCGCTCCAGGTCGAGGTCGACGGTATGCCGTGCATGCTTGAGATGGAGTCGGGAGGCGCTGTGAGGGCCCCTTCGCCGGCGATCGTGCTCAACCTGGCGGTCGCGATCGGTGCTGCGGTCGAAAAAGGCACCCGGCTCCTGTCGCTCGAAGCGATGAAGATGGAGATGGTCATCGATGCGCCGTCGTCGGGGATCGTGAAGGAAATCCTGGTCTCTCCGGGGCAGCAGGTAGCCGCCGGCGAACCGCTCGTGCTCATCGACGCCCCCGAAACCGATGGCGGTGCTGCCGACGATGAAGTGTCGCAACCGCGGGTCGACTTCGTGTGCGACGCCGACAATCCCAAATCGGTCTGGACCCGGCGTCGCGCCGCGTTCGTGGGGATGTTCCTTGGGTACGACCAGGAGCCGTCGGCAGAACGCGAGTTTGCCGAACTCGCACGCCTTGCGACCGAGCGTGACGAGCTTCGTGACGACTACTTCGAGCTGCTGATCGAGGTGATCGACCGCGCGGTGGCGGTTGACACGCTGTTCAGTTCCGAACGGCTCGCCTCGGACCGATTCGCCCGGTCGGTCTCGTGGCAGGAGATGGTCTACACCGCGTTTCGCTACTCGATGTTCGACTCCGATACGCTGCCCGAGCACTTCGTCGCCGCAGTCGACCGCGCGCTCGGTTTCTACCCGCGCAGTAACGAGTACGACGGCCGCTGGCGCGCGTTTCACTCGATGCAGCGAACCCAGCGAGGTCGCGATGCGCTGCTCGCGGCTCTGCGCGCGATCGTCACGGCGCTTGAGAGCGTTGCCGTCGCAAGCGGGCGCAGCGCAGAGCTGCTGCGGTTGCTCGACGAGCTGATCCGGCTCAATCAGATTCGAACGCCCGCGCTTGCCGACGCGTGTCTGCACGCGCGCTACCATCTCTACGAGCAGAGCAAGGTCACAACGCTTCGCCGTATGCGTAGCCGCCGCGTTCAGGAGAGGATCCGTCGGCTGCTCGATACCGATCCTGGTGATGCGAACAGGCCGGAGACCGAAACGACCATCATCGACGCGAGTCCTTACATCGTCTACGAGCTGCTCGAGGCGTACCGCAACGCCGACGAGGCCGGAAGAGCGACCCTGCGGTCGCTACTCGCGCGACACATGACCCGCGACCGTGAACTCGAGCGGGTCCGGGCCACCGATGGTGGCGCGGTCGCGGTTGCGTCGGGAGCGACAACGCTCGTCGTGATGGTTGGCGACCTTGCCGAGCTCGACCTCGACGCGGTCGACGCGATTGCCGAATCCGAGCTTGGCGGCGTGGACCGCGACCACAGCGAGATTGTTGTGATCTGCGGCTCTCCGGACAACGCCGATCCGTCGGAGGTACTGGCCTCGATCGAGAGCCGACCCGCGCGAGCCGGAATGCTGTGCATCGGTGTCTACTCGGCGGCGCGTAGCTACACCTACCGCACCTACCGTGATGAATCGGGCGAGTGGCGCGAAGAGCCTCGCCGTAGGGAGTTCAGTCCTCTGTTCTACCGCGAGTTGCGCGTCGAGCGGCTCGAGGACTTCGACCTGGAGGTGCTCTATCACTCCGACTCGGTGTTTCTGCTGTCGGCGACTGCGCACGCGAACGCACGCGACGAGCGACTGTTCGCGCTCGCGACCGCGAGCGAATCGGATCCCGAAGTCAACACGAGCGGCTCGATCGAGCGGGTCGGTGACTTCGACGAGGTGTTCATGGAAGCGGTCGTCAAGATGCGCAGCGAACAGGCGCATCGGTCGCGCCGGCTCTTCTGGAACCGCATCCTGGTCCATGTACGCGCGCTGATTCCGCTGTCTGCCGCGCAGATCAAGGCGTACGGAGAGCGCGTCGTTCCGCGAACTCGCGACCTCGGGCTTGAGAAACTCGTCATCTTCACGCGTCGCAAGCGATGGAGCGAGGACCGGATACGCGATCTGGAGCTGCTGTTTCTCAACATCTCGGAGGATCAGTTCACGCTGCGCAGTCGCACGCCGTCGCTTGAGCCGTACAAGACGATGGACCGCTACGTGTCGAACGTCGTGCGCAGTCGTCAACGGAAGAACGTCTACCCCTACGAAGTCATCAAGATGATCACGTATACCGGGTATCCTGTGAGCTCGAACGTACCACGCGGCGATTTCGCCGAGTACGATATCGAGGTCGCCGACGATGGGGCGCAGCGGCTCGTCGACGCGAAGGACCGCGAGTATGGCCGCAATGCGAGCAACGTGGTGTTCGGCGTCATCCGCAACCAGGACGTCGGGACGCAGCAGAGTTACCGCCGGGTCATCGTATTGTCGGATCCTACCGCGGACATGGGTTCGCTCGCCGAAGGCGAGTGCCGGCGGATTATCGCCGCGATAGACCTGGCGGAGCAGGAGCGGATTCCGCTTGAATGGATACCGGTCTCATCGGGCGCGCGCATCGATATGGAGAGCGGAACCGAAAACCTGGACTGGACCGCCGCGGTCGTCAGGCGCATCGTCGAGTTCACGCAGCGCGGGGGTGAGATCAACGTGATCGTCAGCGGTATCAACGTTGGAGCGCAGAGCTACTGGAACGCTGAGGCCACGATGCTGATGCACACATCGGGGCTTCTGATCATGACCGATGACGCGTCGATGCTGCTGACCGGAAAGAAAGCGCTCGACTTCTCCGGGAGTGTGTCTGCCGACACGAACGTCGAAATCGGCGGCGTCGAGCGGATCATGGGCCCGAACGGACAGGCCCAGGTCCGCGTCGCAAACCTCACCCAGGCGTACCGCGTGCTGTTCGACCACTATCGCTACGCGTACGTGCAGCCCGGGGCAACCGCGCCGGAACCGATCGCGAGCAGCGATCCCGACGACCGCGATGTCGGCCTCACCGCGTACGACGATCGCCTGGGACAGGGCTTTGAACGGATCGCCGACATCTTCAGCGCGAGCCACAACCCGGAGCGCAAGAAGCCGTTCGACATGCGGCAACTCATGCACGCGACGCGCGATGCAGACTCGGGCTACCTGGAACGATGGGCGATCATGAAGGACGCCGAGACGGCGATCGCGTGGGAAACCCGGATGGGCGGCGAGGGCGTCGGGATGATCGGTATAGAGAGCCGGGTGCTTGCCCGTCTTGACGACGTACCGCACGATGGGCCGGAGAGCTGGAGCGGCGGGACGCTCTTCCCGCAGAGCTCGAAGAAGGTCGCGCGCGCGATCAACGCGTGGAGTAACCGGCTCCCGGTCGTTGTCCTTGCGAATCTGTCCGGATTCGATGGCTCACCCGAGAGTCTGCGGAAGCTGCAGCTGGAGTACGGAGCCGAGATCGGACGCGCGGTCGTGAACTTCCGCGGACCGATCGTCTTCGTAGTTGTCGCGCGCTACCACGGCGGCGCGTACGTCGTGTTCTCAAAGAAGCTCAACCCGTCGCTCACGGCGTTCGCGCTCGAGGGATCGTACGCGTCGGTCCTCGGCGGTGCGCCGGCGGCCGCGGTCGTGTTTCCGCGGCAGGTGGAGCGCGACACGCTCGCCGATCCGAGGGTCGATGACGCGAAACGTCGACTCGGTTCCGACGCGGACTACACGCAGCGTGACTACGACGACGTGTATCGCACCGTGTACGCGGAGAAGCAGACGGCGCTCGGACAGCGGTTCGACTCGATCCACGACGTGGAGCGAGCGAAGCGGGTCGGTTCGATCGACGATGTGATTACGATCTGCGACATGCGCCGCAGGATCATTGAGACGATACGCTCGGGCGTCCGTGCGCGATGAGCGCGCGGATGCCTTCCTTCATCGCGTCGGTACCCCAGTCGTGGAAGCCGGGGCGCACCCCGATCACGTACCCGTCGGCGTCGATCAGGTAGCTCGTCGGGTACGCCCGCACGCCGTAGCGCAGCATCACGCGACCATCGCGGTCGAGGAGGACAGGGTACGTGAAGCCCATCTCGTCGATGAACTCCTGTGCGACCTGTCGGGACTCGAGCACGTTCACCGCAAGAATCTCGAACTCCTCGGTTCCGATCGCGTCGTAGAGTGCCTGCATCGACGGCATCTCTTCGCGGCATGGCGGGCACCACGTAGCCCAGAAGTTGAGCACGACGAGTTTTCCGCTCGACTCGGATAGCGACCGCTCGGTCCCGCCAAGGGCGGCGAGCGTGAAGTCTTCGCTCGGAATCCGGTTCTCAAAGGGCAGCATTCCGATCGCGAACAGAAGCTCGGCGGTCTGATCGTCCATCGCTACCGGGTCGCGATCGCGACGGCCGAGCGTGTCACGCTGTACAGCGGTCCCTGTCTGGTCGGCCGGCGTCGGGGCCACGACCGGTGGGTCAACTGGAGGCCGCTCCGGCCGTCCACCTGCGATCAGCGGGCCGGCGATCAGTACGAGGAACACAGCAGACGCAAGCGATACTCTCATCATGACTCCTCGACATATATACCGCCACCACGGCCGGCGTGCAACCGCTGGCTCCCACCGGTCGCTCGGCTGCCGGGCCTGGTCGCGGCCTTGTGTCACCCGGAGATCAGCAGGAGGACGGTCAGGTTGTACGCGCCGTGCGCGATCGCGATCGCGTGCAGACTGCGCTGGCGGATGTAGAGCAGCCCAAGAACGACACCGACCACAAGCGCAACGACGAACCCCGCGACGCCTTGATAGAGGTGTCCAATGGCGAACAGGAGCGCACCCCCGACGATCGTGGCCGTCGGCTCGAGCCCGAGTTCGGCTGCCCGGTCAAACAGGTAGGCGCGGTAGAAGACCTCTTCGCGGTAGCCGATTGCGAGCGTCGATACGATCAGAAGCGGGATGAGCTCGTAGCGGCTGAAGCTCCACGCGACCGGCGTGCCAAACGCGTCCGTCGCGCCGATCAGCGACGCTACGCCGCCGATCACCGCGACGCAGGAAACGATCGCGACGTAGTCGAGCGCAGCAGAGCCGACATCGGTCGACCGCAGCTTCCGCCAGCCGAGCGCCGCGGCCGATCCCGGTCTTCGCAACTGTGCGAGCGCGATCACGAGCGCTATCTGCGGCAGGCTCACCGCCAGTATCTGGAGGTGGTAGATGGCGCTATCGAACGCACGCGCATCGACTCCGACCGTCTGGGAGACCAGACCCGGCAGGAACAGGACGCTGAAAAGAAGCAAAAACTCTTTGCCCGGGCTCACCCGTCAGTTATACTCGGTTTTGATGAATTGGGAAATTCGTTGAGATAGAGGCAGTCGGCGTCCGAGAATTGAGGGGAGAGTGTCTCATGTGGATCGTAATCGGCATCATTGCTCTACTCCTCGCCGCCTTCATCTGGTTTGTGCAGCGCAACGGCGGGTTCGGTTTTCCGTGGCTGCAGTTCTACGTCAAGGGCAAGGAATCGGGCTTCCGGTTTGGCGAGCTGAACCTCCTTCGCCACGTAGCGGTCGAAAACAACCTCCGTGATCCGACCTCACTGTTCTGGTCTGAGAAGACGCTCGACCGGTGTATCCGCGGGACCGTGATCAGGTTTCGAGGCAAGGACATCGAGGACGACCAGAAATCGGTTGTGTTCCTGAACAAGCTCTTCGACTTCCGCAAGAGGGTCGAGTTCAACCTGCCGAAGTACCGGATCGGCATCACATCGTCACGAAACATCACCGCGCAGCAGCAGCTACGGATCACCTTTCCCGGAAGTGGCATCTACTACGCGAAGGTAGTGGAGAACATGCGCCGCTATCTCGCGATCAGTTATCCGAAAGGGAAGCCGCTTCCTCCCGGGTTTTCGTGGGAGAAGCTCAAGATCAACGTCTACTTCTGGCGTCCGGAGGACGCCGGGTACCGGTTCGAGTCGCGAGTGCTCGGGGACTACCTCGACCGCAAGTTCCCGATCCTCCACATCGCCCACTCCGACAACCTGGTGCGAGCGCAGAAGCGAGGATCGATACGCGCCGTGCTCAACACGACCGGGCACCTCTTTCCGCTCCAGACAATCGAACAGGCCCACGAGGACTGGGATACAACGGGAGGGTTCCGGTGCCGTTTCGTCGACATCTCTGAGGACGGCGCCGCCGTGATGGTCGGCGGTCGCGCGAAGCCGGGCCTGCCGGTGAAGCTCCAGACCGAGCTGTTCGACAAGCCGATGATCATGTCGGGGATCATCAAGGGCGTCACGTTCAAGCAGAGCAAGAACGTCTCGGTCCTTCACATCCAGGCACGCCCCCCGTCGCCGTCGATGAAGAACACGATCCTTATGTTCGTCTACGGGATCTTCAAGGATCCGGACAAGCGCACCGCGGCGCGAGCCGTCGACCAAAGTTGAATTCCGGGGCGCAAGCGGATAGTATACATGCTGTAGGAGGCTCGATATGACGCGACGCGCGATGCCGGTAGTGCTCTGTCTGCTCATGGTGATTGCCACCACTGTCTCGGCGCAGGACACCGATCGAACGCTACGGGCGTACCGTGATCGATTCCGGGATGCGTCTGTCGAAGGCAAGCTGCAGATCCTGCGAACCGCCGATCAGCTGACCCCGGCTCAGCTTGGGCCGCTCTACAATCAGGCCCTCCAGTTCGTCCTGACCAGCGTCGCCGATCTGCCTACGAACACCGCGCTCCAGGAGATCGCCTCGATTTCGGTCGAAGGTATCGATGAAGGCGGGTATTCGGCCGCGGCAAACACGCTCTGGTCGCTGTTCCGCGAGCACGGCGACAACACGTCGCGGATTCGCGTGCTTAATACGCTCGCGAACGTGGCCACCGGGAATCGGCAGGTCGTCGTAGACATCAACGCGTGGCTTCAGACGCAGACCAGTCTCTGGCGGGGAGGGACTGCCCCCGATCTTCAGGTCCTCCGCGCGGCGATCCAGGCCGTTGCGGCGCTTGGCGACCCGAGTTCATTCCCGGTCCTGCTCGACATCCAGCTCGCGCAGATATCGGCGGCGATATCTGCCGAGGCCAGAGCAGCGATGCTCGGTCTGGATCTGGACTACAAGTCCGCAGCGATCCAGACGATCAACGCCCGGCCGGTGGCCGACCGTCTTCCAGCGCTCGACTACGTGCTCAGCGACGGCGACCTGAGCATGCAGGACCGCGCCGAGATCGCAACCGCGGTGCTCGCGGCGACCACCCGCGAGGCAGTCCGGGCGCCGACCGACGTAGAAGCTCAGCGGCAGGTTCGCTATCGCGCGACTGCCACCCTTGTGGAGGAACCCTATCCGGCGGCCTCGGCGGCGTTGATCAGGCACTTCAACGCGACGTTTGCGGACTACGATCGCGGGATGACGACGCGGACATGGGTCCTGGAAGCGATAGCGGCGCTCGGGAACACCGGGACCGTTGACGCTGCGCGCCGGCTTGCGACGTTCCTGGACCTGCTGAACAACTACACGGAGAATGATCGGCCATACGACACGCAGATCATGCTCGCGGTTATCACCAACCTGGGTCGTCTCGGGCACTTTGAAGCGTATGATGCGCTGTTCTACGTGACGCTGCTGAACTACCCGACCCGCGTCAGGGACGCCGCGCGCGAAGCGATCGACGCCGTTCGGCGTTGAGCGGCGCGGTGCTGCGTTGAGCGGCGCGATGTTGGCTGCCGCGTTTGCGGCGGCCGCCTACCTTGTTGGTCTGTTTCCCGTCCCCACTTCTGCCCGGGCGCTGATTGCGGCTGCCGTAGTCGTGTTGTCGGCGCTTGCGATCGCGGGTACCGGCGCCCGCAGCGCGGCTGCCGCCAGGCGCTCGATGTCCGTGCTCGTCGTTGCGTGCGCAGTGGCCGCCGGCATGCTCTCCGCGTCGGTCGCCCGTACCGTTCCGCAACCGCATCTCCCGCTCCCAACCGTGTCGGAGGTCGAAGGCCGCATCGTCGCGGTTCGTGCAGATCGTGATCGGAGTGTTGTCGATATTGCGATAGAGCGCGTCCGGTCGGAGTCCGGCGAAGCGTCAGCGGCCGGCGTTCTTCGCGTGGAAGTGGACACAGGGGCTGACCGGGTTGACGGTCGCGCGATCGTGCCCGGCGTCCGGCTGATCGTCGCGACGGGCGCTTTGAGCCCCACGCGTGATGGCGCGCTATCGGCCGGACGCGCGGCTGTTCGCGTCGTGGATGCCTCCCCGAGTGTACGACATCGGATGCAGGCAGCGCTCTGGCTGCATATCGATCGTATCGCGGGGCCGGCCGCGCCGCTTCTTGCTGCGCTGGTCCTTGGCGACGACACCGCGGTCGACCCTCGTACTACCTTGCTGTTTCGCAGGTCGGGTACCATTCACCTGCTCGCGCTATCGGGGATGCACCTTGCCGTGATCGCGCTGCTCGCCGGCGGAGCCGCGCGCCGGCTTCTCGGTCGACGCGCCGCGATAGTCGTGACGCTTGCTGCCGCGATGCTGTACGTCGCGTTCATCGGCGGTCGCCCCGGCCTTGTCCGTGCGGCGCTGCTCGTGCTCGTAGGCACGACGGTTCGGGCTGCGGGGCTGCGGCCGCGGCTGATCGATCTGCTGTGCGTCGTGTTCGTGATCCAGCTCATCGTTCAGCCACGGGCGGTGACGAGTCTGGCATTCCAGCTGTCGTACGCCAGTCTTGCCGGGATCGCCGTGATCGCGCCGTGGTTGGTCGATCGAACCGCGTCGGTGGTGCCAGGGGCGCTCGCGAGCCCGCTCGCGGCCGGGTTCGGTGCTCAGATCACGACGACTCCACTGCTGCTTGCGCGGTTCGGTGTCGTCTACCCCGTCGGCGTGGTCGCGACGGTTGTGATGGGACCGGTCGTGCTTGGATTCATGACCGTAGGACTGGTTGCGATCGGCTTGAGCATGCTCGGGGTGACCGTAATCGCGCAGCTTTCGGTACCGCTTCTTGGCTTGCTTGCAGCCGTGCTCGATCTGCTCGGGTACTTCTTTTCGTGGTTCCGCGGGATCGCGCCGCCGCCGGGCGGACCGTTTTCGGGTGGGGTCGGCGCCGCGATGGCCGCGGCTGCTATCACGGTGGGCTGTGCGGTCACTACGCGTGGAAGCTGGAGCCGTCGGATCCTGGTTGCGGGTGACGATCGTGGCTGACGCGGCTCCGCTCGATTGGAGCGATGTTGACGACAGTCCGCGCGCGATACGCGAAGTACTCGCCCGGTACGGACTCGCGCTCAAGAAGCGATGGGGACAGAACTTCATGGTCAACCGGCGTTCGCGCGAGCGGATCGTTGATCTGCTCGATCTGGTGGACGGAATGTCGGTATGGGAGGTGGGGCCCGGACTCGGCGCGATCACCGCGATCCTTGTCGATCGCGGTGCATCGGTAACCGCGTTTGAAGTTGACCATGGTCTGATCGCGGTGCTGCGCGACCGATTTGCCGAGCGCGTTCCGGTTGTGGCCGGAGACGCCGCGCGGACGATCGCGTGCGCGTACGACCGGGCGCGCGAAGCCGGGCGGGCACCCGAGAGGATCGTCGGGAATCTTCCGTATCGATCCGCGGCCGCTATCGTCACGACGCTGCTTGAGCACCCCGGGCTCGCCGACACCGCGATGCGTATGGTGTTTACGGTTCAGAAGGAGATGGCCCGGCGCATGGCCGCACCGGTCGGCGGCCGCGACTACTCGCCGCTGACCGTCCTGTGCGCGACGTGTGCCGATGTGCGTCTTGCCGGCGACCTGTCGGCCGGCAGCTTCTACCCGGCGCCCGAAGTCACCTCATCGATCGTCGTGCTCGATGTCAGACCGACCGACACGAGCACGCGTGCGGTGACGACCCTGGTCGCGCGCGCCCTCTTTTCGAGCCGCCGCAAGACGATTGCGAACAATCTGCCGGTGCTTGGCGCGCGAAGCGGACTCCCGGTTGATCGACTGCGCGCCGCCGCCGATTGCGCCGGGATCTCGCTCGATCTGCGCGCCGAGCGTATCGGCCCGGCGCAGTTTGCCCGGTTCGCCGATGAGCTGATCCGCGGCGGCTATCGGGCGGACGGCGATCCCTCCGGTACGGCTACTCCGGCATCACCTGATCGATCGCGCGATCGACGATAGCGCGATCGGAGTCCGACAGCGGACACAGCGGCAGCCGGTAGCTTTCTACGATCATCTTGCGTCGCGCGAGCGCGTACTTGATCGGGATCGGATTGGTCTGGACGAAGATCGCGCGGAACAGCGGCAACAGGCGATAGTGCAGCTTCTTTGCGTCGTCGAATCGGCCAGCGGCGGCGAGGCTGACGAGCTCGACCATCTGCTTCGGCGCGATGTTGCTCGCGACCGAAATGACACCGGTCGCGCCGAGCGACATCAGCGGAAGCGTCAGGTTGTCGTCACCGGAGACGACCGCGAACGACGCAGGCGCGCCCGCGATGACCTCCATCGCGACCGCCATGCTGCCGCTCGCCTCTTTGACCGCGGTCACGTTGTCGTGCTCGGCAAGCCGAAGGATAGTCGCGGGCTCAACGTTCACCGACGTGCGCCCGGGGATGTTGTAGACAACGACAGGCAGTCGGCTTGATTCGGCGACCTCGGTGAAGTGCCGGTAGAGGCCTTCCTGAGTTGGTTTGTTGTAGTACGGCGCGACCTGCAGCGTCGCGGTGGCGCCGACTTCCGCAGCGAGCCGGGTCATCCGGACGGCTTCGGCGGTCGAGTTTGAGCCGGTGCCGGCGATCACCACGGTGCGTCCGCGTGCCTGGTCGGCGACGATCTCGACGATCCGGATGTTCTCATCGTGGGTCACTGTCGGGCTTTCGCCGGTCGTGCCGACCGGGACGATTCCAGCCACGCCACCGGCGATCTGGAAGTCGACGAGCTCGCGAAGCGCCTGCTCGTCGAGCGATCCATCGGCGTTAAACGGTGTGACAAGCGCGGTGTAGACGCCATTCAGCATTGTGTCCCCCTGTGCTCCGGGTCGAGCGTGTCGTTGACGAAGTCGTCAACCGTGTAGAGTCCGGTTCGACCGGCTATCCATTCGGCGGCGCGAACCGCGCCGCTGGCGAAGCCGATTCGCGACCGTGCCTGGTGACGCACTTCGATCGTGTCGGCTTCAGAGTCCAGATAGAGCGTGTGGCAGCCCGGGTTCGCTCCGCCCCGTGTCGAGCTGACGTGCAGTTCGTGCGCGTGCGGCGCGCGATCGAGTCTGCCGGTTTCGATCGTCGTCTTCGCTGGCAGCGCGCGCAGAACGTGCTCTGCAAGCGTGAGCGCGGTCCCGCTCGGGCTGTCCTTCTTCCTGCGATGGTGGATCTCATGGATCGTCGCGTCGTACTCGTCCAGATCGGCAACCAGCCGTGCAGCCGACGCCGCTACCCGAAAGAAGACGTGCGCGCCGATCGAAAAGTTTGACCCGTAGACGAGCCCGACTCCGGCATCAGCGACGGTCGACGCGACAGCGTCGACTCGATCGGTCCAGCCGGTTGTTCCGATCACCGCGGCAACTCCAGCCGCCGCGTAGACGCGGACGTTGTCGACGACCGCAGCCGCGAGCGAGAACTCGATCGCGACGTCCACTCCCGTCAGTAGCTCCGGCGCGAGAGCCCGGGCGTACACGGGGCCACCGGCCGCGGCCGCCGCATCGGTGGCCGGATCAACGGTCGTCGGGTCTACGATTGTCGGATCGACGACGGTTACCACCGAGTGCCCTCGGCCCAGCGCGATGTCGTGCACCATGCGGCCCATCTGACCGTATCCGACGAGCGCGATGTTCATTCAGGCTCCCTGACACAGCGTCGCCGCGGCGGTATTGACGATGTCGTCGACCGAGCAACCACGGGAGAGATCGCTCACCGGCCTGGCGAACCCCTGCAGGAACGGCCCGTACGCCTCGGCTCCGGCGAGTCGCTGTACGAGCTTGTACCCGATGTTGCCCGACCCCAGGTCCGGGAACACGAGCACGTTCGCGCGGCCTGCGACGTCGGAGCCCGGAGCCTTCTTCTCCGCGACCGACGGCACGAGCGCTGCATCCGCCTGGAGCTCGCCGTCGACGTGGAGCGTTGGCGCTCGTGACTTAACCAGCGCGAGCGCCGCTTTTACCTTGTCGACGTCGGTGTGCTCAGCGCTTCCCTTCGTGGAAAAACTGAGCATCGCGACGTACGGTTCGACCATCAGAAACTTCCGGCAGGAATCAGCCGCCGCGA
>RECL01000376.1 GCA_007694025.1 Spirochaetaceae bacterium
GTGTCGGGGTCGAGGATCCAGTACTCGGTGACGCCGTGCTGCTCGTACTCGGCAAACTTCGGCCCGACGTCACGGTCGGCGGTTCGCTTGCTGAGGACCTCCACGACCAGGTCGGGTGGGCCCTCGATGTGTGTGTCGCGGACCAGGCCAGCACGCTCGGCTCGGTAGAACGCAAGGTCGGGCAGGAAGACGTTGCGCGACGCGAGCTTGACCGCAACAACCTCGCGATAGAGAAGCCCTAGACCGTGTCGGTCGACGTACGTTCCGAGCAGCCGGTCGACGAAGTTCAGCAGGTCCGCGTGTCTGGTCGACACGCGCGAGTGCATCCGGATCTCTCCGTCGATGAGGTCGGCGTGACGGCCCGGGATGAGCCACTCCAGGAAATCGTCTGCGGTGAGAAGCTCGCGCTCCAGATCCGCAGACACGGACATGCGCGTAGGCATGATCAAAGCATACCACGGAAGCGCGGCTTCGTGGACGGCGGGAGGCGGAACGAGAGTACGGGCGACTCAGCTCTTCAGTGCCTCCGCTACCGCTTTCGGATTCCTCGCAGCGACCTTCAGGAGTGCCTGCGCGGGTCCCTCCGGTCTCCGTCGTCCCTGCTCCCAGTTCTGCAGGGTTGCTACGCTGACTCCTATCATCATCGCGAACTCGCGTTGAGTCTTGTCCAACCCCGCGCGAATGGCCCGCACGTCTTGTGGCTCGACAGTCGTGATCCTGGATGCTCTCATCGCGCCGCGCCTGATTTTGCCGGCCTGTTGTATGCTCTCAGAGAGCTTGGCGAAATCCTGCTCGTTCATCTGAACTCCTCCCGCACCAGACGACTCAACAGCCGGCACTGCTGCGGCGTAAGGTCCTCCTGATCCGTCTTGGCATAAACATACAGCATGTAAATCGTCTCGGTCGTCTTGTCCCAGTAGTAGATGAGCCGCAGGCCGCCGCGCTTCCCGCGGCCATGCCCACCCCACCGCATCTTCCGCAGACCTCCCGTCCCCCGTATCAAGGCTCCCTGGTCAGGTCGAAGCATCAGCACACTCTGCAGTGATCGGTACTCGTCATCCGAGAGGAGCATCCCCACAGTCTTGGTGAAGACGGGCGTCTCCACGAACCTCATGATCAACTATACGCCATTGGCGCACTTGCGTCAACTCCGGATCGATCGCTCGGTGGACCGCGATCACGCCGTTCCGACCACGGATACGGTGGTGAAGCTGCGCTTCGTGGTTGATCAGATTCGTCGGCCGGATCACGCGACAGCATCACTCCAGTGAGTAACCGCGAACTCCGTGTGTTGCTCTCGAGCACGCGCTACGATCGCCTCGAGCTTCGTTGACTGTGGGAGGCGGAACGAGAGTACGGGCGACGCAGCCCCGATCCGGTTGCCGCGTCGACGGAAAGCTGCGCTTCGCACGGGCTTTGATCGATTTCGCCCCTGGTTCGCCCCTTTCTGTTTGCCCTACCGCTCGTTGCGCCAGCTGGTTGTCAGGTGTGACGAGTCTGGCGAGCGCTCGATCAGCGCGGTCCAGCGATACCCGTTCATCCACAGCGCTCCGGGCATCGGCTGCCATCCCTTCTCGATTCCGAGCTCGATCAGGGTCACGTCGCGCTGCTGCGTCACCCGGTACCACCCGCCGAGTATTCCCTCATTCTGATCCACCTGAACGGAGAATCGCCCGTCCACGGTGACTCGGTCGGCAAGCGCGGTGACATCGGGAAACGAGGGAGAGAAGATCAGAACGAACGCGTTGTCGCCGACGAAGCGGACTATCCGCTCAACCTCCGGGTACCCGTGGTTGTCGTTGAGGACGCGCATGGTCCCGTCTGCCGTAACCGATTCTGAGACTCGCGGTACGTAGGGAAGCGGCGTCACGGACTCGTGGCGATCGAGATTCCAGTCGATCATCACGTTCTCAAACGAGTACTTGGCATTGTACACGCGGCGTCCGTTCACGATCGCAGGGATCGTATCGATCCGTTGCCGCCGCCCTCCAATTCGCAGGTCGATCAGGCTCCCACGAATCGGGATCAACGTGAATCGCTTCAGGTAGATGAACGGAAATCGATCGGGTGAGTCGCTTCCGCTTGCGATCGGCGCGAGCAGTCCGTTCGGTTTCTCGGACGCTCGAGAGCTGCCCTCGCGGATGGAGAGCGTCACCAGATCTCCGAATCGGTCGACGAGCGTCAGATCGGCCGACAGGCCGGTGTCGGTGAGCGCGAGCGTCGCGTCGAACTCCGCTTCGATGAACGACACATCGTTCAGGAGCGCGGTATACGAGCTCCGGTCAACTTGAAGCCCCGGTGTGAAGTAGACGTCAACCGACGCGTTCGCGTGATGATAGAGGAGCGCGATCATCCCGGTGTGCTGTCCGTCGACAGCCTCCTGGAGCTCGAGCATGTAGTAGCGCGGGTCGTCGATGAACTCGACGAGCAGGAGCGACACGATCCGCCCGCGGACGTTGCGGTGGGACTCCAGAGTGAACACGGGGAGAAACGTTCCATTCGGTGGCCCCGAGTAGATCGACGGATCGTGCTCGCCCTGGCCGAGGTACCGTCGCTGATCGAACGCCCGGTCCGGTATGACGACGCACGAACCCAGAAGAGCAAGCGCTACGATGGCACCGAGATACTTCACCATGACCATACATACACCGCCGCGCATCCGATCTGCTACCAGAACTCCGTCGTCGAGCGAGATTAATGGATTTCTAACCGAGCGGACGACGGGACGCATCGGCGGCGATGAACCACCCCACGCTACCCCGGTTGCGTCGGACGCAACCGCAGTTCGACCGGCGTCGGCCGGCGAACCGGACACGAAGCGATCGTTCCTTGCCTCTACGGGCGTTCTGAATCTACAATGGCTTGATGTCGACCCGCAGCGCAGAGTGCGGCCCGGTTTGGCAAGTGCATCAGGATCTCAGCAGTTGGGAGGTACCATCGATGCCGGTGATATCGATGTTCTACGGAATCATCATACGCATGTACTTCATGGATAACCAACAGCATAGTGAGCCCCACATTCATGCGCTCTACTCCGGGATGGAAGCCGTGTTCCGGATCGTAGACGGTTCAGTGCTCGCTGGTGAGCTTCCCACCAAGCAACTGCGGCTCGTCCAAGCATGGATCGAGCTCCGCAAAGACGAGCTGGCTGCCGACTGGGATCTTGCGGTCGCCGGTGAGACCCCATACAAGATCGAACCGCTGTGAAGGAGACCTGATGTACTGGGATGCCGTACGCGTCGAACCTCTGGAGGAATACCGGATACGTGTCGAACTGGTCGGTGGACGTGAAGGAATCTTCGACATGAAGCCATATCTGGACCACGGAGTCTTTCGTGAGCTGAAGGATCCGGACTACTTCCGCCAGGCCCGGGTAGTCCTGGGTGCCGTGACATGGCCACACGGACAGGACATCGCGCCCGAGACCCTGTACGCGGCGGTCACAGGCGAGGTGGCGGATTGGAGCGTAGCCGAAGGGTCGGCAAGAAACGGCCGCGACTGACACGAGATTGGTTGGGCAAAACCCTTGAGTTCCGGCGCTGATCGGGCGGTTCAAGCGCGGCCGAACAGGCCCCGGCTCATCGCTCGCGTCGGACTCACCCAAACTGCCCCCCCACGCTACCCCGGTTGCGTCGGTCGCAACCGAAGTTCGGCCGGCGTCGGCCGGCGGCTCCCGCGGCGGCCGTACGGATGGCGCTGAGCCCTGGCACGGTTCGTGCAATCCTTTGGTCACTCTACCTGGAGGTGATCATGAAACTCGTGCTGAAATCGACTGGTCTTCGACTCGTGAGTGTGTTAGCAGTCGTCGTCGTTCTTGCGGCTGTGACCACCGGGTGCGGCAGGCCCGGCGACGACGGTAGCACCTACCTGGCGATCGATTGGGTCTACGCGCCGCAGGCGCTCCTCTTTCCCGCCTTCCCGCAGACGATCTACGCGGGCCGGTACGTCGAACACCAGGCGGGCACGTACACGGGCGAGTACATCGCGTGGGATGGCTCGTACTGGAACGCCGACTACTGGATCGCGATCGACCCGGGTGGCGAAGCGCCGCTCTTTGGAACCGGTGATCACGGCGATGACTACTACCTGAGCCTCTGGCTCTACTCGTCGGGTCCGTCGATCACCACCGACAGCATCGAGGTGCGCTCGATCGCGGCTCCAAACGCAGACGCGCGGGCAGCAGCCCCGCCGTCGGCCGCGAGTTCTGCCACGCCGACGTTCTCAAACACCACCCTCCCCGCGCCGGCGATCGTCGCCGCGCGCGAACGGGCCGCGGGATCCACGCCGATCGTGGTAC
>RECL01000117.1 GCA_007694025.1 Spirochaetaceae bacterium
CTGTGGCGGGTCGGTGAGCCGGTAACGGTGACCGCACCGGACGGCACGCGCACCACCGGTGTCGTCGAACGCGTGAGCGAACACGGCGGACTCGAGCTGTTGAGCGACGGAATCACGACCGTCGTCGCCGGAGAGCTCGCCGCGGCAGCGAGGGAGCAATCGTGATGCGATCATTCGCGTCGATTCGCGGCGGGTACGCGATTTGCCGCCACGACGCCTCCGTTCGCGGCGTGATCGGGTGGATCGTGCTGACTGCTCTGGCCTACCTGGGGAACGTCGCGCAGCTGCCGCTCTTCTACGGGGTGGAGTTCCTGTTCGGATCGGTCATGCTGCTGACCGTTCTGCACTACTACGGTTGGTTACCGGCGCTCCTTTCGGCCGCGGTCGCGTCGACCTACACGCTGCTCCTCTGGGGACACGGGTACCTGTTCATCGTACTGACGCTCGAAGTGCTGGTCGTCGGGCTGCTGTACCGTCGCCACTCGCACAACCTCATGCTGCTCGACACCGTGTTCTGGCTGCTCGTTGGTATACCGCTGGCCTTCGTCGCGCACTCTTCGATGCTGGGAGTCGCCAGTGAGGCCGCCTTCGTGCTGACGCTCAACAGGGCGATCAACGGCATCCTGAACGCGCTCCTCGCGGCGGTGCTCGTCAGCATCGTTCAGTACTACGCGCCACGGCTCGAGCCGACCGATGCCCGCCCCGCGTTTGATTTCGCGCAGGTCATCGTTCTGATCGTCGTTGCGTTCGTGCTGATCCCCGCGATCGTGATCCTGGTTGTAAGCGCGCGCGATGAGATGCAGCGCGCGCGCGAAGAGATCGAGGCGCGGCTGTCGATTACCGCGGTATCGACGCGTCAGGCGGTCAACGCGTGGCTCGGCGACAAGGTCCAGACGCTCCACTCGCTGGCTGCGTTCGCCCAGCCCGACGACTCCCGGCAGATGGGGCTTTTGCGCGCCGAAATGTCGCTGTTACGAATGTCGAGCCCCGACTTCGAGGCGCTTGCGGTCATCGATCCGATCGGTCGGGTCGTCGTCGGCGAGCCGATGAACACCGCGCGGACGATCCTCTCTGGCGCGCCGCTGGCGCAGTGGCCGTACTTCACGCAGGTACTCACCGGCATGAACGGCGTCGCGTCCAACGCCCTCGCCAAGCCGACCGGCGACGGACACATGGTGCTCCTGGGGGTGTCGATCGTCCAGCGCGACGTGCTCGCCGGCGCGGTTGTCGGCGTGCTCGACGTTGGCAGGCTACACGACATGCTCGATCGGCTGACGTCCAACTGGGACATCACCGTGACGGTCGTCGACGGGAACGGCATCGCGCTCGTGTCGACGAACGACAGGATCACGCCGTACACCCGCGTGGACGATCTGCTGCCCGCCGCGTCCGAACGCATCGGTCCGAATCTCTACCTGAGGCTGCCGGAGTCGACCGCTGCAGCGGGTGCTGCGCCGCAGCAGCGCCGCTGGTACGACGCGGAGTTCATGACGCACGACCGGACCGGGCAGTACTCGGCGTGGTCGATCGTGCTCGGTGCACCGACCGCGCCCTACGAGGCTGCGATGACCACCCGGTACCGGTCGACGCTTCTGTTGATCATCCTCATCATCACCGCGACGATCCTGCTGTCGGCGCTCCTGTCGCGGCGAATGCTTGCGTCGCTGTCGAAGCTTACCGTCGTCGCCGAAAGCCTGTCGGACAAGGTCACCGGGCAGGAGGACCTGGACTGGCCAACGAGCTCGATCAATGAGATCGGTACGCTGATCCGCTGTTTCCGCGTGACGAGCGAGCATCTGAAGGAGAGCTTTCAGAAGGTCCATGAGGCGAATCAGCAGCTGTTGATCGCGAAGCAGGAAGCCGAGGCCGCCAGTAACACCAAGACGCAGTTCCTGGCGAACGTCAGCCACGATCTGCGTACCCCGCTCAACGGAATCCTTGGGTACGCGCAGATCCTGTCGCACGACACGTCGCTCGACGATCGTACGAAGGAGGCGATCGCGATCATAGAAAAGAGCGGCAACCACCTGCTCAATCTCATCAACGACATCCTCGACATATCTCGAATCGAGGCGCAGCGGCTCACGCTGTCGCACGCGTCGTTCCAGTTGCGGCCCTTCCTGGTCGACATTGCCGACATCGTCAAGCTGCAGGCGCACCGCAAGGGACTCGATCTGGTGGTCGAGTTCAACGATCCGCTGCCGCAGTCGATAGCCGGCGACGAAAAGCGGATCCGTCAGATCGCGCTCAACCTCCTGACCAACGCCGTGAAGTTCACCGAGGAAGGCACGATCTGGTTCAGGGTCGGCTTCGAGTCGGGTATGCTTTGCCTGGAGGTCGAAGACACCGGCATCGGCATCCCGGCCGATCAGATCGACGAGGTCTTCACACCGTTCCGGCAGCTGACCAAGCACGTGCAGAGCGAGGAGGGGACCGGGCTGGGCCTTGCGATCGTGCAGCGCCTGGCCGAAGCGATGGGCGGCAGAGTTCACGCGTCGAGCGAGCTTGGCCGCGGAAGCCTGTTTCGCGTGACGCTTGCGGTCTCAGAGTCGGACGTATCGCCAGACGCCCCGCGCCCGGCGAGCGCGATCGTCGGGTTCGAGGGCCCGCCGATCACGGTGCTGGTCGTCGACGACAAGTGGCAGAACCGCAGCGTCGCGCGCAGCATGCTCGAACCGCTCGGGTTCACCGTCATCGAAGCCTCCGACGGGGCGGCCGGACTCGAACAGCTGCGTGCGAACGAACCTGACATCGTGCTGATGGATCTGGTGATGCCGGTCATGGACGGGTTCGAGGCGATCCGGACGATTCACTCGGATCCGCGTACGGTGAAGCCGACCGTCGTCGCGGTGTCGGCGAGCGTCGCGGCGAGCATTCGTGACGAGTGCGTCCGCGTCGGCTTTGACGACTTCCTTGCGAAGCCGCTCCAGCAATCCGACCTGCTCGATTCGATCCGGCGGCACACAGGGATCGTCTGGACTCACCGCGGTCATCCGACCGACGCGTCCGACAAGGAAGAGCAGTCCGGCTCCGACCGACCCGCGGCGGCGGGGGCAAGCTGCGTACCGACCGAGCGGATCGACCATATCGCGGCGCTGGTCGCCGCGGGAAACATCAAGCGAATCCTTGACGAGGCCGCGCGGATCCAGGAGGAGCCGGGGTGCGAAGTGTTCGCTCTACGAGTCATGCAGATGGCGCAGGAGTTCCAGATCAACAGGCTTGCCGAGTATCTCTCTCGCGCCCGAAACGGTGGGGCAAATCCGGAAGTGTCCGATGAGTGACCGGAACGAGACCTTCGTCCTGATCGTCGACGACAACACGAACAACCTGGGCGTGCTCTATCGATACCTCGACGACGAAGGCTTCACCGTTCTTGTGAGTCAGGATGGCGAGCGGGCGGTTCGTCTGGCTCGTGAGCAGCAACCCGATCTGATTCTGCTCGACATCATGCTCCCCGGGATGAACGGGTTCGAGACGTGCCGCGCGCTCAAGTCCGACGAGCGGACAGCCGGGATTCCCGTCATCTTCATCAGTGCGCTCACCGACGTCCAGGACAAGGTTCGCGGGTTTCGGGCCGGAGGCGTCGACTACATCACAAAGCCGTTCAACCAGGAAGAGGTTCTTGCGCGCATCGTTGCTCACGTGACGATCAAGCGTCAGCGCGAACAGCTCGACGAGCTGAACGCGACCAAGGACCGACTCTTTTCGATCATCGGTCACGATCTGCGCGGGCCGTTCATGGGTCTGCTCGGCGCGCTCGAGCTGCTGCGCGACTGTTCCGACGATCTGGACAGCGAAACCGCGCAGGAACTGATAGAGAACCTCTACGGATCGGCGGAGAAGACGTACCATCTGCTGGAGAACCTGCTCGAATGGGCGCGCAGCCAGAGGCGTACTACGACTATCGCACCCCGCGCGATCGACGTCGCGCGCATCGTCTCCGATGCCGTTCAGGTCTTCAGCGCCGCAGCCAGACAGAAGGGCGTTTCGGTTCGCGTGGACATCCCTGACGGGACGACGTGCTTCGCCGATCGCGACATGATCAACACCGTCGTACGAAATCTGGTCAACAACGCGATCAAGTTCACCGGTTCGGACGGCGCCGTTACGATCACCGCGCGCTCCAACAGCGAGACCGTGACAATCGTGGTGGCCGATACCGGCGTCGGGATCGCCCCGGACGATCTGTGCAGGCTCTTCGATCTGGGACGGTCGATCAGCCGTTCGGGCACGGGGGGAGAACGCGGCACCGGGCTCGGTCTGATGCTGGCCCGGGATTACGTTTCGCGCAACGGAGGCACCATCAGCGCCGAAAGCGTGCAGGGGTGCGGCAGCACATTTCGGCTCACGCTTCCTGCCGGCCCCACTACTGAGGTCGAACAGACCGCCGATTCCTGACCCCGCCGATTCCTGACGCTGCGGATCCGCCCGGCGCGGTCCCGGCGCAAGACAGTTTCGGCACCACCTATCGGCGCGTCGACGCGGCAGCAGCCGCGATGTCCATCAGCACCGCGTGCGGCAGCCGATCCGATAGCGCCCGCTCCTGAAGTTCGTTCGGCCGATCGCACGGAGCGATCAGTAGCGCGACCGTGTCCACCGATCGCGGCCGAAGCGCTACGCACCCGCCGATGTACGCGCGTAGCGGTGTACCGTGAGCACGCCGGTTCCGACGCCGCGCGCGTCGGTCCGACGTCGGGTCGGGACCGATGGAGAGTGTCCACGATAGCGGGCTCCCGTCGGTGTCGACTGCGACGACCGTGAACGCGCCCGTCGCATCCTCAACCGTGAAGCTGTGGCCCTGGAGCGGTGTCACCAGGTCGGGCGCTCCTGACGCGTCGCCGCCGCCGGGTCGCACCCGCGCGCCGCTGCCGTCGCTGTAGCGGATCGACACCACCGCATCGGGCGCGATCGGTACACCGTTGGACAGGATCGTGGAGATTCTGCCTCCCGCCGTCACCGCGATCGTGCGCGTCATGACGAGCGTGTCGTGTCCGTTGACGAGCGTGAGCTCGGTCTGCAGCTCCGCGGCCGCGTCGGGCGTCACGACCGCGGACCTGATGTGGAGCCCGCGGCTCGACTCGGTCTCGAATGAGAAGCAGCTCTCAACGGTCTCAATCGCAACCGATGCGGTGCCGGCGGGAGCTGCTTCGGCGACCGTCGCGATCGAGATCGCCGGCTGATCGAAGCGCAGCAAGTCGGCGTCGGTTGCCACGCCGCAGTAGTGTCCATCTGCCACCGCGATCGCGATCTGGTCGCCGGCGATCACCGCGGTGCCGAGCATGCTCGCGATGAAGTCGCGCCGGAACGCCGGCGGTGGCGTTTGGCACGCGGAGTCTTCGCCGGCGGGCTGCGCGATGATCGCGCCCAGCCCGCATGCTGCCTCCAGGACCCGACGGGTCCTGAGTCGTGACGCTCGGCCCGACCTGAGTCCGATCAGCCGTCGCGCACCGACGCACGCGGCGACGTGTGACGGGATCGCGACCGCCCCGCGTTCGGCGGGGGCGGTGCGGTCCGCGGCTGCCGGCTCTCCGGTGAGCGCCGGGATCGCCGGCCTGATGCGGTGGCGCGCGACCAGCGACGCGTACGCGCTGATGAGTTCGCTCAGCGCCGACGCGTCTATCCACGGCTCTGCCCAGACGACGACGCCGGGCGCCGACGCTGCGCTTCCCGCGGCTGCTGCCGCCGACCGCCGGATCGCGCGGCCAAGAGCGCCGCCGGTGACCGGGCGTGCAAGTCGCGATCCGCACACAACCGGCAGCACGCCGTCCGGGGCAACGGCAATGACGCGGCGTGCGTCGGTGGCGATCCGGATCACCGGCAGCGGGTGGCTGCGGTAGAGCGTATCGGCTTCCGGGCGGAATGGATCGGCGATCGGGCAGAGCGCGACCGGTCGAAGGTCGAGCGTGTCGGCGGTTCCTGTTGACCACGAGTTGGAGATCGACCACTCCAGGTCACGACGAATCTCGTCGATCAGCAGTGCGCAGTGGTCTGCACCGGTGAGGCCCATCGGGGCGATCCGGTCGCCGCAGCGCTCAAGCCGGTCGATCAGCGGATGGAGGACTTCCGGTTTCGACGGGGAGGCAATCGCGGCAAGGTCTGCGGCCGGAGCGCTCCACAGAACAGGCGCTTCGAGCCCGGAGACGGAGAGGATGCCGCACAGCGTGCCGATTCGGTCGGCCGTCGAGCCCGCCGTATCACCATCTGTATACAGCGCAACGGATAGCAGCAGCGTGACATCGCGCACATCACCTTGTACCACGAATCGGCGCGCCGGGCAAAGACAAAATCGGGCGTCAATCTTGGCGTTCGTGGTTTTCATCAGTATCTTTCCATTGCACTGAGCGAGTCTCAAACCAAATCCAAACCACTCATCAAGAGAGGAAGACAATGGCAAAGCAATTGAAGTTTAACGAAGAAGCGCGCAGAAGCCTTCTTCACGGCGTGGAGAAGCTTTCCGCCGCTGTGAAGGTAACGCTTGGACCGAAGGGTCGTAACGTGCTCCTGGACAAGAAGTTCGGAGCCCCGACCGTAACGAAGGACGGCGTATCGGTCGCGAAAGAGATCGAACTCGAAGACGCGTTTGAGAATATGGGTGCGCAGCTTCTCAAGGAAGTCGCAACCAAGACGAATGACGTTGCTGGAGACGGCACCACCACCGCGACCGTTCTTGCGTATAGCATCATCAAGGAAGGGCTGAAAAGCGTCGCAGCCGGTATCAACCCGATGGCGCTCAAGCGCGGCATCGACTCTGCGGTTACGATCGCCGTCGAAGAGATCAGAAAGGCGGCGAAGACCATCAAGGACCGCGAAGAGATCGCCCAGGTTGCGTCGATCTCCGCGAACAACGACATGGAGATCGGTAACGAGATTGCCGGCGCGATGGAGAAGGTTGGCAAGGACGGCGTGATAACCGTTGAAGAGTCGAAGACCATCGAGACGACGACCGAGTTCGTCGAAGGCATGCAGTTCGACCGCGGCTACGTCTCCCCGTACTTCGCGACGAACCGTGACACGATGTCCGCAGTGCTCGACAATCCGTACGTGCTGATCTTCGACAAGAAGGTATCGAGCATGAAGGACCTCCTCCCGATCCTGGAGAAGGTCGCGCAGGCGAGCCGCCCGATCCTGATCATTGCCGAGGACGTTGAGGGTGAAGCCCTCGCGACGCTCGTCGTGAACACGATCCGGGGAACGATCAACGCGTGTGCGGTCAAGGCGCCGGGCTTCGGTGACCGTCGCAAGGCCATGCTCGAAGACATCGCTATCCTCACCGGTGGCCAGGTCATCAGCGAGGAGCTCGGTCTGAAGCTCGAGAGCACCGAGCTCGATCAGCTCGGCCAGGCGAAGACAGTCAAGATCGACAAAGAGAATACGACCATCATCAACGGCGAAGGCAAGGCGTCGGATATCAAGGACCGAATCGCGCAGATCAAGGCGCAGATCGAAGACACGACGAGCGACTACGACCGCGAGAAGCTTCAGGAGCGGCTCGCGAAGCTCGCCGGTGGCGTCGCGGTCATCAACGTCGGTGCCGCGACCGAGGTCGAGCTCAAGGAGAAGAAGCACCGGGTCGAAGACGCGCTCTCTGCTACGCGCGCCGCGATCGAGGAAGGCATCATTCCTGGCGGTGGGCTGTCGCTGATTCAGGCGGTCCCGGCGCTCGAGAAGTCCGACCTGTCGAAGATGGATGACGATGAGAAGGTCGGATTCCGGATCGTGATGCGCGCTCTTGAAGAGCCGATTCGGCAGATCGCGACGAACGCGGGTGTTGATGGAAGCATCATCGCCGACAAGGCAAAGAACGAAAAGAAGGGCCATGGCTTCGACGCCCAGAAGATGGAGTGGACGAATATGGTCAAGGCCGGGATCATTGATCCGGCGAAGGTCGCGCGCAGCGCGCTGCAGAACGCGGCGTCGATTGCTGCGCTGCTTCTTACCACCGAGTGCGCGATCACCGATCTTCCGGAGAAGGACGACGGTGCTGCGGCCGCTGCCGGCGGCGGCATGGGTGGCATGGGCGGCATGGGCGGCATGGGCGGCATGATGTAGTTTGGTGAGGGGAAGCCGGACGGCTTCCCCTCTCTTTTCGCAGGATTGATCGATGAAGCGTTCCGAGTTTGTATTCACCATCGGGTTTCAGGGTGACGCCGCGGTTGTGGATCGGCGCGCGCAGCGTCAATACGGTTCGCTGTCGACGATGGAGCTTGCGGAGCAGGGGCTCTACCGTGCGGCGTTCTGCTCGGCACTTTTTTCCGGGCTTCCCGATGAGATGGAGCAGTTCATCCGATTCTTCGGCGAAAAGACTGGTATCGATGGTCTGAACGAGGATCGAATCAAGAGGTTGTTCGGGATCTACACCGTTCCGGACGAAGTGAAGAAGATCATTGCCGTATAGCGCTTCGTTGACTGCGCCACCCATCCATGGTACGTTGCCCGGAACCAAAGAGGTAGTAATATGAACCATTTCGTGAGCCAGCTGTTTGCTCAATATCCGTTGCTCATGGCCGCGCCCGGCGCAGACCCGTCGGCGGGTCCGGCTTCGATCATGCCGACCCTTCTGACGTTCGGTCTGGTCTTCGTGATCTTCTACTTTCTGATCATCCGACCGCAGAACAAGAAACAGAAAGAGACCAAGAAGATGCTTGAGGCGCTGAAGAAGGGCGACCGCGTGGCGTCGATCGGCGGTATCCATGGTACGATCCAGTCGATCAAGGACGACACCGTCGTTCTGAAGGTCGACACGAATACGAAGCTGACGTTTTCGCGGTCCGCGATCTCCAACGTGCTTGAGCAGGGACGACCGTCCAAGAAGGCGGAGAAGCAGGTTGAAGAAGTCGTCGAAGATGATGACGACGACGCAGACGACGCCGAGTAGACGACATCTTGAGCGAATCCCGGTTGGCGCAGATCGGTCCGGATCGCTAGCAACCCTCGGAGTGAACAATGAGTAAGAGATTTCGTTTGCTGGTCGTACTGGCGCTTGTCGGTGTCAGCGTCTATTTCATACTTCCGACCGTACAGTGGTACTTCTTCATTCCGGAAGCCGACAAAGCGCTTGCCGCCGGAAGCAGAGAGCAGATTCGGGAGCACGCCCGTGGACAGGCGCGCGGCACGATCGACCGGCTGACCGAGCTGGCGGTTACCCAGGGCGATGAGCGACTGCCGGACGAGTACGGTTTTCTGATCACCACCGCGCGCGACAACTATCGCCTGGAGGGTCGCTCTGTACCGTCCGAATGGACGATCACGAACGTGCTGGCCGGTTTTCGTGGCGAGCAGGAAGTCTTCGAGGTGGCCGAGCAACATTACTCTCAAAGACTGTTCGACCTGAAGGCGGTTCAGAACAGCATCATCACGCTCGGCCTCGATCTGGCCGGAGGGATGAGCGTCATCGTTGAAGCCGACCGTGAGGGCTTGCGCGAGACCCTGGGGCGCCAGCCGACCGACACCGAGGTCGATCAGGCGATCGAACTCGCGATGACGGTTCTCACGTCGCGCATCGACCAGTTCGGCGTTACCGAACCGATCATCCGGCGGCTCGAAGGGACCGATCAGATTCTGATCGAGGTCCCCGGCGACACCGATCGCGCTCGTGTGGAGGCGTACCTCCAGGGGCGCGGAAGTCTTGCGTTCCACCTGGTCGATGGTGCGGCCACCGAAGCGCTGATTCGTCTCCAGCAGGAGCAGCCCGGCTTTTCGCCGCAGATCGACGGAGTCCCGGATTTCGTCCCCGCCGGTACGATCGTCGTGCCGTATGTCGTTCCCGACCGCTACGGAATCCTGGAGCTGGTCCGCTACATAGCGATCTACGAAAACGTCGACCAGTTTGGCCTGCCCGGCGAGTACATCACCGAGGCGCAGGTCGGATCCGAACCGCTCACCAATCAGCCCACCGCGAACTTCGTGCTCAACCGAGAGGGTGCCGAGATTTTTGCGACGCTCACGCGGCAGAACGTCGGCGAGAGTCTCGCGATCGTGCTCGACGGGCGCGTGCGCACGAGCGCGGCGATTCGCCAGGAGATACCCGGCGGCCAGGTTCAGATCACCGGCTTCAATCAGGAAGAGGCGCGCAATATCGCCACGGTGCTGCGAACCGCGGCGCTGCCGGTTGGACTGAACATCGTGAGCGTGGATTCGGTGAGCGCATCGCTTGGCGCCGACGCGGTCCAGGCGGGTCTGCGTTCGATCGCACTCGGCTTCGCGCTCGTGATCGTCTTCATGCTGATCTACTACACGGGAGCCGGCGCGATTGCTGATCTGGCGCTCATCATGAACCTGTTCTTCATCGTCAGCATACTGAGCGTGTTCAACCTGACGCTCACGCTGACGAGTATTGCCGGCATCATTCTGACCGTCGGTATGGCCGTCGACGCGAACGTGATCATATTCGAACGCATCAAGGAAGAGTACCGGCTGGGCAAGAGCCCGCACGCTGCGGTGAAGGCCGGATTCGAGAAGGCATTCTGGACGATCATGGACGCGAACGTCACGACGTTCATCGCCGCGTTGTTCCTGAGTCAGCTCGGCGCCGGTCCTGTGCAGGGTTTTGCGGTCACGCTCGCGGTTGGCATCGTCTCTTCGATGTTCACCGCGCTGTTCCTGTCGCGGCTGATCTTTGACTTCGGGACTGAGGTGCTCAAACGCACGAAGCTCAGCCTGGGATGGGGTGTGAGATGAAGGTAATCCAGTTCACCCGAATCCGGTTCGTGATGATCGCGGTGTCGATCGTCGTGATCATCGGCGGGCTTGCCGGCACCCTCCTGAACCAGGGGTTCAACCTTGGTGTCGACTTTGAGGCCGGTCTAAGCATGCGGGTCGCAATCGCCGACCCGAACGTCACCGCGGATACCGTTCGCGCGACGCTCGCGGACATCGACAGCGTACAGGTGCAGAGTATCGGTCCGCTCGAAGATCGGCAGTTCACGGTCCGGATTCGCGACGCCGGAGAGATTGAGAACTTCAGCTCGGTCATGAGCGACCGCGTGGTGAGCCTGTTGTCGGGCGTCTATGGTGCCGGTTCGGTCACCGAACTGGAGAACACCTTCGTCGGGCCACGGTTCAGCCAGGACCTGACGCGCAACACGATCCTGCTGACGTCGATGGCGATGGTGCTGATCCTGGCGTACGTCTGGTTCCGGTTCCGGTTGGCGTACGCGGTATCGTCGATCGTGACGCTCGTGCACGACGTTGCGTTCATGCTGGTGCTGATCGGCACCTTCCAGATCGAGGTATCGACCGCGACGATCGCGGCGATCCTGACGATCATCGGGTACTCGCTGAACGATACGATCGTCATCTTCGACCGGATCCGTGAGAACGAGAAGGTCATGCGCGAAAGCGGGTTCGAGACGATCATCAACGCGAGCATCACACAGAGCTTGAGCCGAACGCTGATCACGAGCATCACGACGTTGCTCGCCGTTACCGCGATCTTCATCTTCGCGACCGGTACCGTACAGCTGTTTGCGCTCAACCTGATGATCGGCGTCGTCGTCGGTACATACTCGTCGGTCTTCGTCGCGTCGCCGGTCCTGCTCGGGTGGCGACGCGCCGCGCGCCGCAGAAAGGCGAAGCAGGACGCCGACCGTCACGGCACGCCGGTAACTGCGCGCAAGCTTGAAGACGCCCGGGAAGCCGCGCCCGCGGCCGAAAAGCAGGTCAGCGCCGCGGAGAAGCAGCGGGTGCTCGAAGAGATCACGCGCAAGCGCGCGACCTCGAAGAAGAAAAAGAAGTAATTGCGCCTCGCCGTTCACACCTGCGGTTCCGGTGACTCTCTTGTCATGCTCCACGGGCTGTTCGGCGAAGGGGAGAATCTCCGCGGGATAGCCCGCGGACTCGAACCGCATTTCCGATGCGTGCTTGTCGACCTGCCGAACCACGGCGACTCTCCGCACATCGATTCCATCGACTATCCCGATATGGCCGACGCGGTCGCCCGATCGATGCGCGACGTAGAATCCGCGAACGGCCGCAGCTTCGTGCTCGGCCACTCGATGGGAGGTAAGGTGGCGATGCATCTGGCGTTACGGCATCCTGACATGGTCCGTGCGCTGGTTGTGCTCGACATCGCGCCGCGGCGCTACGATCCGTCGCACACCGGGTTGATCGACGCGCTTGATTCGCTACCGCTGGAGACGATTTCAAACCGTACCGACGCCGATCGCGCGCTTGCCGACGCGATCCCCGCCGCCGCGGTTCGCAGCTTTCTGCTGAAGAACCTGGTTCGTGGTGAGTCGGGCCTGCGGTGGAAGCTGAACGTCCGCGGCGTCAAGGAGAGCTACGCCGCGATACTGTCGTGGGAGGCCGAAGGGACGTACACCGGACCGGCGCTGTTCATCGGTGGAACAGAGTCGGACTACCTGCGTCCCGAACGCGATCGCCCGGTCATCACCAACCACTTCCCCAAAGCCGACATCGAGATGATCGAAGGCGCGGGTCACTGGATCCACGCCGACCGGCAGGACGAAGTGGTCGAACGCGTGCGCGCCTTTCTGGCGGCCCACGCCGGCGCATCGCTGTGATGCGTCACGCGGGGCGACCGTCGCCGCTGGGTGCGACCGTGATCGACGGCGGGACGCAGTTCGCGGTCTTCAGTCGGCACGCGACCGCCGTGTCGCTCTGCCTGTTCGACGGTGCTGAGGACGCCGAACCGCGCGAGCGGATCGACCTGGACCCAGAGGCTAACCGGACCGGAGATATCTGGCACGTATGGGTCGCCGGGGTGGGCGCGTCGCAGCTCTACCTCTATCAGGTCGACGGACCGTTCGACCCCGACCGCGGACACCGGTTCAACCGCTCGTGCTACCTGGTTGACCCGTACGCGCGCGCATTGACCGCCGGCTTCGAGTGGCGGATTCGCGATCAGCTTGGCTACGATCCGGAAGAAGGTCCCGACAGGGTCGACCTTGGCGACCGGTCTGCCGCCGGCATTCCGAAGTGCGTCGTCGTCGACTCAGAGTTCGATTGGCTGGGAGACCGGCCGCTGAACTATCCGCTACGCAAGAGCGTCATCTATGAGGTGCATCTCAAGGGCCTGAGCGCGCACGACTCCGCAGACGTTGCGCACCCGGGTACCTACCGCGGTGTTATAGAGAAGATCCCCTACCTGCAGAGCCTGGGCGTCACCAGCGTCGAGTTCCTGCCGGTGCACGACTTCGACGAGTTCGAGTTCACGCGCCGGGATCCGGTCACCGGAGCGCGGTTGCGCGACTACTGGGGGTATTCGACGCTCTGCTTCTTCGCGCCGAAGGCGAGCTACGCCTCCGATACGTCGCCCGGCGCCGCCGTCGACGAGTTCAAGGAGATGGTCCGCGCTCTGCACGCAGCGGGGATCGAGGTGATCCTGGACGTCGTGTTCAACCACACGTCGGAAGGTAACGAGTACGGACCGACCGTATCGTTCCGCGGGTGGGACAACTCGATCTACTACATGCTCGAAGAGAAGCGGTCGCGATACCGCAACTACGCCGGAACGGGCAACACGCTCAACTGCAATCACCCGGTGATGCGCAGCCTCATTATCGATGCGCTCCACTACTGGGTCGTCGAAATGCACGTCGACGGGTTCCGGTTCGACCTGGGATCGATCCTGGGGCGCGATGCGTTCGGCAATCTCCTGCCGAACCCGCCGGTGCTCGAAGGTATTGCCGAAGACCCGATCCTCAGGAATACCAAGCTCATCGCCGAGGCGTGGGACGCCGGCGGCGCGTACCAGGTCGGGTCGTTTCCTGGTGGCCGGTGGGCGGAGTGGAATGACCGCTACCGCGACGACGTGCGACGCTTCTGGCGCGGCGACCGCGGGCTGACCGCGCCGTTTGCGACTCGGCTGACCGGGAGCTCCGACCTCTACCTGCGCGACGGGCGAAAGCCGTTTCACAGTATCAACTTCGTCACGTGCCACGACGGGTTCACGTTACGCGACCTGGTCAGCTACACGCGCAAACGCAACGAACGCAACGGCGAACACAATCGCGACGGTATGGATGAGAACAACGCCGCGAACTACGGCACCGAAGGCCCGTCGGCCGATCCCGTCGTGCTGTCGACCCGATTGCGTCAGCAGAAGAACTTCCTGGTCACGCTCTTCCTGTCGCTCGGGACGCCGATGATGCTCGGTGGAGACGAGTTTGGCCGGTCGCAGATGGGCAACAACAACGCCTACTGCCAGGATGGCGAGCTGTCGTGGTTCGACTATCGCCTCGCGCGGGAGAACGCGGCGCTGGTGGAACTCACGCGCTCGCTGATCCGGTTCCGGCTCAGGCATCCGGCCTTTCTGCGTCCGGAGTTCTACACCGGAGAGGATACCGACTTCAACCATATGCCCGACATCACGTGGTACGATCCAGCCGGGGACGACGTCGACTGGTCGCGAATCGGGCGGACGTTCGCGCTGCGAATCGACGGCAGCCGCGCAGAGATCAAGGCCGATCGCGACGACAACGACTTCTTTCTGATCTTCAACGCATCTCCGCAGCGGATGCGAATCGCGCTGTGTAGCCCTCCCGCCGGGAGGCAGTGGCATCGCGTGATCGACACGTCGCTTCCGCACCCCGACGACATCGTGAGCGACGGGGTCAGCGAGCCTGCCGGCGACCACTACCCGACCGCCGGACGGTGCGTGGTCGTGTTTCTCAGCCGCTAAGGCGGCCCGCCGCTGAAGGCCTCAGTCGCTGAGGACGTCGGCGTCTGCGGGCGTGTTCGCGGCGAGCCGCTTCCTCCACACCGTCGGACTGCAGCCGACCGCGCGCGAGAATCGACGGGAAAAGTAGAGTGGATCGTTCCACCCGGTCTGCCGCGCGATCTGCGAAACCGGCTGGTCGCTCATTCGTAGCAGGTCCTGCGCCCACTGAAGCCGTCGCGACTCGATGTAGCCGGGGATGCTCATGCCGACCTCGCTCTTGAACAGGTGCGACAGCCGGGTCGGCGACACACCGGCCTCCGCAGCGAGCGACCGCAGACTCATCCGGGAACCGAGTGCGCGCGCGATCGCATCGAGCACGGTGCGCACGCGACGATCGACCATCGCGCGGGGGCTGCGCGGATTGACCGTGTCGCACCAGAGCAACGTGCGCTCGAGCGCGTTCAGCACGAACTCGGGCCGTTGGGGCAGTCCTTCGCGTTGCAGGTCGACCAGCTCGTCGAGTGCCGCGCGAACGCGGTCGAACGCGTCGGCCGTGTCGATCAGTCCGACGCCGTCGCGGTTCCGTGGCCAGTCGGTCAGGTCGGTGAAGCGCGGCGCGCCCGCGAAGTGCGCCCACAACAGCTCCCAGGAGCCCGTGGCCGGCTCGGTCAGATACCACTGAGGCGTGCCCGGCGCGTAGAGAATCGCCGAGTGAGGCGGCAGGCGGGCCATCGTCGACCGCCCGCGATGCACTCCCGCGCCGTCTACGGTCAGGATCAGGAGCCACTCGGCTCCGCCGCGCGGCCGGCGCATCGCGTACTCCCGACCCTCCACGAAGTGTCCGCTCCTGAAGCGCGAGTCGATCAGCATGACACGATATTCCATAAACGGAGCGTGAACGTCTATACCCGTAGCGTCTGGGCGCGTCTATAATGAATGTGCGTCTATGCAGGAGGTTCCCATGGCAACAGCACAGATCGATCGCCCGGCGGCGGCGCTCCGGGAGTTCACGACGCGAGGCTACGCGGTCGTCCGCGGCCTTTTTACCGCCGACGATGTCGACGTCATGAACGATCACTTCGCCGAGATTCACCGGACCGGCGCGAACGGCCGCTACACGCACATGTCGATGGAGGAGGCCGGAAACGATCCGCTCCTCGCGTATCCCCGCATCATGAACCCGCATCGCTACTCGTCGATCGCGCGCGACTATCTGCGCGATCCGCGCGCGGCCGAGGTTCTGCGCGCGCTCTTTGGCGAGGAGCCGCTCGGCGTGCAGAGCATGCTCTACTTCAAACCGCCAGGAGCGCGTGGTCAGGCGATGCATCAGGACCAGTTCTACCTCCAGGTGCGACCCGGCACCTGCATCGCGGCGTGGACCGCGCTCGACCGGGTTGACCGGGCCAACGGCGGCATGATCATGGTGCCTCTCACGCACGAGCTTGCGATCGATTGTCGCAAGGCCGGCAAAGAGGGCGCCGGTTCGTACGGTCCGAATGCCATCCCGGTTCCGGTGCCCGAAGGGTATCGCGGCGAAGCGCCCGAGCTCGACCCGGGCGACACGATCTTCTTCAACGGGAGCCTCCTCCACGGGAGCGGGCGCAACGTGACGACCGACCGGTGGCGCAGGTCGTTCATCTGCCACTACGTCGGTGTCGGCTGCGAAACAATCAGCGAGGCGTACCATCCGCTCGTTGACATGTCGGGACAGGACGTGGTACGAGCGAAGACGACCGACGGCGGGCCGTGTGGCGGCTGGGTCGGCGCCGCGCACTGACCGCGACACACTACAGCAGGAGTCACCAAATGGAACAGGCAAGGATCACGCCGATCCGCGACAAGTGGGCGGGCACGATGACCGACCGCGAACGGTTCAACCGCCAGATGCACTATCAGTCGGTCGACCGGTGCTTCAACATGGAGTTCGGCTACTGGCAGGAGAACTTCGATCAGTGGAGGCTCTTTCGCGACAACGGCGTCACCGACAACGCGCGGGCCGATGAGTTCTTCTCGTTCGATATCCTGAAGGGCTTCTCCAGCCCGGTCTGGATGCACCCGGTCTTCGAAGAGCGGGTCGTACGCGAAACCGACACGACGCGGATCATGATGAACGGCGACGGGCTCCTTGCCGAAGTGCCCAAGGACGGGCACGCGACGATCCCGCACTACATCGAAGCTACCGTGAAGACGCCCGACGACTGGAAACGCGTCAAGGAGGAGCGGTTTCGCCGTGACGACCCGGCACGGCGGATCGACGTTGACGACGTGATCCGTCGCCATCCCGCCGATCGGGACTATCCGCTTGCGATCTGGTGCGGATCGATGATGGGCAAGATCCGCGACATGCTGACGTTCGAAGGCATCGCGTACGCGATCTACGACTATCCGGACATGCTCGAAGACATGGTCGAAACAGCGTGTCTCCTGGTAGAGGACGAGCTGGACCAGGTGCTCGGGAAGGTCGACTTCGATCTGGCGTCGGGCTGGGAGGACATCGCGTTCAAGCAGGGACCGATCGTGAGTCTCGACTTCTTCGAGCAGGTCGTCGTGCCCCGCTACAAGCGGATCGGGCGCAAGCTCACCGACGCCGGGATCGACATCTGGTACACCGACTGCGACGGCGATGTGCGCCCGCTGATCCCCGGGATGCTCGAGTCGGGGCTGAACACGATGTTCCCGTGGGAGGTCAACGGATCGGGTCACCCGGCCGACGCGCTCGACCGCTTCGGGACCGACCTGCGAATCATGGGTGGCGTGAACAAGATGGTGCTTGCCGAGGGGCGCGACGCGATCAAGGCGTACATGAAGACGCTCGAGCCGCTCGTCGCGCGCGGCGGCTTCATCCCGTTCTGCGACCACCGATGCCCTCCGAACGTACCCGAAGAGGATTATCTCTACTACTTGGACCTCAAGCGATCGATGTTCGGATAGCGGGACCGCGCGGCTGCGTGCTGTGCGGGTACCGCAGGGAAAAAAGTCTGACGTTCCTCTGATTTCTGGATAGAATGGATCTACAATCAGGTGGTCGGAGGTTCCATGAGGCGACATGCTCTTGTTCTCGGCGCTCTCGCGCTGGCTATAGTTTTCGTGTTTGGCAGCTGCGCGAGCCGAGAGGTGCGCGCGGCGCGAAGCGGTGACATCAACGCGCTGCGCGACTACGTCGCAGGCGGCGGTGACGTCAACGCTCCGCAGAATAACGGTCAGACGCTGCTGATGATCTCTGCCGGAGCTGGGCAGACCGAGTCGGTCCGGTTCCTGCTTGAGAACGGCGCCGAAATGGAGACCCGCGACAACCGCGGCCAGACCGCGTTGATCGCTGCGGCAGGCAATGGCCGGTCTCCGGCCGTGCAGCTGCTCCTGGACAACGGCGCGCAGCCCGACCCCGCCGACAACAGCGGAACGACGGCGCTGATCGCCGGTGCCGCCGGCGGCCACGCGACGGTCGTCGACCTTCTGCTCGCCGCGCGCGCGCGCGTAGACACCAGAGACAATGCGGGACGCACCGCGCTCTACCGGGCGGTAGGCGCGAACAGCCGCCCCGCCGTCGATTCGCTCCTGTCCGCCGGGGCCGATGCGACGGTCGCCGACGCGCAGGGTAATCCGATGCTCCTCCAGGCGCTCCGCGACGACCGCGCGGCGATCGCGACGCTGCTGCTCGATGCGGGCGCGGACGCGAACCGCCGCGGCGCCGACGGCCGTTTCCCGCTCCACGTCGCGTCGGAGGCGGGCGCGCTTCAGATCGTCGATCTGCTTCTTTCCTACGGAGCCGATCCAAACGTTCAGGATTCGGGCGGTCGAACGCCGATCATCCTGGCGATGGGTACGCAGCGCCAGACGGCTCTGCTGCGGTCGCTCCTTGCCGCCGGCGCCGACCCGTCGATTCCCGACGGCCGTGGTACCTACCCGATCCTGGTGGCCGCAGCCAGCGGCGACGCCGCGGTCGTCGAGCTCCTGATGGAGTACGGCGCCGACCCGTCGGTGCGCGACGACCAGGGGCGTAACGCCGTCTACATCGCCGCGTCGGCTCCGAACGTGCCGGTACTCCGCGCGCTGCTGCGCGCCGGAGGCGATGCAAACACGACCGACGCTCAGGGCCGGCCGGTCCTGCTCTCCGCGATCCGCGCCGGGTCGCACGAAGTAGTGTCTGAGCTCCTGGCGTATGGAGCCGATCCCGACGTCCAGGACGATGCGGGGCGAACCCCGCTCTTCATGGCGGCCGAAGCCGACGACAGCCGGATGACCGAAGCGCTGCTGCGCGCGGGTGCCGACCCGAGCATCGCCGCCAATGACGCGCGTACGCCGCTTCTGATCGCGCTCGCCGCAAGCGCGCGCCAGCCGAGCGGGCTCACCCAGACGGCGCAGCTGCTATCCAACTCTGGCCGCGCGACCGTAGGGCGCAGCCGGACGATCAACGACATCGCGTTCGTGACGGCTACGTCGGGCAACATCGACGTGCTGCGGATCCTGTTCCGCGCGGGTGTGAGTCAGGACGTGCGTTCGGCCACCGGAGAGACGCTTCTGACCTCATCGGTTGCGAACACCGAGTACGTGCGCGCGCTGCTTCAGCTGGGATTTGCGCCCGACGGGACGAATGCCGCGGGTGAAACCGCGACGCTGATCGCCGCGCGCGGCAATCACATCCAGACGCTGCGGCTGCTCCTGCAGTCGGGCGCGAACCCGAACGCGACCGATCGCGAAGGCGTGACGCCGCTGATGCTCACCGCGGCCGGTCCGGATGTGGATCCGGTGCGCCAGCTCCTTCTGGCCGACGCGACGGTCTGGGCGCGCGATCGCAGGGGAAACTCGGCGATCCACTACGCCGCGCGC
>RECL01000113.1 GCA_007694025.1 Spirochaetaceae bacterium
AACTTCACGCTTGCGCGGCGAATCGTCAAGCGATTTCATACTGGAGCGATTCTGTTGAATTCGGGTTCCTCGCTGGATAACTTGTATATGAAAGTTTTGGAGGCGATGAGATGACACCACGCATGCAAACAACCGTGAAGGCGATCGTCGCGGTTGTGCTGATCGCGGGACTCCTGATCCTGGGGCGCGTATTCGACGTTCCGCTCCACCTTCGGCGCGTGATGACGTGGATCGACGGGCTCGGGTTCGTCGGTGTCTTCGTGTTCATCGGTCTGTACGCGACGCTGACGGTGCTGCTCGTGCCGGGGACGATACCGACGCTCGCAGCGGGTGCGATCTTCGGCGTCGTGCAGGGGAGCATCTACGTGTCGCTCGGCAGCACGCTCGGCGCGACGCTCGCGTTCTTCATCGGCCGTTATCTTGCGCGCGACGCGGTCAAGCGCGCGGTCGGGAAAAACGAGAAGTTCGCTGCGATCGACGAAGCGATCGGGCAGGAGGGGTGGAAGATCGTCGGGCTGCTGCGGCTGTCGCCGCTCGTCCCGTTCAGTATGTCGAACTACTTCTACGGGATCACCGCGGTCAGACCAATCGGGTACGTGCTTGCATCGTGGATCGGCATGATGCCCGGGACGGTGATGTACGTCTACATCGGATCGCTTCTGGGGATCGCGGCGACCGCGGGAGCGGGAGAGGGCATGACGACCGGCCAGCTTGTCCTGACGATTACAGGGCTCATCGCGACCGTCACCGTGACCGTATTCATCACGCGCATCGCGAAGCGCGCGATCCGCGAGCGGATACCGGTCGCCACCAACGGCGGGACGCCGGACCCTAGTTCCGCGCCGGCAGTGAGGCACCAATGACCCGATACCGATACAAGCGACACCGCGCGCGAAGCGTCGCGCGAACCGCGCGACACCGGCGGATTCGCCCCCGCCTTGCCGGGACGGCACCCGACCTTGAGCAGGTCATCATGTTCTGCCCCGGGTACAACCTGGGCAAGGCGTTCAAGCGTGTGAGCCGCTTGTTCGAAGAGGAGTTCCGTTCGGGAGAGCTCACGCTCAGCCAGTTCGCGATGCTCGTGAACATCGGCGTGCGCGAACCTGCAACCGGTACCGACGTGGCCGAGCGGCTCGGATCGGACATCAGCACGGTCTCGCGCACGATCGAGCCGCTCGTCGAACGCGGTCTGGTCCAGCAGGCGCGCGGCAGCGACCGACGCGTCAGGGTCTACCGCCTGACCGATGCCGGCCGCGCCGCGCTTACTCGCGCGCTGCCGCGGTGGAAGCGCGCGAAGTCGGCTGTCCTTGCTCCGCTTCGAGGAAGGGGCTGGGACACGATGCTCGCGAATCTCAGACGACTCGCCGGATGAACTCCAGGTTTTCGACCGCACCCTGCTGGTAGACGCGCTGCGTCGGGTACATCCCGATGTGCTTGATGTTCATCTTCAGATTGTAGATGTTCGCGCGCAGCTCGAAGCCGGGGTCGAGCTCGTGCTCGGCCAGGTAGGTCTCAAAGAAGCGCCGGTTCGCGATACCGAACAGCATCGCGAACGACAGCTCGCGCGCGTAGTCGGCGTAGAAGCCGGGAACATCGATGTAGCCGCTCACGCGCGGAACGTCGCGGTCCAGATCAACCATCACGTTGCCGCTCCAGATGTCGTAGTGCGTCATCGTCGACGTTGCGCCGATCGACAGCGGCCGCGCAAGCGACGGACGCAGTTCGCGTGCGCCGTCCAGAATCGACGCGGGCACGGCACCCGACTCCGCCGCATCGTCGAGCACCGCGTCGAACCGCGGCAGCCAGAAGTCGGGCCATTCGGCTAGCCGCTGCGATTCGTCAAGCTCGACTCCGCCAAAACCGACCGACTCGATCCGGTGAAGCTCGGCCAGATCTGAGGCTATCTGATCGGTGACCGCGCGGCGCGCGCCGTAGTTGAGCAGCCCGTAGCACTCGTGGAGTACCGCACCGGGTATCCGGCTCATCACCAGGACGGTGCCCGGGAGCGTCGTGCCAGTCGAATCGAGCGCGAGCGGTTCGGGTACCGCAAGCGAAGTCTGTTCGGCGAAGACGCTCAATACCTGGAACTCGCGGATGATCTTCGGATCGTTGGCGTGCGGGCTGATCTTGTAGACAAGCGACCGGTCGCCGATATCGACCGCGATCACCCGGTTCCAGCACCCCCCGGTCAACACCTCGTACCCGCGCACCGTCGATACTCCGACCGCGCGTTCGGCAAGCGCACCGAGCGCTCGATCCGACAGGTAGGGATCGATTCGCTCCTGCAGCAGCCGTTCCTGAACGTTCATGTGCTCTCCCTTACGATCAGGCGCGTCGGAATCACGACGACCGGCTCGGTAGACGCTCCGGTCAGCCAGCTCGCCGCGGCCACCCCCAGCTCTCGGCTCGGTTGGGCGACGGTCGTCAGCGGCGGCCACGAGTATCGAGCCGCCCACCGATCGTCGAAGCCGACAATCGCGACGTCGTCGGGCACGCGCACACCCTGATCGTGGAGCCCGGACAGAAGCTGTAACGCACGCTCATCCGAATACGCCTGGATCGCGTCGATGCGCGGCCGCCTCGCGAGCAGCCGCGCGACCGATCGCCGGTAGCGGCTCCCGTCACCGGGGTCGATCTCGACGGGCGTGAAGCCGGCTTCGCCGATCGCACGCCTGTACCCGGAGAGCCGCTCGGTCGACGCGGCCGGTCCAACGTAACAGATGCGCCTGCGGCCCGTGTCCACCAGGTAGCGCACCGCGTCCGCCACTCCCGCGGGCCGATCCAGGCGGACCGACGGCTCGACTTCGGGTGCGTCGACGCTAACAACGCGCAGCGCGCATTCCTTGAGCGCATCGACGATGCTGGTCGCATCATGCCCCGACGCGATCACGGCGACGCCGGCGGGTTTGCGCCGGCGGACCCGATCGGCAAGCTCACCGGCCACCGCTGGTGAGAAGCCGCGCGCAATGACGATGGACAGCGAATACCCGGCGCGCTCGAGCGCCTCCTCCATTCCAGCGATCTTCGCCAGGTGCAACTCGTCGACCGAAGGCGCGATCACGACGAACTCGCGCGAGCGCCCCAGGCGCAGCGACTGAGCAACGGGGTCGGGGCTGTAGCCGAGCGCGTCAGCGGTCTCAATGATCCTTGAGCGCACCGCCTCTCCAACGTATCCCGAGCCGGAGAGCGCCCGACTGACGGTTCGGATCGAAACTCCGACCGCGTCGGCGATGTCGCGCAGTGTTGCCATCCCGACGGCATGATAGTATGCTCGGCACAGCCTCGGATAGGGGCCAAAGCGCGATGAAGCGAGTCACCTGGGACCTCCTGGTTCCGGCAATAGAGAAATCACAGAGTCTCAGTGATCTGGTCGCGCTTGCAGACGAAGAGTCGAAGCTGGCCGGGCGAATCGTAGCGCAGGAGGGACCGGTCTTCACGATCGTCACCCGCGATCGTACCGTCACGGCGACCGTATCGGGCAAACTGGCGTACGCGTCGCGGGCGGGTACCGACGTCGCGCCGGCTGTCGGCGACTGGGTGCTTCTTGCCGGCGACAACTCGTGGCAGGTTGAGGTCGTGTGGCCCAGGCAGACGGTCTTTGAGCGCAAAGAGGCGGGGCTTCGCACCCGGGCGCAGGTCCTCTGCTCGAACCTGGACGTCGCCGTGATCGTCACGACTGCCCCGCCTGTTGTCGCGGTTGGTGATGATCCGATCGCGGAGCAGTCGCTGCGCGACTTCAGTGTCCGGCGAGTCGAGCGGTTCATCGCGACGCTCGACGCCGCGGTCCGGCCGATCGTGGTCCTCAACAAGGCGGACCTGGTCACGGACGTGACCCGAGTCGAACGTTCGGTAGAAGCCGAGCTCCCGGGAGCGACGGTCATCGCGCTGTCGGCGCTTCGCGGCGACGGGACCGACCGGCTCAAGAAGGAGTTACTGCCCGGCGAAACCGCGGTGCTCGTCGGATCGTCGGGAAGCGGGAAGTCGACGCTGATCGGTCGGCTGACCGGCGAGCCGATCCTCACGAACGCAGTAAGAGCCTTTGACGGGCGCGGCATGCATACCACGACGACACGCATCATGTACGCGCTCGACAACGGCGCGCTGATCGTCGACACGCCAGGCGTCCGCGAGGTACAGCTGTGGACCACCGACGGCGATGACGACGAAAGACTCAACCGAACCTTTCCCGAGATCGCGCTTCGCGGCGCAGAGTGCCGGTTCCGCGACTGTACGCACGGCGTCGAACCCGGGTGCGCGGTCAGGGAAGCTGTCCGCCGCG
>RECL01000232.1 GCA_007694025.1 Spirochaetaceae bacterium
TTCGTCGACGCTCATCGTAACGTTTGCCATATTCACATAATACGTGATTCACATAATATGTGTCAACCAGCTCGGTCTGACCGCTCGAGGGCGACTACCACCCAATCATCGCCGTCCATGCGTCGGGCACGGCGGTGATCGGCACAACGTACGCGAGCTGGCCGCTGTCCCGGCCGACTATCGACGTCGGAAGACCAACCAGGCGGAAGCGGTCGTCGAGCGCGGCGCCGCCCGAATTGCCGGGGTTGATCTCACCGTCGGACTTGAAGACCAGGCCGAACCCTGTCCGTTGGAACCCGGCGACAACCCCGCGCGTGTACGTGACAGACGCGCGCGATCCGGTCCCGCCCACCCACGGGTAGCCGATGAAGTGAACCGGCTGTGAGATTCTCACCGGATCGGCGGAGCGCTCGAACACCGGAAAGGTGTATCCGGCGGGAAGCGGGTCGCCGTATCGACCGGTCGTGACGCGCAACAGCGCCAGGTCGCGCTCCGGCTCCCAGGCGACCACCTCTGCGTGGAAGAGTTCGGCGGGCGGGCGGGTATGGTCGAGGCTTATGCCGATGACGATATCTGCGGACGGTCTGTCGTCGGGGCCGGCGACCACGTGCCAGTTTGTCAGGATGTAGCCGGACGCGGTGACGATGCAGCCCGACCCACCTCCGTCCGGGGTCGAGATCTCGACCGTCGCTGCGAGCGCGCGCTCGAACGGATCGGCCGGAATCGGAATCGGGCGAGTTCCCGTCAACACGGCTGGGGGATCTGGCCTCAGATTCACGACGATCGAGTAGTCGACCGGCGCGTCGAACGAGACCTGGTCGACGACCATGATGTAGTACGTCCCAAGCGAGACGCGCGGGATTGAGTTCGCGGTGATCGAGAGCGTCTCGGTCGACCGGATCGTCTGCGCCGAATGCGAGTACTCGAACGGATCGCCGGGTGCGAACCTCCGATTGACGAATATGTCGAGATCACCGTCGGTGTCGGCGATGTCGACGCGGAGCGCCGGGGTGCCTCTGGGCACCTCGACCCGGTAGAGACGCATCATCGCCTCGCGCGGCTCGAGCCGTCCCGCGGTGAGTTCGCCGGGGCGCAGCGCAATCGCCGAGTCGACCGTTACCAGCCGGGCGGTCAGCGCGAACGGAATCGAGGTGAGGGTACGGGCGTCCACGACGGGTGCCTGACGAAGCTGGTAGATCACCTCGATCTCGTAGTGTCCTGCAACGAGCGACGGCTCGCCGACGCGCGTCAGCATGACCGACTCGTTGTGGTCGACGTCCTCCGCCACCGCGACTACGCTGCCGTCCGGGCCGTATACGATAAGGTCGAGGTCGGCCGGTGAGCTACTGACCGCGATCTCTACCGCGAACGCCGAGTCGGGCACCTCAAGGGTGAAGCGGGTTGCGGCGTAGTCGCTCCCCCGGATCTCGACGCGCGACTCGACCGGGACACCGGGGGGCAGCGTCGTGATTGAGGGCGTGGGGGTCTTTCCCCCCACTTGAGCGCAGAGCGGCGCGGCCGCCACGAGCGCCACGAGTACGATGAGCGCGAACCGGTTCATGCACCCGATGATAGAGCCATCGGGTGGGCGTAGCAAGCGGGCGCTGCTGCCCGCGTGGCTCACGCGCCGTCGGTCTTTCGTGAAGTGGACGCCAATCCTGCGAGCGCTGCGACCAGGTAGAGTCCTCCGCCCAGCCAGAACACCGCGTCCGATCGCGCGACCTCGATCCCGATCCAGCCCAGGAGCGGTCCGGCCGCTGCGCCGAAGTCCATAGCCGTTGCCAGATCCGAGTAGGCTCGAGGTCCTGCCGACGCGGCCTGCGCCTCGATCGAAATACGCGAGATGACCGAACTCGCGAAGAAGACGACGATGAGCGGTATCACGATCGCGGTGTTCGCCAGGAGCCCGATCGCGAGCAGGGTTGCCCCTGACGCAATCAGTCCGGCGCTCTGAGCGACCTTGGTGCCGTGTCGGTCGATCGCGGCGCCCAGGAATGGTGATCCGATTCCGTTGATCAGATACTGCGCCGCGAGCAGCGTGCCGTTCAGCGTTGTCACGCCAATGGTCAGCGTACCAATCGATACCTCGGTACCGAACGTGACCCTGAGCAGATACCCGAGCGTCGATACGACGAGCCCGGTCCCGACGAACGCAACCACGAAACCGCGGATGGTCAGGACGATGTCCGCTCGTGTGGGCAGCGGAGGCGTGCGTTGGGTCGCCGGGAGGCGAGCTACGGAGCCACCCGCGCGAGAGGGCCTGATCGCCGCCGCCGGCAGCGCCGCGAGCGACATCGCGGCAGCCATCAGAAACGCCATCGATATCCCACCCCGATCGTAGAAGAGCCCGGCGGCGAAGGTGCCGGCGACGAACCCCGCCTGAACGAAGCTCGTGTAGATACCCATGAGCCGGCCGACGCGTCGAGGGCCACTCGCGCGGACGGTCGTCATGACCCCCGTGTGTCGGATGAACGACCAGCACAGGCCCCAGACCATCCGCAGCGCGAGCAATCCGATGAACGCGGTCGTGAACGCGTAGCCCACCGCAATGAGCGATCCCACGAGCAAGGTGAGCGCGAACGGCAGAGACGATCCGTACCGTCCGACGACGACCTCGGCAAGGCGGTTTGTGAGCAGGCGTACCCACCTGTTCGCAGAGAGGAGGATGCCCACCTGGAGCGCACTCAGCCCGAGCTCGGTGTGCTGCGCAGGGAGGATGACGTACATCGCCATGTCGCCGAACAGCGAGAGCGCGACCGCGGCACCAACCGATATGACCGCGATCACGGCGTCGGGGCGTGCGCGGGTCGCAGGGTCGTCACCGTGGCTTCCAGACATCGTCATCGTCGATGAGTGTACCCTGCCACGGCCGGATTTGACATCCGGTGCCGAACTCCTCTTCCCCGAACCCGACAACGTCGACTTCGGCTTCCTGGAGCTGTAGAACCGGGGCGCTCGCGCGCCCCGGTTGGCCGTATCAGGACAGGTGCTTGAACTGCGGCAGGTACGCCTTGTTCTTCTTGAACATCTCGTCGGTCATCTCTTTGATCTCGGCGAGGCTGAGTACCGCGGAGGTCAGCGGGTCCATGCAGATCGCGTGGAAGACCTTTCGCGGATCGCCGTCGAACGACGCCTGGATCGCGAGGTCTTCGCAGCGCGCGGTGATGTTGTTCAGGATCGCGAGCTGATCGGGGAGCGGCCCGACGTGGATCGGGTCCAGGCCGCGCTGCGACGCGAGCACCGGTACCTCGACGCAGCAGCCGGGCGGCAGGTTGTCGATCAGGTTCGTGTTCGGGACGTTGCCGTTGAACGTGAACATCTCGTGGTCACCGATGATCGCGTTGAAGATGTACGCCGCGTACTCGTGCCCGCGGGTAAGGTCGATCTCCTTCTCCTTGAGCCAGTCGGTCATCTCCTTCTTCCAGTTCTTCACGCGCGCCAGATACGCATCGCGGATGAACGCGTAGACGCCCGGGTTCCAGTTCGTACCGTTCGTACAGTACTTCTCGATCAGGTCGGGGCGCTTGCGGAACCACGCGTTGTACTCCGAGTTGTGCCCCGACGACTCGGTCACGTAGTAGTCAAGGTGCAGGAACATCTCGTTGCGGACGAGCTCCGCGTTATAGATCTCCGGCCGGTTCTCGACCGCGTCGCGGATGAGCGGGTAGGCGTCCTTGCCGTTCCACTCGTACTCGAGGTACCACGCCTGATGATTGACTCCGGCGCACAGGTAGGTGACCTCGTCCATGGGCGCGCCAATCCACTTCGCGAGCATCTCTGCGGTTCCCTGGACGCTGTGGCACAGGCCCGTGATCGTGAGGTCGGACTTCGACTGCATCGCGCGGCAGAGCATGGGCATCGGGTTGGTGTAGTTGAGCACCACTGCGTCGGGCGCGTAGCGTTCGACGTCGCGGATGATCTCGAGCATCGGGCCGACGGTCCGAAGCGCGCGGAAGATTCCCGATGGTCCTCGCGTGTCACCGACGTTGATGTCGACGCCGTACTTCTTCGGGATCTCGATGTCGTGCCGCCACACGTCGACTCCGCCGGCGAGGATCGTGATCACGACGCCGTCGGCCTTCTTGAGCGCGACCTTCCGGTCGGTGGTCGCGGTGACCTTCGCCTTGTAACCGCCCGCCTCGATGATCCGCTTGACCGCCTGTTCAATGAACCCGAGTCGTTCTTCGTCGATGTCCATCAGCGCGATGTGCGCGTCGCTGAACGCCGGAAAGGTCAGGATGTCTTTCACGAGCTTTCGCGTGAAGCCGAAGCT
>RECL01000140.1 GCA_007694025.1 Spirochaetaceae bacterium
TCGACCTACTTCCCGGCGTGGACGATCACGATGCCGCCCGACAGCCCCGAGTCGATCACCGGCACGCGGATCGGCGACGTTCGCCGCCGCTACATCCCGCAGCTGATCATGGCCCCGCGGGGACAGTACGACCGGATCTGGAACGAGTTCATCGCGGAGATCAACCAGATTCCGCAGCGCGATCGTGACGCGCACACCGCGTTCCTCCAGCGAGAGATCGACCGTCGCGTCGAAGCGGCCGGCGGCTACTGAAGCCGGCACAGGATCTGATTCCTGAACAGTCAGTCGAAGGCGGGGCGATGAGCCCCGCCTTCGCTCAGGAGGGAGCATGAACCCGACCGAATCAACCTTCTCCGCACAGCACGACGCGCTCGCCCCGGCCACGCTTGGCCGCCGCAACTGGTCGTCGATCTTCCGCAACCAGGGCGTGCTGATGCTGATGAGTATCCCCTTTCTGGTGCACCTGCTGGTCTTCCGCTACGGACCGATCTTCGGCTGGGTGATGGCCTTCCAACGCTACCGCCCCGGGCGCGGCTTCCTCGACCAGGAGTGGGTCGGGCTGCTGCAGTTCCAGACGCTCTTCGCCGACGCGACGTTCTACCGCGTACTGCGAAACACGCTCGCAATGTCCGCCATAAAGCTCGTGATGGGAACGTTTTTCGCGATACTCGTAGCGATTCTGATCAACGAAACCCGAAACCGTCCGTTCAAGCGAACGGTGCAGACGATAAGCTATCTGCCGCACTTCATATCGTGGGTCGTTGCCGCGAACCTGGTCCTGGAAGTTCTGGGGCCGCGCGGCATCCTGAACGACATGCTCGTCGGTCTGGGGCTGACGCAGGAGCGCGTGCTGTGGATGGGCAGGCCCGAGCTCTTCTGGTGGATCATAGGCTGGTCGCACGTCTGGAAGACCGCCGGCTTCGGCGCGATCATCTACCTTGCGGCGATGACCAGCATAGATCCGCAGCTCTATGAGGCGGCCGACATAGACGGCGCGGGCCGACTGCAACGGATCTGGCACATCACGTTGCCTGGCATCAAGCCGGTTTTCGTGATCCTGCTGATCCTGAACATCGGGCAACTCATGGAGGCGGGGTTTGAGCAGCAGTACCTGATGCAGAACAGCCTGGTCATGGACTACTCGGAGGTCTTCACGATCTACGTACTCCGGTATGGGCTGCAGCTGCAGCGCTACTCATTCGCCGCCGCGGCGGGGATTTTCCGGAGCGCAGTGAGCATCGCACTGATCCTGGGTGCGAACACGGTCGCGAAGCGGCTCGGTCAAGAGACCCTGATGTAGGGGGAGCGGATGAAAGCAACACGAGAAGACCTAACGTTCGACACGCTCAAGGTGCTCTTCCTGCTCGGCCTGGTCGTCGTGACGCTCTACCCGTTCATCAACGTGCTCGCGGTATCGCTGAACGACCCGATGGACACGATCCGCGGCGGCATCACCGTATGGCCGCGACAGTTCTCAATCGTCAGCTATCAGGACGCGTTGTCGGGACAGAACATGGTGGTCGCGGCGCGCAATTCGGTCGCACGCACCGTGGTCTCGGCGATCGTCCAGACCTTCGCGACCGCGATGGTCGCGTATACGCTCAGCCGCCGTGAGTACGTGTTCCGCATTCCGATCGCGATCATCTACGTGATCACGATGTACGTCGACGGAGGGCTGATCCCGACCTACTTCCTCTACCGCTCGCTCGGCATGGTCAACAGCTTCCACGTCTACTGGCTCCCGGGGCTCACAACGGCGTTCAACATGCTGATCATCCGGACCTACATCCGCGGCCTGTCGGACAGCTTCATAGAGTCGGCCAAAATCGAAGGCGCGAACGACTTCTGGATCTTCATGCGGATCATCCTGCCGCTCTGCGTGCCGGTGCTCGCGACGATCATCCTCTTCACATCGGTCTGGCAATGGAACTACTGGTGGGACACCTTCATCTTCAACTCGTCGCGAGTTAACCTTACCACGCTCCAGTACGAGCTCATGAAGCGCCTGGCAAGCGCGAACGCCGCGATGAGCGGCACCAGCATGGCCGATGCGTTCAGCCGCGCTCTGGACCAGGCGGGCAACCAGGTGACGCCCAGGTCGATCCGCGCCGCGATGACGATCATCGTGAGCCTGCCGATCATCATGGTCTATCCCTTCCTGCAGCGCTACTTCGTGCACGGACTCACGATCGGCGGCGTGAAGGGCTGACCGCAATTTGATCGCCCTCCCCGGCGCGGCTACGCGCCGGGGCTGCGATAGCACCATAATCAGGAGAGGACAGATGAGCATCTCAGACGACATCAGGAAGAACCGGTTCCACGACTTCACGGTTACCGTCAAGGGCCAGAGCCCGAATGCGCGCCCGGCGGCTGCAACGATCCAGCAGGTCGCGCACGACTTCGGCTTCGGATCGAACATCTTCGGCCTTGTACGCGGCGTCGAGGCGGGCGAGCTCGACACGTACCGGTCGCTGATTACGCGGCTGTGGAGCTTTGGCACGCTGCCGTTCTACTGGGGCAGGTACGAGCCAAAGGAAGGTGAACCGATGGAGGCAGAGACCATGGCCGCCGCCCGCTGGGCGCGCGATCACGGGCTGGTCACGAAGGGCCACCCACTGTGCTGGCACACCGTCTGCGCCGACTGGCTCATGGAGTACGACAACGACACGATCCTGGGCAAGCAGCTCGATCGGATCAGGCGCGACGTGAGCCGGTTCAAGGGCGTGATCGACATGTGGGACGTCATCAACGAAGTCGTGATCATGCCGATCTTCGACAAGTACGACAACGCGGTCACGCGGATCGCGAACCACATCGGCGCGGTGGAGCTCACGCTGCGCTGTTTCCAGGCCGCGCGCGAGGCCAACCCCGACGCGGTGCTCCTGATCAACGACTTCGATCTGTCGCCCGCCTACGAGGGGCTCATCGAAGAACTGCTCGAACGCGGCTGTCCGATCGACGTGATCGGCCTCCAGACGCACCAGCACCACGGCTACCACGGGATCGAAAAGACGCTCGACGTTATCAACCGCTTCGAACGCTTTGGAAAGCCGCTCCACTTCACCGAAACGACGATCCTGTCGGGACACGAGGTGCCCAAGTCGATCATCGACCTAAACGATTACCACATCGACGAGTGGCCCAGCACGCCCGAAGGCGAAGCCGAACAGGCCGAGCGGGTCGAGGCGTACTACAGCGCGATCTTCTCCCGCCCGTCGGTCGACGCGATCGTCTGGTGGGATCTCCGCGATGGAAACTGGCTCGGCGCGCCGGCCGGGCTGGTCCGACGCGACTTGTCGCCGAAACCCGCGTACGAAGCCCTGGAGCGGCTCATCAAGGGCGAGTGGTGGCTCTCCAGCAAGGAAGTTCCGGTCGCGGCCGACGGAACGGTCCGGTTCACCGGAACCGCCGGCCGCTATCAGATCGCGATCGGCGACGCCCGGCACGAAGTCCACCTGACGGGCACCGCACCATCGGCGTCGGTACCGGCCACCTAAGCCGGCGCACGATGAGGCCGGTCGCAGCGCGCGTCACCGCCATCCTGGCCGCGCTCATCGCCGCGGCGGGCGTAACGGGCTGCGCGACCGGCGCATCGGCGACCGGGCACCCGGTCGCCGGGCGCCCGGTTGCCGGGCAAGGATCCGCCGACGTACGCGGCGTTGCCGACGTACGCGCCAGAGGCGACGTACGCGCGCTTCGCGACGTCTACGCGCCCTACTTCGCGATCGGCGCCGCGGTGCAGCCGCAGACGCTCGATTCGCACCGCGAGATCCTGACCAGCCACATGTCGAGTATCACCGCCGAAAACCACATGAAGCTTCACATGCTTCGGCCGTCGGCGGGCACCGTCGACTACTCCGGAGCCGACCGGATCGTCGCGTTCGCGACCGAGCACGCGATGCGCGTTCGCGGTCACACGCTGCTGTGGCACGAGGCGGCCCCGGATTGGTTCTTCCGCGACGCGACCGGTGCGCCCGCGACACCGGAGGCGGTGCGCGAACGGCTCAGGCAGCACGTGACCGAACTGGTCGGCCGCTACCGTGGCCGGGTGTACGCGTGGGACGTAGTCAATGAGGCGGTCAGCGACTCACCGGCGCAGCGCCTGCGGCAGACGCAGTGGCTCGACGTGCTCGGCCCCGACTACATCGCCGACGTGTTCCGCTGGGCGCACGATGCCGACCCCGACGCGCTCCTGTTCTACAACGACTACAGCATGGTCGATCCGGCAAAACGAGACCGAACGATCGCGCTCCTCGGCGACCTCCTTGCCGACGGCGTACCGGTCCACGGGGTCGGAATGCAGGGGCACTGGACGCTTCGCTGGCCGTCGGTGCGGGAGATCGACCGCTCGATCCGCGCGTTTGCCGACCTGGGGCTGCGCGTTGAGATCACAGAGCTTGATATCTCGTTCTACGACTGGAGCGACCAGACGACCAGGTTCGACCGGTTCACCCCGGAGATGGACCAGGCCCTGGCCGCGCGCTACGGAGAGATCTTTGAGGTCTTCCGACGCCACGCCGACGCGATCGACGCGGTCACCTTCTGGGGCGCCGCGGACGACGTGAGCTGGCTCAACTACATCCCGGTGCGCGACCGTCCGAACTACCCGCTCCTGTTCGATCGGGCTCACCAGCCGAAGGCTGCGTTCTTCGCCGTGACGCGGTTCTGACCGTTTCGATCGCGGCCTCAAGCCGCGGGCGATTCGACCGCTGCACGATGATGAACGGCAGGTTTCCGACCAGACCGATCGGCGGCATCCACGCTGCGATCTCCGGCGGATTCCACAGGAAGAACGTAAACGACGCGACAACCGGCAGCCAGTGCGTGAGCTCGGCGCGTCGCGTCTCCGCGACGAACCGCTCAAGGAGCGCCACCCGATCGCCGGATGGGTCGACCGCTCCGGCGGTCCCAGCTCCGGGGGCCCGAGTCCCGGCCGCGAGTCGACTCTTGCTGAACCCACCCGCGAAGAGCGCGCCCGCTTCCGGCAACCGGTCCTTCCAGCGGTGCACTCCGAAGAGGCGGTAGAGCCGGCCCCCGCGCTCGAACCGGCGCGTGCGAAACAGCGCGTTGTCACGGATAAACCAGCGCAGCGGCATCGCGTGCGTCAGATAACCGCTTCCGATCTGGATCGCGACCCATGCCGCGCAGATCAGCGCAATGCGCGCCGCAATGCGCGCCGCAATGCTACCAGCAATGCTACCAGCAATGCTCACGCGCGCCCCGTCGGCGCGCGGTGCTCCACCCGGTTGCGCCGCCGTTCACCGAGCGGTGTCACGACGACCGCGCGACCGCGCCAATTCACCGATCCGCCGCGGATCCGGACGGAAAGCGCGTACGCGGCAACGCACGCGAAGAAGACCAGGTGAAGCGGAAAGAGGAGCGCGGTCACCGCACCGAAGCGGCCGTAATGCGGTAGCGTGACCGCAAGAAGCGCGCTGTAGAACGCGTACATGATCAGCGCGGCCGGAAGCGGGATGATCCCGACCGGTAGCGCCGCGCCGCTGAAGATCGTCTGGACCGCAACCGTTGACGCGCCGACGATCCACATGGACTGAGCAAAGAGGATCAACCGCGGCGTCGCATCGGCACCCTGGAGGAAGTTCTTCGTCCAACCCGACAGCATCTGCCGCGGCCCCTCCGGGTACATCCGGAATCGGACCGCGCGGCCGCCCAGAAAGGTCCGGATCGGAATCCCGGCGTCCAGACACCGCGCGCCGAGCGCGATGTCGTCGACGATCGAACCGCGAACCGACTCGTGTCCGCCGCACCGGGCGTACGTCGTCGCCGCCATCATGATGCAGGGACCGAACAGCCCTCGCGCGGTGGGCCCCACCCCGATCGACGCGACAACCTGCGCGTTGAACAGCGCGCTGAACCGCTCGTAGAGTCGCACGGTGCGGTGATACGGCTGGACCGACACGACGCCGCCGCTCTCATCGAGCGCCCGCAGGAGGCGTTCTATCGCATCGTCAGCGAGCGTCACATCGGCGTCCAGAAAGAGGATTGTGTCCCCGATCGCCGCTTCCGCTCCAACCTGGCACGCCCACGACTTGCCGATCCACCCGTCGGGCCGCTGCCCGGCGGGTATGACGCGAGCTCCACCCGCCTGCGCAACCGCTTCAGTAGCGTCGGCAGACTGATCGTCGACGACGATGACTTCGACCGGAGCGAGCGTCTGGACGGTCAGGCTGGCAAGCAGCGCGCCGATCCGCTGTGCCTCGTTGCGCGCCGGAATCACGACGCTGACGCTGCGTCCGCGCGATCGATCCGGGCGGAGCGTATCCGCGCTGCACGACGGCAGGGTAGACCGGCCGCGCCTGTAGACCGGCACCGCGAAAAGTAGGAGCCCGCCAATCCATCCCGCTGCGATCAGAAATATCAGAAAAAACGTCATTCTGTTTGATTTATAATCTAACTACACGACAAGCCACCGGATACTGTAAGTTTCGCGGTGTACTTCAACCTGCGCGCTCCTCACCCTCCCATCTGGCGCATCGCGCGAGCCATCGGTGTCGTCCTGCTGCTTACAGCGGTCCCCGCGTTGACCGCAGTCGACCATCAGTCGCTGCGCTTTCGCGAACGAACGGGCGACACCGTCGTCTACCTCACGTCCGACGAGCGCGTCGATCAGAATGGATACGTGCTGTCGTCGCGGAGCAGCCTTGGCGAAGAGCATCATGTCATCGTAGACGACCAGCTCGAGTCGGTGCGATGGCGCCACCGGTTCGTCGCGGACGACACCGACTACACCGCGGTACGAACCGGTCGACGGATCGAGCTTACCGGCACCCATCGCGGCACCCGGATCAGCCGTAGCTACTCGCTCGGCGACGACGCGCCGTGGATCCAGTCGATCGAACGCTCGCTCCAGGCGTTTGTCGTTTCGGACAGCCGGCGCACCGAGTTCTACACGGTCCAGCCCGACGATTTCCAGCTGCGCCGGCTCCAGGCGGTGAGGCGCGGCCGAACGACGGTAGACGTTGACGGTGTCGCAACCGACGCGTGGGAGATCCGGGTCAGCGTCGCGGGAATCGCGAGCATCTTCTGGAGCGCGACCTACTGGTTCCGCACGAGCGACGGCCAATTCGTGCGCTCTGAAGCCGTGCGTGGTTGGCCCGGCACGCCGGTGACCGTCGTCGAAATGGTCCGGACTACGCCCAGTCCCTGAACGGATTGCGGTCCTTCTTGCGCGCGCGGTAGCGCTTCCAGGGAATGCGAGCCCAGCCGGCGGTCGTCAGGAACCGCACTATGTCGGGCCGCCCCAGGTAGACCGCGCGTCGGTCGGGTCCCCGTGCGGCCAGGATGATCGGAACCTTTTTGAAGACCGGCTCGAACCGTTCCCGGGTCTCCTTAACGACCGCCTCACCGCCGCGAAGCGTCGACAGCTCCACCTCCACGACCGCGAAGGTGAGCCCCTGCTCCTTGATCAGCGCGCCCCGAAACTCAAACGACTCGTCAGCCATCGGTTGGATGATACTGAAACGCTTCGTATCTGTCTTTCCCGCCGCGAGGCGTTGCGATACCATTCCTTCAGATGCCAACGCGAATGCTGTGGTACGCGGCCTACGATGTGCATGTGAACATGACCCGCTTCCTGGAGCTCATTCGGGGCGGAGCATCGCGGTTCAACGCGACATCCTACCCAGGGTGTAGAAACCGTCAGGATCCGGTGCGTGACTACGCGCTCGCGATCCCTCGCGAGCTCTACTTCGCGCGCAATGCGACCGAGTGGGGCGGAGCCGTCGCATTCGTGCGCCCCGAAGCGTCGAAGAGCCAGACGCTCGCGCGCGCGTACCTGATCACCGATGAGCAGTTCATCGACCTCGCGTGCCAGCTCAACGGCCGAAGACCCGCCGACCGGGAGATGGTGTTCGATTACGACTTCGCGAGCAGTCACGCGGAGAGCTACTTCAACCGCGCCGATCCGTCTGCGGCGGCCGGCCAAGCCGGTCAGTGGTACGGACGGATCGTCAATCTGGGAACCCGCGAGAGCTGGCCCGTCTTCACGCTAACCGCCGAATGGAGCGGGTACGGGGCGCTCAATGCGCCGGGCAGGACCTACGTCCGGTGCGTCGCCGACGGGATCGGGCAGCTCGGCAAGATATCCGCCGGAGCCCTCGTCGAGTACTTCATGACAAAGAAGGGAATCTCCGAACGGATCAGCCGTCCGGTTCTGGAACGCTGGTTAGCTTGACTCCTTCAGCATTACCTGGATCACGTTTTCGCCCGCCCGGATCGTTGCAAGAGCATCGGCGTCGGGGCCGCGATCGAGTTTCAGCGCGCACGACGCGGTCGTCCCGCCGCGGAAGATCGTGTTCTCCATCTCTTCGATGTTGATACCCGCGTCCCGGAGGATATCGAGCACCGCCGCAAGCACGCCAACGCGGTTGTAGTGACGGACAACCAGGCTCACCTGCTCGGTCGCCTTCGCACGGAGATTCACCGCGTTGACCGGCTTGCCGGTCTCCACGTACGACCGGACGATGCGCACGACCTCTTCTGCGATCGCCTCCGACGCCTCATCGGTCGACGCGCCGATGTGCGGCGTCGCGGCGGCAACCTGCAGCGCAAAGTCGGTGTCCTGATAGTCAGCCGTTCCGCCCGAAGGCTCATCGGCGTACACGTCCAAGCCCGCCTTCAGGCCCTTCGAGTCGATCGCCGCGCGCAGCGCTCGCTGGTCGACGATCTCTCCGCGCGACGTGTTGACAAAGATCGCGCCGGGCTTCATCGCGTCGAACAGCGCGGCATCGATCAGCCCGGCCGTATCCGCAGACGCGGCCAGGTGGACCGTCACGACATCGGCGTCGCGAACCAGGTCGGCAAGAGTCGCGCGGTACTCGATGCCCGCGTCGTCGGCGATGTCGCGGGTCAGACTTCGCGACCACGCCTGCACGTGCATCCCAAGCCCCGCTGCGGCTCGCGCGACCGCGCGGCCGATCGATCCAAGGCCGATCACCGCGATACGCCGGCCGTTCAGTCCCGACGCACTCCCGTACTCCTTCTTGCGCCAGCGCCCTGCCTGGAGATCGGCGGTCGCGGCCGGAATCCGCCGGTCTGCCCCGATGATCAACCCGATCGTGAGCTCCGCCACCGCTGCCGTGTTCTTGCCCGGACAATTCGCGACCGATATCCCGTACTCGCTCGCCGCGTCGATGTCGATCGTGTTCACTCCGGCACCGGCGCGGATGATCAGCGACAGCGATGGCGCGGCCTCTATAACCGGGCGACCGACCTTGGTCGATCTGACGATCAGCACCTCTGCGTCGCCTACCGCGGCGGCCAGTTCGTCGCCGCTGAGCCCCGGCTCGACGCGCACGACCGCGCCAAGCTCCCGCAGCGCGTCCACCGCGGCATCCGACAGCGAGTCGGCGATGAGTACGTTCAGATGCATGAGTCCTCCCTGGTGACTATCAAGCGATAAGCGAGTCGAGTCTGCTTCCGCCAACGTGGATGCCGTCGGATCGGAACATCAGCTGGTAGACGAGCGTCTCAAGCAGGATTCGCGACAGGCGCGCCCCATACTCCCGGAACGCCGCGTCGTACTCGATCAGAAGATAGACCTGTCGCTCGAGTTCGGACCGGGAGAACCGATCGGTACCGGCGCGGAAGTCTGCCTGGATGCGCTTGCCGCGTATGCCAAGCCGTGTGCACGCGGCGTCAAACGGGGTGCGGCCATCGAGGAGCGCACGCAGCGACAGCAGGCGCCGCACGTGGTAGACCAGCCCGCTGATCAATGGAACCGGGTCGGCGTCGTCCGATGAGATCATCGTGGCGAGCACCTCAAGAGCCGCGGCAAAGTCGTCGTCGACGACTCGCTTGTAGAGCGTGAACACGTTTTCGTCACGGCTGTGGAAGATGAACGTCTCGACATCGTCGATCGTGATCGTGCCGCTTCGACCGACAAAGACGATCAGCTTGTCTGCCTCCGCGCGTAGTTCGTTCGTGTTGCTCTCAACAAGCTCAAGAAAGAGATCGAGCGCATCGGCGTCGAACGAAGCGCCCTGCTTCCGGACGTAGGAGACGACCCAGCCGCGCTTCTGGTTCTCGAACAGCTCCCAGAACACCTTGCGGCTGTCGGCAGGAAGAAGCTTCTCCAGTCGTGCATCGGCCCGGGTCTCTTCGGACACGAGCACAAGAATCGCATCCCCGGCCGGCGCCGCAAGATAATCGGCCAGCGTCGCCAGATCGTCCTTCTTCTTGAGCGTCTCGGCGCCGTAGACCCGGACGAAGCGGAACGCCGAAAAAAGCGATCCGTTTCGCAGTCGGTCGACCACGTCACCGATCGAGACCTCGGTCAGATAGAACTTGTGCTCCTCTGGTGGGCCACCGGTCGCCTGCGCAACGCGTCCGCGCAGCGCGTCGATCTCTTCATTCTTCTGTCCCTCCTCCGGTCCCAGGAAGAGCAGGACCGCAGGGAACTTAGTCATAGTTGCGGACCAGACAGGAAAGCTTGCCAAGCACGCGAGCGTTCTGCGTGAAGATAGGCGGGTACGCGTCGTTGGCAGCCTGCAGACGGATCCGGTTCTTCTCGCGGTAGAAGCGTTTGAGCGTCACCGCGTCGTCTACCATCGCGACGACGATGTCGCCGTTCTCTGCGACCGGCTGGTGACGGAAGACCGCAAGGTCGCCGTCCATGATACCCGCGTCGCGCATGCTGTCTCCGCGCACGTGGAGCGCGAAGTGATTACCGCTTCGAAGCTGTCCGCCCGGAAGGCGGACCGACCCTTCCAGGTTCTCCTCTGCCAGCAGGGGCAGCCCCGCCGCGACGTTTCCAAGGATCGGCACTTCGACGATCCGGTCATCGTCGGTCTGCTCGGCGCTGACCAGTTCGATCGTCCGGGAGCGGTTCTGGTCGAGCTTCAGATATCCCTTCTTTTCGAGCGCCTTGACGTGATCGTAGGCTCCCTTGACCGAGAAGGAGAAGTACTCGGATATCTCGCGCATCGTCGGCGGGAAATGGTGCTGCGATATGTAGCCGCGGATGAATCGTAGTATCTGGCTCTGACGATCCGTTATGGCCTTCATCGCTCCACCTGTATGCCGTACTTCCTGATCTTGGCGTGGAGGTTGCTCGGGTAGATCCCCAGCTCGGTCGCGGTTCGGGAGACGTTGAAGCCGTTCTCGCGTAGTTTCTGCTCGAGGTACCGCTTCTCAAAGCTGTCCCGAGCTTCCGTGAGTCCCATCCCGTCGAATGCCTCAACGAGCGGGTCGGCCCTCTCCTCCTCCTCACGCTCACCCAGGAAGGTCTGAACCGCTTCCCGAGTCAGCAACTCCTCGTCGCTCATGATACTAATGCGTTCAAAGAGATTCTTCAACTCCCTGACGTTACCCGGCCAGTGATACTCGCGCAGGAGGTCGACCGCATCGGGGGTCATCGTGCGGACCGGCTGATCCCCGCGGCGAAACTCGTTCAGGAAGTGCTCGGCAAGGAGCGGGATGTCGTCGGTTCGGTCACGCAGCGGCGGCACCTCTATCGGAATCACGTTCAGCCTGAAGAAGAGGTCCTCCCGGAAACCGCCGCGATCGACGAGCGCGCGTAGATCCCGGTTCGTCGCGGCGATCACGCGGACGTCCACCTCGATCGGCGAATCGCCGCCGACCCGCTCAAAGCGCATCTCCTGGATCACCCGCAGCACCTTTGCCTGAGCGGAGAGCGACATGTCGCCAATCTCGTCCAGGAAGATGGTGCCTCCGTCGGCCGTCTCGAACTTCCCGCGCCGCTGGTTGACCGCGCTTGTGAACGCACCCTTCTCGTGACCGAAGAGCTCGCTCTCCAGCAGCGTATCGGGAATCGCCGCGCAGTTGACCTCAACAAACGGCCCGGTGCTCCGGTCGCTGCGGCGGTGGATCTCGCGAGCGACCAGCTCCTTCCCGGTCCCGTTCTCACCGACGATCAGTACCCGCGAGTCGCTCCGCGCAGACTGATCGATCAGCGCGATCACATCGGCGAACGCGCGACTTTCTCCGACGATCTGGTCCTGGTGAACAAGCCGGTTCTTCAGGAGCCGGTTCTCACGCTTGAGCGTTTCAAACGCGAGCGCGTTCTTCGCGACGGTCGTCACGCGGTCGATCCCCAGCGGCTTCTCCAGAAAGTCGTACGCGCCGAGTTTGACCGCCTTCACCGCCAGGTCGATGTTCGCGTGCCCCGAAATCACGACGACCTCGACATCGGGATGCGCGTTCCTGAGTTCCTTGAGTACGTCGATCCCGCCCATGTTCGGTAGCCAGACGTCCAGGAAGACCAGGTCGATCCGATTCGATCCAGCAATCTGCAACCCGTCGATCCCGTCCTCAGCGACGAACACCCGGTACCCTTCGTCCTCCAGGATCCGGCTCAACACGTCGCGGATCCCCTCCTCGTCATCGATGATCAGAACTGTACTCATGCATCACCCTTTCGTTCCTGTCGCGTCGCGGCGTCGGGTCGCCCGGCCGCGTCGCGTTCACGGTCGGCCGGAATATCGATGAAGAACGTCGTGCCGACGCCGGGCTGCGTCTCGAACCAGATCTGACCGCTGTGGTCGAATACGATCCGCTGAACAATCGACAACCCAAGGCCGGTTCCTCCGCGCTTGGTCGTCATGTACGGGTCGAAGACCACAGGTTGTTGCTCGACCGGAATACCGGGACCGTTGTCCTCGACCTGGATCCGGCAGAAGGAGCCGCTTTCGTTGACCACGAAGTCGGCGTGGATGGAGACCTGCCCGGCGCTCCCGGCGGCCTCGACAGCGTTCTTCACGACGTTCGTCAACACCTGGCGCATCTGACCGCGGTCGGCACGCGCGATCATCGACGCAGGAACATCGGTGAACTGCACCGCGGTCCCACCCGTCGCGTACGCGGCGGCGACCTCTTCGACAATCGGCCGCAGGTTCACCGACTCCAGACGGGGCGGCGGCAACCGTGTGAAGGTTCGAAACCCGGAGAGCAGCTCGCTCAGCCCGTCAACTTCGGTGATGATCGTTCGCACGGAGGAACGCAGCACATCCTCGAAATCGTCGCTCTGCCGCTCGTACTTGCGCAGCGTACGCTCGGCGGCGAGCCGGATCGGCGTCAGCGGATTCTTGACCTCGTGCGCCAGCCGTTGCGCGATCTCCTGCCAGGCGGCGATCTTCTCCGCCTGGATGATCTTCTGCCGCGTGCGAGCCAGCTCTCCGACCATCCGGTTGAACGAGTTGACCAGGATCGACAGCTCGTCGGAGCGCCGCGTCAGAATCCGGGTCGAAAAGTCTCCTTCGGAGACCCGCCGGGTCGCCTCCTCCAGGCTGACTATCGGACGCAGAATCTCATCGCTCAGCAGGAAGCTCACCAGGAGCGCGAGCATTACAAGCGGGAGCGAGAAGAACGCGTAGAACACTCGCACGGCGTTCACGAACTCGCCCTGAAACCGGTCGAGCTGCACGAAGAACTCGAGCGCCTCGGTCAGCCGGGCCGCCGACGCGTCGAAACCTTCCGGGAGCGCGACCAGAAAGAAGACGGTGAGCGTGCTCGGATCGAGTGCGGCCGGCGCGCCGTAGCTGCGACGCACGCGCAGGAAGCTTCTGCCCGCGACGCTTTCGCGGGCCACCTGCCCGGCGCGCGCTGCCGCCGCCTGGAGCGGATCGAGCCTCAGCCCCGGGTCGCCGCCGAAGAACCGCTCGCGAAACTGCTCGTCGAACACCTGGAACGCGTCGAGCGCCGGGTTCACGCCACGCAGCTTCTGCCACACGCTCGCCGGATCGGTATCCACGCCCGACAGCAGCTCGGGAACGAACGGACTCTGGGAGAACGCAAGAAGGTCGCTCTCGAGCTCGAAGTAGAGCGACAGGGCGATCTCCTGACCGCCGGCGATCGCGCGCCCGGTGTCTTCGCTGAACCACGACCTGATCGCGGCCTGCACGAACGCAACCGACAACACCGCCTGCGGCACCGAGGACAGGAGTACGATTACCAGAAAGAACACGAGCAGACGCCCTTTCAGCCGGGCACCGGGGCGGCCCTGCGCCCGATCCCGGACCAGTCGTACAACCCGGATCACGATGATGCCGACAAGAAAGCCGGGGAAGACCATCGCGAGCAGCACAACCACCACCGCGCCGGTCGACTGCGTGAACGACAGGTCATCGAGGACCTGGACCGCAAAGACCAGCACGAGCGCGGTCAGCACCAGATAGAGCAGGATCACGCTGAGCAGTCCAACCAGCGACGCGCCGACCTCTCTGCGCGTACTCACAGACCGCCCCCGACGTCCGGATCGACCCGCACCCACGGGGTCAGACGCCGATCGTAGGAGCGGAACAGCGAAAGCAGGCCGAGCGCGGGGACGAACACGATCGGATCGTAGACCACTCGAGCCTCAACGGCAATGGGCGCCGTGCGTGGGTCGCTCCCGCCACCGAAAACGCTCCACGGGATCCGGTAGTCAGGCAGCGCGAGCACAAAACGCAACAGCTCGTCCTGGTCGGTGAACGAGTAGAACGCGCCATCGTCGGCGGTGATCACCGTGCGCCGGAGGAACGGATCGTAGCGGACGTCGTAATGGGGTCTGAACTCGTGGATCAGCTCGTACCCAAGGAACCCGAACGGCGCCGGGCGGGGACGCAGGAGCCTGATCGCGAACTCGATCCGTGCGGTGAACCCGCGATCGAGGTTCGCGCGCAGCTCGCCCGCATCCAGACCATCGGCGACGACGGTGACGGTAAGGTAGTCGCCGACTCGCGTCGCCGTTACGTCGTGCCGCAACTGCGCGACCGCCGGCGCGGCCACAAGCAGAAGAACGAGCGCGACGCTACGCAGGCTCTTCCTGGAACCGGCTGTCGAACAAGCCTGCGACCGCATCGGCAGCCTCCTGTTCGTCCGGGCCATCAACGGTCAGCTTCAGCACGGTGTCGTACCCGGCGCCAAGCGTGATGATGCCCATGATCGACTTCGCGTTGATCTCCTCGTGTTCCTTGCCGAGCATGATCTTCGACTTGTACCGACTCGCGGTCTGAACGATCATCGCGGCCGGACGGGCGTGAATGCCCGCACGATTTGTCACTTTCACTTCGCGCTCAATCATGGCTCTTCCTGCTCGCTTTCAATGGATATGTCGCTGCTGAATATATCTCTGTTGCGGAGGTACGCGTTGCGCGCGTGCTCGCTTTCGAGCCACTTGAGAACGCTCTGGTTGAACTCCTTCGCAGAGTAGTAGCCCATCTTCTTCAGCCGCTCGTTCATCGCAGCGGTTTCGATAATGATCGGCACGTTGCGTCCGGGCTTCACCGGTATGAGCAGTTCGGGAACGTGCACGTCCAGAATCGTGCGGGTGCGATCTTCGGCACCGATCCGGTCGTACTCCTTGTTCGAGTCCCAAGTCTCGAGTTCGACGACGAGCTGGATCTGCTTGCTGTCGCGGATCGCGCCAACGCCGAACAGGTGCGTGATGTTGATGATCCCGAGCCCCCGGATCTCCATATGGTGACCGAGCGCCTTGTTTGCCCCGGCACCGAGCAGGATGTTGCCCGCGACGCACTTGATGTCAACCGCATCGTCGGCGACCAGCCGATGCCCGCGCTCGATGAGCTCGAGCGCGGCCTCGCTCTTGCCGACCCCGCTGTTCCCGATGATGAGAATGCCAATCCCGAAAACCTCGACCAGCACGCCGTGGATCGTCACGTGCTCGGCAAACACGTTCGCAAGCGCGCGGATCAGCCGCGACGAGAACTCCGACGTCGGAAGCTGGGTCTGCAGGATCGGACAGCCGCTGCGATCGGCTATCCGCCGGAAGTCGTCGGTCGGAGACAGACCGTGCGAGAAGATCACGCACGGGATGTCTTCCTTGAACAACCCTTCGATCGTCTCGGACTTGCCCTCCTCCTGAAGCTTCACCAGGTAGGAAGTCTCTCCTCGGCCGAAGATCTGTACGCGCTCGTAGCCAAAGTTCTCGTAGAAGCCGCTCAGCGTCAGTCCGGGCCGGTTGAGGTCGGGAATCCGGATCTCACGGATCAGCCCGGCCCTGCCCGACAGGCAGGTGAGATCGAGCGAGTTGTGCTCCTTGAGATCCAGGCTCAGGAGGTCCAGGACAGTGAAACGACTCATCGGCGCGGCTCACGACTTATGATCGGTGATCTTGTCGTGCTCCTTGCGGATCTTGTGGTCCAGCTTGTCAATCAGATTGTGGATGGCTTCGTGAAGGTCGTACGCGTGTACCTTGATGACGGAGTTGTGGCCCCACTGCAGATGCAGCTTCGCCTCCGCGACGAAGTCGGGGTTCTCCTTCGTCAGCGTGAAGTGCAGGTCGACGATGAACTCCTTGGCGAAGTCGAGCTTTTCGAGCTTCGCATCGATGAACTCGCGCGTCTCGTCCTTCACGTCCAGGTGAACGCCCTTGATCTCCAGTTCCATACGATCCTCCTATCGTCGATACGACGACGAAATGTCGAGTTCTTTCCGGTACTTCGCGACCGTCCGCCGCGCGAGCTTGATGCCTCGCGTCGCGAGCAGATCCGCGATGCCCTGATCCGATAGCGCCCGCGCGCCCGATTGCTCCTCCAGAAGCTCCTTAATGATCTGCTTGACCCCTTCCTTGGAAAACCGTGAGCCGGAGGAACCGGCGCCGGAAATCGAGTTCGTGAAGAAGTACTTGATCTCGAAGATCCCCCACTCGGTCTGAATGTACTTACCGTTGGATATGCGGGAAATCGTCGCCTCGTGAACGCCCACCTCCGACGCGATGTCCTTCAGCGTCAACGGCACAAGGTACTTGGAACCCTTCAGGAAGAAGTCGCGCTGAAACTCCAGGATCGCGCGCGCGGTCTTCACGAGCGTGTCGTTACGCTGGCGTATCGACTGAATGAACCAGCTCGCGTCCTTGACCCTTCGGCGCACGAACCGTTTTACGTCCTTTTCGGCGGCGTCGGCGCCAACGCCGGTGAAGTCCTGGCTCACCGCAAGAACTGGGATTTCATCGTCGTTGAGGATGATCACGAACTGCCCGTCGCGCATCACCACCATCAGATCGGGGACCACGTAGGTCGTCTGGTCGGATGAGAAGAGCCGACCCGGAAACGGCGTGAGCGTACGGATGAACTCGCGCGCTTCTTCGACGTCGTCGACGTCGGCCTTGAGCTTTTTCGCGATCTCCTCGTGCTTGCCGCGGTCGAGCAGCTCCAGATGGTGCTCGATGATCGCATCCGTGCATTCGGGGCGGCTGAGGTCGGCACGAGCCTGCACCAGTAGACTCTCGCGGTAGTCGGCCACGCAGGTCCCGAGCGGCTCGAAGCTCTGGATCATCGCGATCATCCGCGCGACGACGCGCTCGTCGGCTGCGTTAAACAACGATTCCAGAGGCTCCCGATGAAACCCGTTGTCATCCAGGTTGAGGATCAGTGCTTCGCCGACGCGAAACTCGTCGTCGGAGATGGGCTGCAGCCGCAACTGCCACAGAAGGTGATCGTGGAGCGACTCGGGGGTCGACAGCGCGCCTTCCATGAAGCGTCGCTTGTTCTCGCTCGCTTCGTCGTCGTACGAGCTCGACGTGTAACCGGGATCCGAGCTGTCTTCGAAAAAGTCGTACTCCGCCGTGGTATCGTTCGACTCGCTTTCGTCGATCGACACGGTCGAGTTGTCCTCGACCACCTCGAGCGCCGGGTTCGCCTGCAGCTCCTCATCGATCCGCAGCTTCAGCTCCTGGATCGGCATAGCCATCAGCTGGATGCTCTGAAACAGCTGAGGATTCATCTTCAGGTGCTGACCTTGCACAAGGGCAGGGCGCTGGTACTGCAAAACTACCTCCACCGCAATTCTGTTCCCGGTGCGGAGGTTTGTCAACAACGGCCTGCGGCCGATGGCGGCCTGCCGCCGATGACTGCGACAGCCGCTATATCGTAAACGTATCGCCCAGGTAGACCTTTCGGGCGATCTCGTTCTGCATCACCTCTTCGCGGCTGCCGGCGACGACGATCTCCCCGTCCTTGATGATGTACGAGCGGTGCGTGATCTCGAGCGTGTCACGAACGTTGTGGTCGGTGATCAGCACGCCGATCCCCTTCGCGCTGAGCTTCGCGACGATCTGCTTGATCTCGTAGACGGCGATCGGGTCGATCCCCGCGAACGGCTCGTCGAGCAGCAGAAACCGCGGACGGATCGCGAGCGACCGCGCAATCTCGGTCCGACGCCGCTCGCCGCCTGAGAGCGTGTACGCGCGCTGCTTGCGCTTGTGCTCGATCCCGAGCTCTTGGAGGAGCTCTTCGAGCGTCTGTCGCTTCTGCGCGCGGGTGAGGTCGCGGCGCGTCTCGAGTACCGCCTTGATGTTCTGTTCGACCGTCAGCTTGCGAAACACGCTCGGTTCCTGCGGAAGGTAGGAGATACCCGCGCGCGCGCGCTGGTACATCGGTCTTCGCGTGATCTCGCGCCCCGACAGATATATTCGCCCGCTGTTCGGTCGGATGAAGCCGACGATCATGTAGAAGCACGTCGTCTTTCCCGCGCCGTTCGGGCCCAGGAAGCCGACGATCTCTCCTTCGTGCATTTCGAAGCTGACGCCGCGGACGACCATCTTGCGGCCGTAGCTCTTGGTCAGGTTCGCGGCGGTGAGCCGGACGCGAGCGTCCGTACCAGCGTCCGCGCTGAAGGTTGCGCCGGCTTGTACGTCGTCACTCACCCGATCGCTCCTCGCGCTCGGTCGTCCGAACGGTCGCGCGCACGTCGCCGACGAACTCGATCTCATCGTTCGCCAGATCGATCGTGATGCGTGACGCGCGGTACTCGTCACCCTTCCAGAAGACCTCGGGGTTACCGGAGAGCTCCAGAATCTCGGTATCGCGTCGGTAGCGCGCGAACTGCCCGCGTGCGGTATAGTCGTCGCCGATGATCCGGACGTTGACCGAGATCTCGGTCAGGTTGATCGCATTCCAGTTCTGGATCAGCGCCCCCTTCACGACGATGTCGTTCGCACGATCCTCCATGTACGCGCCGCCGGATGCGCGCAGCCAGTCGTCGGTCCGGTCGATCAGGATCTCGTCGCTCGTCAGGAAGAGGTCGTTCTCACGGTCGATCACGGTTACGCCTCCGGTCGCGCGCAGGTAACGCTGATCATCGCCGAAGATCTCGATGCTCGGCGCGACGATCAGGAACTCGGCGCTCTCAACGCGCGCGTTGCCGGTCAGCCGTATGCGCTCGCGTCCTTCGGCGAACACGCTGCTGCTCCGGTCGGCGGAAAACGTCAGATCGCCTGCCGCAGCGCTCGCGACGCCTACGATGCCGACGAACGCGATCGCGACGACCAGCCGTGCGGTCGCGACGACCAGCCGTGCGGTCGCGACGACCGGCTGTGCGGTCG
>RECL01000354.1 GCA_007694025.1 Spirochaetaceae bacterium
ATGCGACCACCTCCGCCCGCGGGTTGCGCTCCATCGCGAGCGCATTGTGCATACCAAATCGGGCGCCGACAAGACCAACACGAATCTTCTTTGTCACTGAGTGCTCCTTTCCCGACCGCCGCGATCGCGGCCGTAATGAATGATTGGTTGCGATGTACGCTTTGCCGATTCGGAGGGAGCGCCTGCGCAACTACCCGATCGCCGAACTCGTCGCTGTACCTCATCGCAATGTCGCATCCTGAGTTCTGCGAATCCCTTGCGACGTCTATATTGACACAGGGGGTGGATGGTTTTCAACTATCGCAGGTGCACGGCGACACCGCCGGAGAAGCACTCGGGCGTACAGAGAACTCGCGGATTTCGGCCGACGTAGCGGGAAGCAAGCTCCATCGCTTCTGTGAAGTCCTTGACCGGTACGTACCCCATGCCGCGCGCGTACCGCGGCATTTTGGGGGCGACCATGATCGCCGCGGCCGTCCGCTGGCCGACGATTGCTCCTCCACTGATCATCGACATCGCGTGGAACGGATGGTACGTGTGTCGCGTCGAGTATGAGTGTCTGTACTCGTATCGCTCGGCGATCTCGCCGGCGCGTGGTGATGCGAGGAACTCCGTAGCATTCGTAAACTCCTGGAGTGCTTCGTAGCTCTCCTCATAGGACGGGAACCAGCCGGGATTGAACCAGCCGTCGCACAGACAGGCGGCGATAACGACACATCCAGGTCGCAAAACTCGCCAGCAGCGAGAGAGCTGCCCTCCGATCGCCAGACCGCTCAAAATCGGGTTGGTCCCCATTCCCGGACCGTAGTGGAAGTTTCTGGGCAGCCCCATCACAAGGACGTCGTAAGGTTCGGTCCGGCCGAGATCCACGTTCGTTCGACGCTCTGCAAGCGGCCACGTTGCCTTCTCGACTTCTTCCACCCGGCCGGCTGCTACCTGCAGAACCTGCGACTTCTGCCCGAGCACTGCGTCGACGGCGAAGATAGGCTTCCCGATTCCTCGCTCGATCGCCTTCCCGATCGACTCGAACTGACGGCGCATCAACGAGCAGGTGTGCGCTCCGAGCCAATCGTCACGGTGCATCGTCTCTGGTGTGTGGTGGCCGGCGATCGAGCGGGCCGTTGTATGGCCCGTCACGACCATCTTGTAGCCCCCGCTGAATCCGCCGTACGGATTGCCGGAACAGTGGCCGACCACGATCGGGATGTCTGCTTCCGCCATGAGACGGTTGAAGTCCACATGGTTTCCCATCTCATCGGTGCCAAGCTCGACGATGTCCGCGGCCTCTGCATCGTGGTTTACGATGCGGTCGGGATAGAACTTGTCGACAATCGACTTGCCCAAGTACGAGTACCACTCCTCGAGGGTGTTCTTCCGGTGGAGTCCGACGGCACAGAGCAGCGTGATGTTCTCGATGGGCATCCCGCCGGCAACCAACTCCTCAACGATCAAGGGAATTGCGACCCGACGGTGCGCGTCTGGATGTGCGCCGCCCTTTACCCGGTCGGGGAACCCGATGACCGCCTTCTTCGTCGACGACGCGAGCTCTCGAAGCCGCGGCATCCCGAGCGGTTTCTGAAGCGCTTCTACCGTAGCCTCCCGCGCATCGACTGACGGAGGGTCATCGTATGTCACCCCGTAGCGGATGACCGTGGCCGAGTCCGGTAGCTCCACGGCCATCTTCGCGTCGCCATAGTCGAGTTGTACGTCCTGCACGCCTACGCTCCGTCCTGAGGGCGCTTCAGGTACTCAACCGAAGACCGGTACGCGTTCATCAGGGCCATCGCGTCGGCGTTGTAGCTGACCAGGTTGAGTCCGGCCGCTATCCATGTCCTGAGGACCTCGAGGTTGTTCAGGTGTGCCGCCGACAGAATACGATTCCGCTTGCACACCTCCATCATCGTCGTGAAAGCGTTCTGAACCGTAGAATCCTCAAACGGGTGCTCAAGCCCGTTCGCCACCGACAGATCTACCGCGCCGAGGAACAGCCCCGAGATGCCATCAATCGACGCGATCTCTTCGATGTGCTCGAGCGCTTCGTTCGTCTCTATCTGTGGAAGGATCAGCAGATTCTCGTTCGCCGAGCGCATATAATCCAGGCTACTCTTCACCGGCTCAAAACCGGTATTGCCTCTCATCAAGGCTACGCCTCTCTGGCCCAGAGGCGGATATCGGGCATACTGGACGGTCTGCTTCACCTGCTCGACCGTACGGATTTGCGGCACAACAATACCTTTCGCGCCACAGTCAAGTGCTTTGGCAATCTGCTCACGGCCTACCGTGGGAACTCGGACCAGCGGTGTGATTCCGACGGCGTTTGCGACCGAGACGATGTCCTCAACCGTCTCCCACGAGTGATTGCCGTGCTCGCAGTCTATGATGAAAAAGTCCAGCCCCGCAGATTTCAATATCCGCGCAATGTTGGGTCGCCCGAACTCGAACACCATTGTTCCGACGTTGCTTCCTTCGCTCTTCATCATCTGTCTTCCTTAAATGGGGGGATTCGCACGTTGATCACGTCATGCCTGCTACAGTCAACGGTCGCCTTGCGGAGGTCGAGTTCGCCGACCAAACCCAACCGGCATCCGGCGGCCGCTGGTCGGGCAGGAAGAAGAGGATGCTCGGTTGTCCAGACGCCATGGTGACTCCTATGCGTGTGAAATCTGTTCGGGCCCGCGAGCCCCCGTGGCAAGCACCTCGCTCAGCAGATCGCGTTCCATCGACGAAACGGTTGCGGCATAGCCGGCGTCGGCGGCGACGTTCAGCCGCTCCTCGGGGTCGGCCGCCAAGTCCGTCAACTCACGTTCTCCCGACTGATAACGAACGTACTTGTGTCGCTCGGTCACGAGCGCGATCGCGGCATTGTCGGCCGCACCGTACCCGTTGCGATACTCCACCAGGCAGCGATCACGCGTCGGTGCCCCCGGATCCTCCAGGTGAGCGGCGAACGAGCGGCCGTCAACGTCCTCCGGCGTGCTGACCCCGAGCCGATCGAGGAGCGTCGGCATGAGGTCGATCGAGGAGACGAGCGCATCGGTGCCGCCGCGACGCACGGCGGGCCCGCGGACAATGAGCGGCACGCCGAGAAGCCCTTCGTAGAAGAACGGCCCCTTGTACCACAGGCCGTGGTCCCCAAGGAGCTCGCCGTGGTCGGAGGTGAAGACAACCAGGGTCTCCTCGGCCAGCCCGCACTCGTCGAGGGTGTCCAGAATCGCGCCGACCCCGCGGTCGACAAGCTCTATCATGGCAGCGGTGTTCGCGCGTCGACTTCGGACCACGTGTTCGGGCGGACCGTTCGGGTGCTCGGGCGCGATGCTCCCGGAACGGTGCCACGCGCCTCGGAAATGCTCTACGTAGTGTGGAGGACGGGTTGCCAGATCCTTCGGCCCGCCGATCGGCGGGACCGGCGTCTTCGCCGCGTACTTCGCTGCGAGTGTCGCGGGCGGGTCGAAGGCATAGTGCGGATCGGGGAAACTCGCGAAGAGGAAGAAAGGTCGGTGCGCATGCTCGCGTATGTAGGCGGCGGAACGCTCTCCCACCCAGGTGGAGTCGTGGAGTTCAGGCGGTAGCGGGCGCGACTCGTCGGCACCGCGCACCATGAGATCGGCGGTACCGCCGCGCTCGCGGAACCACCGCCCGTAGTGGGCGATTGCCTGCGTGTGTCCGATCGCGAGCTCGACGTGCTCGAAACCGCCGTAGGGTCCGGTCCACTCGAAATCGTCACCAAGACGGTTCCAGCGGTCCTGCGACTCCCAGCCACGGTCGCCGCCGCGCCACGGCATGAAGTGGAGCTTGCCGATCGAGCCGGTGGCGTACCCTGCGTCCGATAGCACCTGCGACAGCAGTGGTACTCGCACGTCGACGAGCAGCCCGTTGGTCCAAATACCGTGGTTACGGGGATAACAGCCGGTGAAAATCGACATCCGGCTCGGCATACAGATGGGGTTGGCGACGTACGCGCGGTCGAAGCGCAACCCCTCGGACGCGAGGCCATCGAGACGCGGGGTCTCGATGGCGGGATTGCCGTAACATCCTACGCCGTCCCGCCGATGCTGGTCGGTGCAGATCAGGATCAGGTTCATCGGCGGCCTCCGGCAAGCTCCGGTTCATGCGGCTTCCCGCAGCACAGCGGCGGTCCGATCGATGCTTGGCGGCATGGGCTTTTTCGGGGCAGACTGGTCGAGGTCATCCAACACTCCTTCCGGCGGACAATAATGCTTATCGTAACTCGTCCGGCAT
>RECL01000255.1 GCA_007694025.1 Spirochaetaceae bacterium
ACGCGCTGAACCTCTCCGCCGCTCAGCGTCCGCGACTGACGGTCCAGGTTGAGATAGCCCAGCCCAACCTCGTTCAGATAGCCCAGGCGGCGCCGGATCTCAACGACGACGCTGCGCACCGCATCATCGGCGTCGCGGAAGGAGGCGGTCGCGAAGAACTCAGCGAGCGAGTCGAGAGGCTGCTCCATCACGTCACGGATCGTCATTCCGTCGCCGGGACCGATCCGCCACTGGAGTGCCTCCGGCTTCAGCCGTGCGCCGCCACACGCCGGGCACTCGCGGTACGCGCGGTAGCGGGAGAGCAGCACGCGGATGTGCATCTTGTAGCTGCGACCCTCGAGCCAGTCGAAGAATCGCCGCACCCCGTACCAGTGTCCATCCTCCCACTCTCCCTCGCCCTCGAGCACCCACTCCCGCTCATCCGGTCTCAGGTCGGACCATGACTCGTCTACCCTGATGCCTCGCTTGCGGGCGAACGACAGCAGGTCACGCTGGCATTCGTCGTAGCTCTTGCTCTGCCACGGCTTGACCGCGCCGCCGAGTAGCGTCTTTGTTCCGTCCGGAATCACGAGCCCGTAGTCGATGTCGATCACGCGACCGAAACCGCGGCACCGTTCGCACGCGCCGAGCGGCGAGTTGAACGAGAAGAGATTCGCGACCGGGTCGCGGTAGTGGATGTCGCAGTCGGCGCAGTGAAGATCGGACGAAAACAGTGAGCGTTCGGTCGATTTGCCGTCGGTCGCGTCCCAGACTGCGACCCGGCCGTGACCGGAATCGAACGCGTGCTCGAGCGCCTCAACTAGCCGTTCGCGGGCCGGCGGGGCGCCGGAACCGGCGTTGGCCTTGGCGGGCACGGCTCCGTCGATCGCGATCCGGTCCTGGATGATGTAGGCCGTCGCACCGACCCGGGAGTGGACTCCCCGAAACCCCTGTCCGCGAACGAGCTCTTCCAGATCGGCGTCGGTCACCTTGTCGCCGACGTCGACCGGAAAGGTGACGACGAGTCGGACGACGGGTCGTCGGGCCTGCGGTTGCCGCGCGAAGAGCGCGTCGGCCACGGAATCGGGGGTGTCGCGCCTGACGAGTTTTCCGCACCCGGAGCAGACCAGCCGCGCGCCGCGCGCAAACAGCAGCTTCAGGTGATCGTTGATCTCGGTCATCGTACCGACGGTCGATCGACTCGTCCGGACCGGGTTCGTCTGGTCGATCGCGACCGCGGGCGGGATACCCTCGATCCGGTCGACTGCCGGCTTGTCCATCCGGTCCAGAAACTGGCGCGTGTACGCGCTGAAGGTCTCCACGTAGAGGCGTTGCCCCTCGGAGTAGAGCGTATCGAACGCGAGCGACGACTTGCCGCTCCCGCTCACACCGGTGATTACCGTGAACCGGTTGAGCGGAATGTCGATGTTCAATCCGTTCAGGTTGTTCTGTCGTGCTCCGACTACGCGGATCGACGTGTGGGTGGCGCGTCGCGCCCTGCTGCGTCCCATCGTGCCCGCGAAATATACGGCTCGCTGGTGGGAGTGTCACCAGCCTGCAGGGTCGATGACACCCGAACCGGTTGACACAGTGTCGATCAGCTGCGAGCATGCGCGGGTGACACGCATTGGTACCGCGAATCTTCTGACATCGTCGCGCTTCGTTATGTCGCCGCTCTTTGCGGTCGCGTTCTGGCTCACCGGGGCGTACCCGTCGTTCGCGATCGCCGGGGTCGCGACGCTCTGGGTGATCTACTCGTTGATCGAGCTCAGCGACGTCCTTGACGGCGCGGTCGCCCGGTCGCAGAACACCGTCAGCGATATCGGCAAGATTCTCGATCCGTTTGCCGACGTAGTGTCGAAGGTCACCTACTTTGCATGCCTGATGAGCAGCGCTCTGGTTCCGCTCTGGTTCCTTCTGGTAGTGCTCTACCGCGAGTTCGGGATCATCCTCATCCGTATGTTGTTGTACCGCACCGGAATCGCGCTCGGTGCGCGACTCGCCGGGAAACTGAAGACCTGGCTGTACGCGATTGCAGCAGCGACCGGCCTGTTGCTGTTCAGCGTGGACTCGCTTCGGCAAGCGGGTGCCGTGACCGCCGCCTGGCGGGATGCGCCGTGGGTGAGCGTAGCGTTCACCGCGTTGCTCGCGGGTGCCGCATTGCTCGCGGTCGGATCGTTTATGCAGTACTTCACGTTGTTCATCCGCGAGCGGCGCAGAGCGACCGATGGTGCCGATCGCTGAGCTTTCCGCCGACGCAGCTCGACGGATCGACTTCGTTCTGACCGACATCGACGATACGATCACGACCGGCGGTAAACTGCCCGCGGCGGCGTACCGCGCGCTGTGGGATCTCCACGACGCCGGCATCAATGTCATACCCGTCACAGGACGTCCCGCGGGCTGGTGCGATCTGATTTCGCGTCAGTGGCCCGTCGCAGCGGTCATCGGTGAGAACGGAGCGTGTGCGTTTCTGATGGACGGTGAGCACCAGGTCATCGTTCGCCATCCGATGGCTCCCGAGCCCGGAGCAAGCCGGGAACGGCTCGAGCGAATCGCTGCGGAGGCGTACCGAGCCGTGCCCGGCTGCAGGGCAGCCAAGGACCAGTTCTCGCGCGTCTACGACATCGCCGTCGACTTCCGCGAGGAACCCCCGATGCTCGGCTACGACGATGCCGACCGGATCCGCGAGGTGTTCCAGGCAGCCGGTGCCCACGCGAAGGTGAGCAGCATCCACGTGAACGCGTGGTTCGGCGACTACGACAAGCGGTCGATGGCAACGCACCTGCTCCGTGAGCGCTTCGGTCTGGACATCGACGACCACCGCGCGAACGAGCGTGTGCTTTACTGCGGCGACTCGCCGAACGACGAGCCGATGTTCGAGCGGTTCGCGGTGTCGGTCGGGGTCGCGAACATCGTCGATTTCGCATCCGTCCTGCGGTCGTTACCCGCGTTCGTCACGCGCGGACGGTCTGCCGACGGGTTCTGCGAGGCGGTCGACCACCTTCTTGCTCTTCGTCGGAAAAACGGCTCAAACGGCCTTGACGACCCCCTGTAGGGACGCTATATTCCGCTCTCGCCGGTACGGGTTAGTGAGTGCTCAAGCGACCGAAGGGTCTTGCCGAAGCTCTGAAACGTACCGAATGCGTTGACACTCTACCGTCCAGATGGTAGACTGTCAGTCCGCTCTGAAGCGGACGGTGCGGCGGGCTCAGGCTCGGCGGACCATTGTTCTTTGGCATTATGAGGGAAGGGAAGAAAGAATAGACCGCTTGGGGAGGAATCTCCGAGGACGGCTCGTTCTGCGACGGGAGGCGCCTGAGGTGGAGACACTGGAGGGGGTTGACTGGAGTGGGATAGAGTCGCGCGATTCGATGAGGAGCGAGCGTTGAGGTTGACCGGAAGGTTGGCCTTGGCACAAATGATCAGTGATAGAAGGCCGACTCTTCGGAGTTGGCTATTAATATCATGGAGAGTTTGATCCTGGCTCAGAACGAACGCTGGCGGCGCGTTTTAAGCATGCAAGTCGAACGGTAGAGGCTCTTCGGAGCCTTGAGAGTGGCGAACGGGTGAGTAACACGTAGGTGATCTGCCCTTGAGTTGGGGATAGCCCATGGAAACATGGGGTAATACCGAATATGCTCTACTGGCTATGGCTGGAAGAGCAAAGGCGCTTCGGCGCCGCTTGAGGATGAGCCTGCGGCTGATTAGCTAGTTGGCGGGGTAAAGGCCCACCAAGGCGACGATCAGTAGCCGGCCTGAGAGGGTGAACGGCCACACTGGGACTGAGATACGGCCCAGACTCCTACGGGAGGCAGCAGCTAAGAATCTTCTGCAATGGGGGAAACCCTGACAGAGCGACGCCGCGTGGGTGAAGAAGGCCGGAAGGTTGTAAAGCCCTTTTCTATCTGAGGAATAATCACCGGAGGCAATGCCGGTGAGATGACGGTAGGGTAGGAATAAGCCCCGGCCAATTACGTGCCAGCAGCCGCGGTAACACGTATGGGGCGAGCGTTGTTCGGAATTATTGGGCGTAAAGGGCGCGTAGGCGGATATGCAAGCTTGGTGTGAAATCCCGCAGCTCAACTGCGGAGGCGCGCTGGGAACTGCGCATCTAGAGTTCAAGAGGGGAAGCTGGAATTCCTGGTGTAGGGGTGAAATCTGTAGATATCAGGAAGAACATCAGTGGCGAAGGCGAGCTTCTGGCTATGAACTGACGCTGAGGCGCGAAAGCGTGGGGAGC
>RECL01000377.1 GCA_007694025.1 Spirochaetaceae bacterium
ACGCAGAAGGCGCTCGCTACGAACGACGCGGCGATGTTTGTGTACGGGGTGTCGGCGGTGCTGATCGGGCCAACGCTGCCGGGAATGATTGCCGACCTCGACCTCACGCTCGGCGCGGCAGGCCTCATAGGATCGCTGCAGAGCCTGGGTGGACTGATCGGCGCGCTTGCGGCGCTGTTCATCGCCGACCGGGTGTCGCGACCGATCGCGACGATCGTGCTCTTCACGCTCAGCGGCGCGTCGCTGGTCGGCATCGGCCTGTCTGCAGGATACGGGTTGCTTCTGTTCGCGTTCGCGGTGTCGGGGCTCTGGACGCGGCTGTTCGACGTGATGGTCAACGCGCACACCGGAACGCTCGTCCGCGCGGACTCGGGACGCGGGATGAGCACGCTCCATATGTTCTTCAGCGTCGGCGCCTTCGTCGGTCCGATCGCCGCGCGCGCACTGATGCGCGGCGGGCTGTCGTGGTCGCACGTCTTCGTCATTGCCGGCGGCTGCTCGATCGCGACGGTGGTCGTGTCGCTTCCGTGGTTGCGCTCGTACGTGCGGACCGGAAGCGGCCCGCGCGCATCGCGCCCGGTGCCGGCCGCTGGGGCGGCCGCTGGAGCGGCTGCTGGTGCGGCCACCGCGGAAAACGCAGCGCAAACGCCGCACGGTGACGGCGCACGGTTGGCGGGCGCGCCGCCGCCGCACCGCGACGGCGCACGGACCGCGATCGCGCTTTTGAGCGGCGCGCTTTTCTTCTACGCGATCCACCAGATCGGCGTGACCGCGTGGCTGCCCTACTACCTGGAAATGAGCCGGGGCATCGATCCCGACGTCGCGAGCCTTGGTCTGTCGCTCTACTGGATCGGGATAATCGGCGGACGGTTCGGCGCGTCCAGGTGTGCGCGGCGATTGGGCGCGCGGCGACTGCTTACCGCAGGTGCGCTCGTATCGGCGGCCGCGACGTTCGCATCGATCACGACCGCATCACCGGTTGCCGCGCTCGCATTCGCGGCGGTCGCGGGGGTCGCCAGCGGTGCAACCATTCCGCTCGCGTACAGCGTCGCGTTCGCGTACCGGCCTGAGAGGACCGGAGCGGTCACCGCCGTCATGTCTATAGTGATGCTCGCCGGACGCTTCGTCGGGCCGTGGGCGATGGGCGTCGCCGCCGACGCGACGACGATTGCGGGTGCGATGGTGATACCCGCCGCGGTCCTGATCGTCGTCGCGGCGCTCACCGCGTGGCCGATCCGGTCGGCGTAGGTCAGGCACCCAGACGGTCGAGCGTGCGGGTTACCTCTTCAGGGATCCTCACGCGCATCGCGTCGAGGTTTTCGTCGAGGTGCTCGGGGTGCGACGCCTTTGGGATCGTCACTACCCGGTCCTGCCCGATGAGCCACGCGATCGCGAGCTGGGCCGGCGTGCACCCGACGTGCGCGGCGGCATCGAGGATCTGCGGCGCGGTCGCCTGATCGGCGAGCAGGCGGCGTTCAACCGGCCGGTACGCGACGATCGTGACATCGTGGGTTGCGCACAGCACACGCATCGCATCGTCGACGACGCCGTGGTGCAGCACATTGTAGTGGACCTGATTGGCGACGATCGGATGGCGCGACAGCCGGATCGCCTCTGCAAGCTGATCGGTCGTGAAGTTGCTGACACCGATCGCGTGCGCAAGCCCCGCGTCGACCGCGTCGTTGAGCCCCGCGATGTACTCCTCCATCGGGATCGCGTCCCACGGCGCGTGCACGTAGAGAAGATCGATCGCGTCTATCCCGAGTTTTCGCAGACTCTCTTCGGCGGCCTTCGGGACAGCGTGCCTTAGACTGTGGCTGCGCCACACCTTGGTCGCGACGAAGATGCGGCTGCGATCGACGCCGGCGATCGCGCGCCCGACGATCTCCTCGGTGTGACCGGCGCCGTAGAGCTGCGCGGTGTCAATGTGGTTCTGGCCGAGGCCGATCGCGTAGCGGATCGCGTCTATCTGCCGATCGTCATCGCGATAGTCGGCGTACACGTCGCCGCCGTCGAACCGATCACCGCCCATCCCCCACGTACCGATCCCGATCGGGTGTACCTCGCGCGAGCCAATCGTCCATCGCTGCATTGCGTCCCCCGCTCAGGTCTACCACGATCGGGTGAGCGCCGTCAAAGCGGGGGCTTACCCGACCGGCTCTGCGACCGGTGCGTGCTTGACCGAGTTGATGCGGATCCGGTAGGTGCCGCCAGGAGCCTCGTACGCGATCTCGGTACCCTCTCGCTCTCCGATCAGCGCCAGGCCGAGCGGGGCAAGGATCGACACGCGGTGTTCGCCTCCGGTCGCACTGGCCGGGAACACGAGCACCGCATCGGCGGTCGTGTCGGTCTCCACGCACGTGTAGTTCACCGTAGAACCCATCGTGACAACCTTCGGCGGAATCGCCTCTCGGTCCATCACCGAAGCGTGACGAACTTCGCGCGCAAGCCGGTCGAAGTGCGGCTGACCAAGCCTGCCGGTGCGCGCGAACGAGTCGACAAGCCTCTTGAGAACCTGGTAGTCCTCGTGGCACAGAATGATCTTGCTCTCGTTCATGCGTCCCTCCGCACACCCACCGCTACTGCTTAATGAGAAGATTGCCGACGGCAGGTATGACTCAAGGATAGGCCCGCTACAGCACACAAGCAATCCGACTAAACCATGCAGAGTTTCTACATGTTTTATACATGGTCTAGATCGGCCGTGGCTTGCCGGAGGAACGACGTCAGGTTCGTCCGCGAACCGGTCAGACCGAGCTTGCGGCGGATCGTATTCCGGTGGCGCTCCACGGTGGTCGCTCCGATCCCCAGGAAATCGGCGATCTCCTTCGTGGCCATGCCGCTGCGGATGAGTCCGCAGACTTCGGACTCGCGGGGCGTCAGGAGGCGTGCAATCAGCGTCAGGCGATCGTCAGGATGCGTGAACAGCCGTGACAGCGCGGCGTCGATCTGCGCGATCCGCTCGCCGACAGAGGGAACGTCGCGGCACGCATCGGCTATCTCCAACAGATACGGCCTCACGTACGTGTCGAGGTACGCGCGCTGCCGGGTGCTCAGCGCTCGCTTGTCGGCTTCGATGCGGGCAAGAACCTCTTCGAGCGCGACGTTCTTCCGCTCGAGCTCGGCCGCCTGACGCTCGAGCGCCGCACTCGACGCGCGCAGTTCGGCGTCGGTATCTCGGCGTTCGAGCAGATCCGCGAGCAGCGACGCGGTCGCGGCCACAAGCCGCTTCTCACGCGACTCGATCCGCAATTCGGCCCGGGACGGGTCTCCAATGTAGCGGACGGTAACCGTCAGGCGCCTTCCGTCGCCATACGTGCGTCTGCATCGGTAGAGGTCAGCAACCGCGGATGAGCCGGGAGTACCTTCTGGCGATGCAATTGCTGGCGCATCGATCGTCACCAGGGCTGCGTCGGGTGACCGCATGGAGGCGCCCAGAATCGATTCGGTCGTCGCGATCGCGGCCGGCGCGTCGACATCCGCGCGGCTGAACAGCGCGGAGAGGCGATAGAGCGCGTCGAGCTCCTTTTCGCGTTCGCTGAGATCAGCGCGTAGTGTCGCTCCAGTTTTCGCCATCGTCGCCTCGGCCTCAACCATAGCAGCGACCGGCCGCTTCGTCTTGCTCCCGCGGCGCACCGGGTTTAGAATCACAGTGGGGCGTCGGCAGCCGACGGCTGTCCGCGGCCGGGCGCCCGCGGAGGGAGCATGAAAAGCGTACGCGTCCATGGGCAGGATTCCTTCGTCGTCGACGGCGCCGACGTGTCGGTCGCTGTGACGCGGCTCGGCGGGCACATGGCGCCGGTGACCTTCTTCGCCGGGAGCAATGCCCCGGTTCAGCCGTATCACATCAGCCCCTGGCAGACCGAGGGGGCCGCGATCGACGTGCCGGTCCTGCGACCGCTGCGTGGTGACTTCTTCTGTCTCCCGTTCGGCGCGAACGCAGAGCCGCTGACGCCGCACGGCGAAAGCGCGACCGAACAGTGGGCGCCGGTGGGCATCGTGTCCGACGGTCGCGTCGTGACGATGGCGCTGCGTGTCGACACGCAGCATCCGGTCGGCACGGTGGAGAAGGAGATCTCGCTCATCGACGGTGACGCGGCGGTCTACGTCCGCCACACGATATCCGGGAACCACGGGAAGACGTCGCTTGGACATCACGCGACGCTCGGCGTCCAAAACGGCGCGCTGCGGATCGCAACCAGTCCGATCCGGTTCGGGTA
>RECL01000134.1 GCA_007694025.1 Spirochaetaceae bacterium
CCGGTTTTTGCCTGCTTCCTTGGAGGCGAGGAGTGCCGTATCCGCGGCATCGATTGCCGATGCGACCGACAACCGGGCGGTTTCGTCGATCAACGCGAGACCGGCCGAGACCGAGATCGGAGCCTGCTCTGGCATCGCGGCCGCGAAAGCGATGCGGACTCGTTCGATGAGCGATCGGCCCTCTTCGAGCGTGGTTTCGGGCATGACGATCACGAACTCGTCACCCCCGACGCGGAACGCGAGATCGTAGCCGCGGATGTGCCTGCGAAGCACGTCGGCCGCGCGACGCAGGAGATCGTCGCCGAACCCGTGGCCGAACGAGTCGTTGCACTGCTTGAAGCTGTCCATGTCGAGGTACGCGACGGTCACCGAGTAGTGCTCGCCGACCTGCCGTTTGCGATCAAGAAGCTTGTCGAGTTCCGCCGATCGCCGGTTGAGCTCCTTGCGGTTGAACAGCCCCGTGAGCTCATCGGTCACCGCCTCTTCCTTGAGCCGACGCGTCGCGATCTGCAGTTCGCGCGTTCTTTCTCGGACGCGCTCCTCAAGCTCGGATCGAAACTGCCGCTCCACGCGGTTGTACTCAACCTGAAGGCGGTACGTCTTTGTTCCGAGCGCGAACGCGAGGATGAGCACCTGCGGGAGCGCGCCGTAGAGCTGCGCATTCAGCATGAACGCCGTGACCGGGATGGGAAGGAGGACGCCGACGATCTCGGTCGCGGTCCCCGCGAGATAGAGAAGCGATCCGATCAGACACACAAGCGCGAGCGTGTCTCGCTTTGCAATCCGAACGACGAGCGCATAGAGGATGAGCGCCATCGCGACCAGGCTCAGAATATTGAGGATGTCCGCGGTGAGCGGTCCAGCGGCGAAGAACCCCGCGACGACGAGGGCGCCGAGCGCGATCTGCGTGGCGCGCATCGCGCGATCGGTCCGGTGCATCGTCTTTGGGGTTTCGATCAGTCGTCGGAAGAACTCGACCCCGAGCGCCGCGGTCAGCCCGCCAAAGACGACGAACCAGAAGAAACCGTGCGGCTGGTTCGGAAGAACGTACTCGGCGAGCAGCCGCTCCTGGCCGAGCTGGTTCACCGCGAACGCCGTCATGTAGAGCGAGTAGACGAGGTACGCCGGATCGCGATTCACCAGAAATACGACGGCGTTGTAGACGATGAGCGCGGCGAAGAACCCGAAGGCCAGGCCCAGGAGGAGCGTCTGGTTACGATAGCTGTTCCAGAAGTGGCGGGCTTCGGAGATCTCGAGCTGGATGCTCGACGACTGCTTGTCGGCAACGCGAAGAAGGATGGCTCGAACATCGCCCCGCGGGAGGTCGACCCGAAACGCGGGATACCGTGAGCTCACGCGACGCTCCGCGAACGGGACCGCGTTCCCCGACGCGTCGACGAGACTCCAGCGCTCAGCGTCGCGCTCGAACAGCTCCATGAGTGCGACGTTCATCGTGTTCGTGACGATCCACTCGGTCATCTCCGTCCGGTTCTCCAGCCTAAGCAGCAGCCAGATCACGCCCGTGCGCCCTACCTGCCGCGACCCGCGCTCGAACGGCCGAAACTCGGCGACCCTGGAGTAGACCTCCTGCGCGGAGAGGGTGCCTTGGTCGTCGACGAAGAAGAGCGTCTTCTCATTGGGGCGAACGAGCCGCTCGGTATCATCGAGTACAATCGTGTCGGCGTGCGCGCCGGGGACGGCGAGGGCGAGGAGCGACAGGCAGACGACGGCCAGGCGGACGAGCGCCGGGCGGCGGCGCGCTGCGGCGGTCATTATCGCGGGGGCATTCCGTACCATGCGGCACCATATGTATCACGTTCGCGGCGATGGGACAAAGGTTTCGGGCTGGAACCTCAGATGCCGAGTTGGATTGTGATCGCGTGGTTCACTCGTTCCATGTCCGCGGCCGCCAGCGATCCGGCTCTGTCGATGAGGCGCGTCTTGCTGACCGTCGTCAACTGGTCTGCCATCGCCTTGGATTGCTTGCCACGGAAGGTCACGTAGGCCTCGCTCGGATAGAGCTTGCCGACCGAACCGGTCAGCGGCACAACCTGGACGCGATTGAGAAACTGGTTCGCCGCGTCGTTACTCACGATCACCGCCGGGTGCCTCTTGTGGATCTCTCCGCCGACGGAGCGGTCGAAGTCGACCCACCAGATCTCACCCCTCTTCATCGCCGGCGTCCTCGAAGGTTGACTCCGCCCAATCGAGCGCCTCGGCCTCCCGAACAGTGTCGGCGCCCATATCGCGGTAGCCGGCGTACAGGTCCTGCTCAAGCACGTGTGGCCTGACCAGGTCCTCAACGAAGCGGCTTATCTTGCGTGGGCCAACAACTCGTTGCAATCCGTTGTAGACCTCCTGATCAATCGTGAGCGTCAACTTCTTCTGCACCTGGTCCTCCTGTCTTTACACGTAGAGTACACGTGTAGAGAGGTGGGGTCAATTCCCGTCTCCGGGTTACGTGCCCACGCGTGTGACACATCCCACGAGCGGTTCAACCTCGAACGCGCGACTCCGCCTCGCCTGCGAGGGGGGAGCCGCGTAGTCCGGTCTGGTGTCCGGCCTACCGGCGTCCGTCTTACTCGAGTTCGCTCAGAAAAATCCGGTTTCCGCCGCCCCGCAACTGCGTCTGAAGCTCCGCGGCCTCGAGCGCTTCTGCGGTTCCCGCCGCCGCGATCATGGCGCCCGCGATTCCTGCCGCCTCGCCGGTCACGACGCACGACGGGATGGCCCGGGTCATGTCCCATCCGCGGCCAACCGCGGAAACGCACCGACCAGCGACCAGCAAGTTCCGATTGCGTACGCCGCGGATCGCACGCAGCGGAATGCTGTAGACGGGACCGTCGCGTCTCCAGTCCGGGATGAGTCCAATGTTGTCGGGATACTCCTTGCGATCGACTGCATCGACCTCGATCGCACCGCAGAGTCGTCGCGTCATCCGGAAGCCCGGAAAGGACGGGATCAGAAAGGGAACGATCGTGTCCGTAGCACGTTCGCTTCGCAGCTGCGCCTGATGATCACGGATCAGCTGGCGGGAAGCCAGTACGTGTGCGGTGACATCGTCCGCGACGTCACCGGCGTAACCACGTCCGGCGCCCGGGAGCATCGTTGCCCCAGCCGGGTCGAAGGGCTCGGAAAGCTTGTGCAGTTTCGGTTGTGAATCGACGAGAGAGTAGTACCAGCCCGCCGCGCAGTTGGTCGCGAGCGAGACGGTCGGTTCGCCGGCGAGAGCACAGATGTCGGCGTCACCGGTGGCGTCGACTATCGCTCGGCATTCCACAGCACCGCGACCATCCTTGTTCTCTACCACGACCGCGCTAACCGAGTGGTCGTCTTCCGATCGGATCACAGCACAGCATCTGGTATCGTAGAACAGCTTAACCGAGTGTTCGCCGATCAGTTTCTCCAGCGAGAGCATGAGCGACGCGGGGTTGTACTCGACACGATAGCGATGCTTCCTGCGCTCCGCTTGGTCTGCGTCCCGTTGCCAGCAGGATGGAATAGTGCCGGCGTTTTCGGCGGCTGAAAGCAGCAGAAGCTCCTCGGCAAGCCCTCCGCACACTTTACGGCCACGACCGTCGCAGATCGGAAGGTAGACGACCACGAGTCCGAGCGTGGCCAACCCCCCGAGCGCATACTCCTTCTCAATGAGGCACACCGACCGACCACATCTGGCAGCGGCGATCGCCGCCGCGACGCCGGCAATCCCGCCGCCGGCCACGACCACGTCGTAGGTCCCGCGCACCGGAAGCGTTCGCGTCTGCTCCGTATATGGCATCGTCAGAGAGACCTCCTAGCCTCCAACGACTGTAGACGCGATGGGTCGGACTGGCAACCGCGGCGGCAAACCCGGCGACACGCGATCAAACTACAGCGCCTCGATCTCCGATAGAGAGAGCCCGGTAGCCTTCGCGATGACCGCGGCATCGACCCCCTGTTCCTTGAAGGCCCGGGCGGTCTCGAGCCTCTCCTCTTGTCGGCCCTCCCGGTGTCCTTCTTGCCGACCTTCCCGGCGTCCTTGCTGCAACGCTTCTTTGCGGGCTTCCTCTTTGAGGCGTTCTCCGTACTCCTTGAGCTTTGTCGCAAACATACTCTTGATCTCCCGGACGCTCCGGATTTGTTCGGTGACGGCGGCTTCACCGGCGGTGCCAGCCAGATAGTTGCTCAACCACCGCCCGAATACTTCGAACTGCTCCGGGGCCTCATCAGATA
>RECL01000213.1 GCA_007694025.1 Spirochaetaceae bacterium
GCGCGCTTAACGCCGTGACCCTGTGCGACTGCAGGAGCGACTCGTGCTATGATCGGTGCACGAGGAATCGGAGGCAATCATGGCGCGGATACACGAGCTCGTCGAGCTCCTGAAGCAGGCTCCCGACGAGGTGTTCGTGCAACCGCACAACGTCCCCGATCCAGACGCGATTGCGTCGAGCTTCGGGCTCTCGCAACTACTCGCGAAGCTCGGCGTCCCGACCGTCGTCGTCTACGAGGATGAGATCGAGAAGGCGAACAGCGTCACGATGCTCCGCGCGTTCGGGATCGACATGCGCCACTCGGCCGAAGTTCACACCCTGGGCTCGGAGGACTGGACCGTGCTCGTCGACGTGCAGAAGGATAACTCCAACCTCACCAACCTGGTGACCGACGAAGTGGCGTGCATCGACCACCACCAGTACAACGGTCCCAAAGGGTACCGGTTCGAGGACGTGCGCCCGGAGGTCGGGTCGTGCAGCGCGATCATCGCGCAGTACTACCAGGAGGCCGACGTGGAGCCCTCACCGAGCGTCGCGACCGCGCTCGTCTACGGCATCTTCATGGACACCGACAACCTCACGCGCGGGGTCAACTCGCTCGACATCGACATGTTCTACTGGCTCTACCGGCACGTCGACATCGCGCTCATCAATGATCTCAAGGCGAACCAGATCACCAGGGCCGACCTCCACGACTACGCCCGGGCGTTCGAGACGGTCGAGGTGTACGGCGAGATCGGCTTCCTGCGGCTCGAGAACGCGAACGATTCGCTCCTTGGCGCCGCGAGCGACATCGTGATCACAATCTCAGGTGTCAACGTGGTGGTGAGCTACTCGATCCGCGAGAGCGGCATCAAGTACTCCACCAGGAGCGTCACGCCCTCGGTCAACGCCGGAGCGCTCGTCCGCGCCATCGTCGACGGCCATGGGATCGGTGGCGGCCACAACAGCATGGCCGGGGGATTCATCAAGGCCACCGCAATGCCGAACGATCGCAGCGTAGACACCTTCACTCGGGTTCGCGCGGTGGGCTTCGTAGAGCGCACGAAATCAGAGTGACACAAACGGACGCCTGATGCACTCTATGACCAGATGAAACCGACCATCGTACCATCGATCGCCATTCTCGCTCTGACTCTGCTTCTCAGCGGCTGCGTCATGAATCGGGTGAATCCCGAGCCGCAGACGATCGTTCTGCGGGAGGCCGCCGGCGCGGCGCTTCGAGTCGAGATCGACCCCGGCGCGCAGTGGAGCTCGCGAATGCAGGCCGGACCCTTCATCTTCAACGTGCTTCCCCAGTTCGCAATCTGGACCGAAGACGACGCTGGTCGCCTGGTCGAGACCCTCTACGTCACCGGCGCAGACTTCCGCGGGATGCGCCACGCGGAAAAGAACGAGAAGCAGGCCGAGTTCTTTGCGCAGATCCTGCCCTTCTGGTCTGCACGGGTCACCTCGAGCGGCGCGCCGCTTCCGTCGAAGGCCAACCCCTATCCCGACGCCATTACGTCTGCGACTCCGACCGGACCGACAACCCTCGTGACCGCGTTGACCGGTTCAGTTGGAGCGGCCGCGGCCGTAACGGTCTACCTGGAGATCAACAAGTCGGGCGACAGCAACTCGACGTTCCGGGCCGACAACGATCCGGCGGGTCAGCCGTCGCTCATCTACGCCGGCCACCTGGGCGCCGGGGCGACCCGGCTCGAGCTCATCGGCCACGGCGGGCGCCTCCCTGACGAACCGGCGGTCTACACCGACCTGAGCGGCTTCGACACCGCTCTCGAGCTGGTCGCGTCGATAGTGGTTACGCTCGAGTAGCCCGCGCGATGGCCGTGCAGATCACCGAGGTTTTCTATCCGCTCGCCCGCGCCGAGTGGCGCCGCTGGCTGGAAACGCATCACCGGTCGAAGCGTGAGATCTGGCTACGCCGGTTCAGCAAGGCGACCGGTGAGCCATCGATCACGTACGATGAGCTCGTCGAGGAGTGTCTCTGCTTCGGCTGGATCGACGGTGTCGTGAAGAGGTACGACGCGCAGAGCAACGTTCGGCGGATCACTCCCCGGCGTGCGAAGAGCTTCCTCTCGGAGCTGAATCGTCAACGTGTGTGGAAGCTCATGGCCGCAGGCTTGATGACTCCGGCCGGGCTCGCCGCTCTCGGCGATCAGATCGGTTCTCCCGACGATTCGTGGCAGCTCCCCGAGTGGATCGGCGCTCAACTGCGTGCCGATCCACACGTGTGGGCCCAGTTCAACACGTTCCCTCCGCTCTACCGCCGCCTCAAGATCGGCTGGATCAACGAAGCGGGCCAACTCAGGCAGGAGGAGATGCAGAAGCGGCTCGACTACCTGATCAGGAATACCCGAAAGGGGAAGATGCACGGCACCGTGCCGTTCACCAATCCCGATCGCGGGTCAGAGGCGGCGCGCGGTTGAGATGGCGGACGCACGACTCGTGAGCGGGGCGATCCCGTGATCGCCCCGATCGCTGAGGCTCAGACCGGCGCCATCGTTCCGGACCAGATGATCCAGGCGAGCACGCTTTTCGCGAGCAGGCTCAGCACGATGTAGGTGCGCTCACCGAAGAGATAGTTTCTCCACGGGCCCACCTTCTTGTACTGGAGCACCATGTTGATCGCGAAGATGTTGAAGAAGACGAAGAGCGTGGGAACGATCGCGTAGACGAATCCCGGGGGGCCCTGTTCGCCACCGGTCACCGACGCAAGGAAGTACCAGGAGATGACGATCCACGGGACGATCCCCGCCACGCACCCGTAGATGAAACTCGCCCAGCGGACCTTCTCCCGCTTCTCGTTGTCGTCCTCCATCGAGTTGCCGAAGAGGTTCATCGCCGCGTTCACCCCGAAGAGCGCAATGAGCGCTGCAAGCTCGTAGATGCCGACCAGGAGCGCGATCACGACGATCATGATCGATGAGGAGAGCGAGTACTCGAAGAAGCGGATCGGATTCTTCCCCTTCTCCAGGTTCGCAACGTACGGCTTGAACCCGACTGTCGCGAGGTAGAGGTGCGCGACCGCGGAGAGCAGCAGGAACACGGCGATGGCCGGTCCGAAGCGCAGCTCCAGAAAAACCTGCGGGTTCGGAGAGAGCGTGAAGGTCGCCTGGTCGAAGGCCAGGAAACTCGTGTAGACAGGGCGCGTCGAGTCGTTGCTCACGACCCACATGAACACGCCTTGTATCAGGTGCAGGAACCCCATGATGAGGTTGAATCGCCGCAGCCGCGGAAAACTCGTCTTCTCAAGAGCCATAATTTACTCCAATAATTCCAATTGTTTGCGCCGAACATACTGCTGCCGTTCGACGGGGTCAACGGAATTCGCTCCTGCAGACTCAGCCGCTCGATGCCACCGGCGTTGCTGACGTCACACGCGTTGCCGAGACCGCGAGGAGCGCACCCCCGGCGATGATCGCGATGCCGAAGAGGCTGCCGACCGACGGAACACGGCTGCCCGTGACCAGTGGTGAGACAATGAGCGGCAGCGCGACGTAGGTCGTCGTGTAGATCGCACCCATCATCGATGCCCGACACGATCGCAGGAACGCCCACTGGATCATGCCGAACGCGCCGGCCGCGCCCGCGAAGCTGACTACGAAAAGCGCCCAGTTCGCTGGCGTCTGCGGGAGGAACGTGCTCGACTCGGCGCCTGCCTGCGACACACCCTTTACGACGGCCTCGAGCGCGGCCAAACCCCCGGCGGCAACGCCAAAGATCACCTCGCGGGTGACGATGCTCGCCCTCAGGCTCGCGAGCGCGGCCAATGGGGCTGCGATCAGCCATACGACCGCGATCGTCAGCACAAGCGCGCGCGACGCGTTGTACAGCGAAGGAGCGCCACCGCCCAGTTCCAGAGCGCCGATGAGAAGCGTCCCGATCACGATCACGCCGATCCCTATCACCTGATTCCGGCTGACCGTCTCCGCTAGTCGGCGGTGCGAGTAGAGAAGCAGCGCGATCAGGCCAATGCCGTACATCGACGTGTAGTAGACCGTGGGCGCGAATCGGTTCGCGACGATCACCCACAGCGGGTTCGTGAAGTTCATCACGACTCCCAGCGCGTAGATCGTCCGCGCCGTCCTGCTTGATCTGCGCGTGTGGTCTCGCAGCCGTACCAGACCGTGCTTCATCACGCCCTTGGAGAGATGGATCGTGGAGGTCCCAAGGACTCCGATCAGCATTGCGAACGCGTGGCCCGCCGTCATCGGCGAGGCTCAACAGGGGGTGCCGGCGGCAGCACGAATCGGTCCGGGTTGGTCGACACGTAGGGTGTCAGAAATCGATCGACGGTTCGCGCGGCGAGCCCGGCGACGGGCACTGCGATCGCGACTTCGAACGCGCCGCCGAAGTCACCGTCCTCGGCGACGTCGAAGGCCAGCATGCCCGGATTGGCCTTTACATAGGAAACAAGAATCGGCGGGATCGGCCAGCCGTCGCGCGCCGCAAGCGACTGAAGCCCTTCGAACGTCGACGGCACCTCAAAGTCGGACTCGCCCGCCACCAGGTCTGCGACCCACGAGAGGCGGTGTCGTGCGCGTACCAGCTCCTCGGCCGGCGCGTGGTTTCGCAGGAGGTAGGCGACGACCGCGCGTACGGCGCCTTCGGGAAGCGAGCGGTAGAGCGACACGTTACCGAAGAAGTAGCGCACGCCGGGCCACTCGCGGACCATCGCGCCGAGCCCGACCCAGACGGAGAAGAGCCCGCTCACGGCTTTCCGGGCCTCCGCATTCACGACCGAGCGTCCGAGCTCGACCGAGCTCGCAAGATAGTCGTGCACGAACCGATCCCGGTACTCGAAGAGCCCCGCGGTGCGGAGCGCCGCCGGACCCCCGTGCCGGATCGCCCAGTCGCAACGGATCGCGCGGTACGCCGCGACGACTTCGCGCTCGGTCGGATCCCACGATACGAGCTGGAGGTACGCCGGCCACTCGGTATCGAACCGATCGAGGTCACGCGGCTCACCGCGGCCCGCGCCGACGCGGCGGTACTCCTGCTCGCGGATCCGTCCGATCTCATCGAGTGTCGCCGGCGCGTCGACCCCGGCAACAAGGTGAATCTCCAGCCCCCGGAACCCTGCGATCAGGGAGTCCCGGCCCAGCTCGCGCTCGATCTCTTCGGCCGGAACCGGATGTGCCAACGGTTTCATCGCTGCCTCCTTCGGATGTCGAGGTTCGCCGCGGTCTGCTCGACCTCGCGCTGAATGGCGCGTGCCAGGCGCTCGTCGCCGGTGCGTCCCCCCTGCCGATCGTCGCCAGCTCGCAGCCCCTGCCGATCGTCGCGCAGACGATGGGGTGGAAGGAACCGTACCACGACGGTATCGCCACGGCGCCGCAGCATCTCATCGACGAGCAGGGTCATTTCGATGTTGAGCGAGACGCCGAATAGGCGCCGCAGCCGGTGGATCGTGTAGAACCTCCGGGAGTTGCGCCCGCTCACCGCGGCCGGGAGCAGATCGCGACCGGTGGCTCGCGCCCGCGTCACGAACGACGCGCGCCACGGGTACTCGCGGAGGCGGCCGCCGTGCTCGCGCGCGGTCACACCAGCCGGAAACGTCAGCAAGGGGTCATCTTCGGCGAACGCGCGCACGAACTCGTCCGCGCTCGCGCGCGAGAGCGCGCCATGGCGCACTGGGACGATGATCGGCTCGAGCGGTGCGATGAGGCAGAGCAGGTCGTTTGCAGGAACGCGGCAGGCGCCGCGGCTGCGCCAGAGCGCTGCGATGAGCGCGAGCCCCTCGACCGCGCCAGTCGGGTGATTCGCGCACACGACCGGCCGGTGCGCGGCTCGCAAGTACTCGAGCCCCTCGGTCCGCACCGAGACGCCAAGATGGCCAAGCGCCGTTTCGGCGAACTCCCCGGGCCCGGTCCCTGCGAACGAGGCCATCGCGGCGTTGAGCTTTCGCTCGTGGATGGCCGCGCGCAGCAACCAGACGCCCAGAGGTTTCAAGCGCTTATGGAGCGATGGGTTGCGGTCCGCGAGAATGGCTCCGACGTCGATCGGTCCTGGAGGAGTAGGTCTGCGGGCAGCGCTGAGTCCATTCATACTTGTAACTACAAGCTCTTGGTGAAGATGGGTGCGCGGGCGACCCGAGTCAAGCGAAGTCTCAGCGCCGCGAGACTACCGTTGCGATGATGCGTCGCGCAACGCCGAGCTTGTCCTGGAGCGGGATGTGCTCCTCGAACCCGTCGGGGCCCAGGAGGTACATCTCGTTCGTGTCGGTCTCGAAGCCGGCACCCGAGCGCGCGACGTCGTTGACCGCGATGAGGTCGGCGGTGGCGCGGTCTGCCCGTGCACGCGCGTCGGCGATCAGCGCCTCCTGCGACAGATCGTGCTGCGCGCGAAACGCGACCAGGAAGGTTGCCGGATAGTCGCGTTTGATCGAATCGATGATCTTTGGGGTTGGCTCGAGTTCGATCGTGAGGCGCTCGCTCCCGTGAGTGGGGATCTTCGTGCGGCTCTCGCTCACCGGACGCCAGTCGCCGACGGCCGCCGCGGCCACGACCACCTCCGGCTGCCGCGCTTCGAGCTCTTCGTGCACGGCACGGCGCATCGCCTCAGCGGTATCGACGCGCACGACGCGGACGCCCAGCGGTGGATCGGCTGTTCCCTTGCCGTAGACCACGGTGACATCGGCGCCGGCTTCGCGGGCCGCACGCGCGAGCGCCATGCCCATCTTGCCGCTCGAGTTGTTGGTGATGACCCGGATCGGATCGATGTACTCGACCGTTCGTCCCGCGGTGATGAGAACTCCAACCCCTGCGAGCGGCCTATCGGTACCCGGACTCTCGAGCGCCTCGACGACGCGCTCTACGACCTCTTCGCTCGCGGCGACCTTCGCCTTGCCCTCCTCGACGCGCGGCATCACGACCCGGACTCCGATCTCGCGAAGCGCATCCAGGTTACGCGCGACGATCGGATGGCGGTACATCGGCTCGTGCATAGCGGGGACCACGATCACCGGCAGCCCTTCGCCGATCGCGGTCGTCGCGAACGTCGTCACCGGCCCATCGTCGATCCCGGCCGCGATCTTGCCGATGGTATTCGCGGTGGCGGGCGCGATGAGCAGGAGGTCTGCGCGTGTCGGCGTGTTCCCGACGTACGCGACGTGTTCGGTTGCGCCGGTGAGCTCGGTGATCGGCTCGGTTCCCGTCGACCAGTGGACCAGGTTCGGGTGGAGAAGCCGCGTCGCTTCGCCCGACATCACGGGGATCACCCGGGCTCCGTGGCGCATGAGTAACCGCGCGAGCTCCGGAGCCCGGACGATCGCGACGCTGCCGGTCATCGCGTGAACGATCGTGCGGCCACCCAGGCGCGAACCGAGCGTTCCAGTAATATCGAGCGAGGGGTGGTCGACCTGCACGGGTTGAGGATACACCGGGATTCGACTCCCGGCAAACCACCGACGGGTAACAGCCGGAAAAGTTGTCTCTGCAAGTATTCGGGCTTATAATGCGGTCAGGGCTTGAATGGGCACGAACGCGTATACGGACATCGACTCGCTGATCGACGAGAACATCGATCTCCTTCGGTGCGGTCTCCAGCTGATCGACGCGCTTCCGGGCGAGCTCTACCGGGAGGGCCATGACCGGGCGACCGACGGCGGAGTCGGCCGACACTTCCGGCACATAATCGAGTTTTACGAGCGCCTCGCCGATCCGGACGTCACCACGGTCGACTACGGCTCGCGCCGTCGTGACTCCAGGGTCGAGTCTGACGCGGTCTACGCGGCCACGTCCGTCACTCGGATTATCGGTACGCTCGAGGCGCTTCGCGGCGCAACGCCCGACAGCGAGCTCACGGTCGTCACCGAAATTCTTGACGCCGAAGGACGCGCCATCCGGACTCGCTCCTCGACCGGGCGCGAGCTCGCGGTGCTGGCGAGCCACACGATTCACCACTACGCAATCATCGCGCTTTTGTTGCGTGGCAGCGGCGTGAAGCCGCCCGAGCACTTCGGCATCGCGCCGTCCACGCTGCGCTACGCCGCGTCGCGTCCGTCCTGATGTGCACCGTGACCTGGGTCCGGCAGTCGGACGACCTGGTGCTGCTGATGAACCGCGACGAACTGTGGAGCCGTGGGCCGGCCGAGCCTCCACGCACGCTCAACCGCGACGGGATCCCCGTGATCGCGCCGATCGATTCGGACGCTGGCGGTACGTGGATCTCTGCGAACGCCGCGGGGCTCGTGCTCTGTCTGCTGAACCGGTACCCGGATGCCGAGCCGGGATGGCGACGGCCGGATGGAGACGAAGCGCAGCCGACGCCTGCACGACAGAGTCGGGGCCGGCTGGTGCTGCAGCTCGCAGGCGGACGCTCCTGCGAGGGCATTGCCGACGAGCTCGTTCGCGCAGACCTCCTGCGGTACGCGCCGTTCACGCTCCTTGCGATCGATCCGCTCTGCGATCCGCTCGTCCACGCGTGGGACGGCTACCGGCTCCAGGTCGATCGCGCCCACGCACCGGTCGTGTCGTCGTCGTTCGACAGCGCAGCGGTGCTCGCCGCCAGACGCGATACGTACCAGAGGATGATCGGTCCGGGTCCGACGCCGGCACAGCTACGCGCCTATCACCAGAGTCACGATCCGGAGCGGGGGCCCTACTCCGTGTGCGTTCATCGGGAGGACGGCGGGAGTCGAAGCCTCACCGAGATCCGTGTGAATACCGATGAGGTCGCCATGCGCTACTCGGCTGGACCGCCGTGCGAGTCGGCCGCCATGGCTGTGGCGACGCTCAATCGCTACCACAGATGAAGCAACACTTGCTTTACCCCCGTATTGATATAGAATATGGAGAGTAAGCATATGGCACTTACCGAACGCGACCTGGAGCAGGTCGGAACCTACGTACAGAATCACCTGTTCGAGTGGCTGCCGGCACCGGTTCTGCAACTGAGCGAGCGTATCATCCGGGTTGAAGAGGAGCTCAACTCGCAGCGAGAGCTCATGAAGCAGGGGTTCGACCAGATGGAAAAGCGCTTCGAACAAGTGGACAAGCGCTTCGAGCAGGTCGATAAGCGGTTCGAGCAGGTCGACAAACGCTTTGATGACTTCAATCGACGGTTCACAGGTATGATGTGGCTCATCGGCACCGGGTTCGTGCTGCTGAGCACCTTGATGAGCCTATACGCGTTCTTCGCGTGAATGGACGCGACCGAGCCTATTGCGACGATGATCGAGTTTGGCGGAACGTATCGCCTCTACGTGTGCTCGACGGTCACCCCGAACGACGCTGCACGCGCGGTGAGGCGTTCCATCAGATCGTCGTCGGGCGGGGTCAGGTCGGCCGTGCGGCACTCCAGTCCGATCGCCGCGTACTTCGCGCCAGCCATCATGTGGAATCGCAGCAGCTCGTACTTCACAAGAGATTGGAGTTCCGACACGAAACCGGCGATCGCGGCGATCGCCTCTTTGGTGTCGTTCACGCCCGGAACGACCGGCGTGCGCACGATCAGCGGTGTGCCGTGTTCGGAGATCCTGCGCGCGTTCGCAAGGATGCGCTCGTTGGTGACCCCGGTCGCCTCGCGGTGAGTTTCCGGGTTCATCGTCTTCACGTCCATCATCACCAGATCCGTGACCGATAGAACGTCACGCAGGCGATCCCACGAGACGTGACCGGCGGTTTCGATCGCCGTGTGCACGCCGGCCGCGCGGCACTCGCCGAGCAGGGCACGCGTGAACTCGGGCTGCTGCAGTGGTTCTCCGCCCGACACCGTGACACCGCCGCCCGACGTTTCGTAGAAGGCCGCGTCGCGCAGCACCACCTGCGCCACGTCGTGAGCGTTCTTTTTCTCCCCGGCCATCACGAGCGCGCGCGTGTAGCACGTCTCCACGCAGCGGCCGCACGCGGTGCACCGCGCTCGGTCGAAGGAGTGCTGCCCATCGCGCATCGTATGCGCGTTTACAGGGCAGGGCGCTACGCACGCGCCACACGCGATACAGCGGTCGGCGTAGTACTGGAGCTCGGGCCGCGGCGCGAGCGCCTCAGGATTGTGGCACCAGAAACAGCGCAGCGGGCATCCCTTCACGAACACCGTCGTGCGGATGCCCGGCCCGTCGTGGATCGAGAAGCGCTGAATATCCGTGATTACGCCGGTGACGGTGACGGCGTCGGGGTCGGAGACGGCGTCGGCTGGCTTACCCACCGGCGATGATCCGGTCGACGATCGGCTGGCGATACTCGCGCGACAGCGAGCCGAAGTACGCGCTGTATCCGGTGACCCTGATCATCAGGTCCGGGTGCGTAGCGGGGTCCTCGTGCGCCTCGAGCACGTGCTCCTTCTTCACGATGTTCATGTTGATCAGCGTTCCGCCCTGACGGTTGTGCGCGAAGATGAAGTCTGCGACCGACTCGATCCCTCCGAGGCTGTTCATGAGCCCGGTGTCGACTTCGACCTGGAGTGGCGTCGTGTTTCCCCATCCCGACTGCGTCGAAGCGACCGCATTCGCCTTCGCGGTGAGCGCAACTCCGCCCCCCGGTACGAACCCGGGATCGGGGTCTGCGCTGTGCGACACCGGTTCACCGGCGCGCCGTCCGTTGGGCGTCGCGCCGAGCGTTCGGCCGAATACCGCTGTCGCACCGTGAGAGAAGAGCCCCGGCATGCAGACCCAGCGCCCGCGCTCGGTCGGTGTATCGCGTACCAGGCTCGTCCACAGCGACGCGATCCTGACCGCCCAGTCGTCGGCGCGGGTTCCGCCGGAACCGTAGCGCGGGACGGTTGCGAGCATCAGTCGGACCTGCTCGGCCGCGGCAAAGTCGTCGTCAAGGTGGCGACGCAGCTCTGCGAGCGACAGACGCCGCTCGGTCGCGACGCGCTGTTCGATGGCGGCGAACGAATCGGCGGTCGTCGCGAGTCCGATGGCGTCGAAGGCCAGGTCGATGATGTCGAGTCCGCCGGCCGATGCGTCGAGCCCTCGCTCGATCGGTCCGTGACAGAAGAGATTGAGGACGATCTCCGGGTAATTGTCCGCCTGCCGCTCCATGTGGATGTCCTTGCCGGCCTTGACCGTCGCGACTGCGACTGCAAGATGATGGGCGTAGCGGCGCCACAGCGCGTCCATCGTTGCAGGTAAGTCGGCGGCCGCACCCTCATCGGCGAGCGCGTCGTCGATGGCGAGGAGGAGCGGTGTGACCAGGCAGAGTCGGGTTCCGTCCTGCGAACCGTACTCGATGCCGGGGAGAGCGGTCCAGTTGCACCCGACCTTTGCGCGCATGCGCGCGAGCCCGATCGGGTACCCGTTGCGCGCAAAACCCGCGTCCAGACCACCCGACAGCGCAAAGTCGACTCCGGTGCCGTCGGCCGCCATATGCTCAAGCGCCTTTATCAGGAGCGAACGATCCATGCGATCGTGGACGCGTAGCGCGACGTTCACCGGGATGCTGATCCGGTGCATCGCGTCCAGAACCAGGAACGACATCCGGCTCGTCAGATCGCGACCGTCCGAGCCCTGGCCCCCAATCTGCGAGTAATGCGAGTCGTTGAAGAAGAGACTGCACAGCTGCCAGACAACCGACTCGTCGGTCTCACGCCCCGCCGAACGGTCTGCTTCGTAGTACGGGCGCAGCAACTCGTCGAGCTGTCCGAGCGCGCCGCCGAGCGACCACATCCGGTCGATGCACTGGAACCAGCCCATGAACTGAACCGCTTCCCGGAAGGTTCGCGGCGCACCGTCGACAAGGTGCGCGTTGATCGCCGCGATCGCCTGGAGATTCTCTCGTGTCGCCGGATCGTCTTCCAGCCGAGCCATCGCCGTGGCGTGCTCCACGTGGCGGTTGATCCAAACCTGCACGCCCAGGATCAGGTTCTCCTCACCGTCGTAGAAGGTGGTGTCGGTCGGCCGGTTGCGCTCGCGGTGGCGTCGCACCTTGTCCAGCAGACCTCCCCAACCCAGGTCCAGTCCGATCGTCATGTCCGGACCGATGTGATTCGCGTGCCCGATGCCGGCGGAGTACGTGTTGTACTCGACGAGTTGCTCGTAGAGGTGGGTTGGCCGGTCCTCGGGGCGCCAGTTTTTCGGGTAGTCCGACATCACGCGCTTTCGGCCCCCGGACGAGGTGTCGGGCGCGCCCATTTCGCGCGTAACGTCGAACCCCGCGACGCCGGGGATGCCCTTGTAGACCCACGCGCCGGCGATCGCGCTCTGCGGGTGGATATAGACCGGATGGACCTCGAGCCAGCGGCGGAAGCTTGCTCCGATGTCCTTCATGCCCCAGCAGCCGCCCGACGGATGCGACGAGACCGGTGTGAACGCAATCGGATCGGACCACGGGATGTAGCCGTGATCATCCACGTCGAAGTGACCGTGGCGAGCGAGCTTTTGCTCGGTGTGTTCGATCTTGGTCGAGCGCAGCGCATCGATGCGCGCGTCGTAGAGCGTCGTCTGTGCCATCGCCGGCTTCAGTATACCACTCGCGGGTCCGCTGTTCATCGTAGCGCGGGGCGCAGACGACGACTACACGACCGCGTCGTACATCGCGACGACTTTCTCACCCGGAATCTCCGCAAGAAGGTTGTGGATCGCGGCGAACACGTAGCCACCGCCCGCTGCGAGCGTCTCCACGGTTCGTGACACCTCGGTTCGGACATCGTCGATCGAGCCGAGTGGCAGGGTGGCCTGCGTATTGACCCCACCGCCCCAGAGCGCGAGCCTTCGGCCGGCGGGCCTGCCGGGGCCTTCGGCCCCCGACGCGCGCGCCTTCCACTCGGCCGGCGTGTGGCCACCGGCGGGCCACTGGACCGGGTTCAGGATGTCGAAGCCGCACTCGACGAAGTCGTCGATCAGGTCGTAGACGGCGCCGCACGAGTGTAGAAACGTCCGGACGCCGGGCCGCACCCCCGGAGGGGCCGCCGCGTCTACCGCCGACGTGCGCACCGCAGCCCCGTGGACCGCAGACGCGTGGACCGCGTCGGTTACCCGGCGGTAGTACGGTACGTAGAGGTCGCGGAAGATCCTCGGTGGCAGGATCGTGCGATCCTGCAGGCCCTGATCGTCGGCGCTGAGCATCAGGATGTCGACGTACGGCGCGATCCGGGGCAGGATCAGCTCGATTCGTCGGACGGCCGCGGCGGTCACGATGTCGTGGTACGCGTGGACGTAGTCAGGATCGGTGAGACAGAGCACCGACCAGGCCGGAAAGCCGCCCGGATAGCCCAGTCCGGCGCCGAGTCCGCTGAACATGATCGCGCGGTCGGTCGCCGCGCGTGCGCGCGCGCAGTACGCCGCGATCGCGTCGATTCGGGCGGGTGACGGTTGCCCCGCTTCCAGCCGATCGGCGAGTCGGTCCAGATCCTCGCGCTCGGGCTCCGCCGACAGGTCGAGCGGCTGGCCTCCGTGCGGTTCGTCGAAGACGTACGAGCTCGGCGGCATCACCTGACGGTGCGTCGTCGCGGGCTCGCCGGGCGTGCCAGCTGTGACCGTCCCGTCGGGAAGGACCGCGTACTGGTCGGGATGCGCGACGAGCGCGGGCAGTCTGCCTCCGAAGTCGAACTCGTGCCAGCGATCAGGCTCGTCGAACGCGTTTGTGCACTCCGCCCCTTCGACCGGCACGACATCGCACCCGAGCGCATCGAGCACGTCCCGGTCGGGCAGCGCGAGCATCTGCATCGTGTCGTACACGCGCGGAAGCCGCGGTGGCAGGCCGAGCGCGCGAATGAGGTCTCCGTACGCAAAAGCGCTGATCCCGGTTGAACGCATCCCGCCCAGATCGCGCGGCGTGCGGTCGGCGGGAGCGAAGGAAAGAGCTGCAAGGATGCGGTCGCGTCCGTTCATCAGGCGATCATGTCGACGCGCACCGCGAGGGTCAAGGTGTCGCTGCTCGGGTCCGGGCCGTTGTGGAGGGGTGACCGCATCGTCGTGTCTGAAGGGCATGCCGGTTTGCTGGATCTTGAAGTACACGTATTTGCGTGTTACCTTTTTGAGTGGCCAGGGGGTGAAGATGCGCAACATCACGCTTTCGTTTCCGGATGACATCATCAAGCGGGGTAAGGAGTACGCCCACCGACGTGGTATGTCGCTCAACGCCCTTGTGCGAGACGCGTTGCGGCGGGAGATCGAGCGCGAAGAGCAGGACGCCACCGGTGTGTTCCTGGATCTGTTGGCGTCTACTGCAGGTCGGTCCGGCGGGTGGCGGTGGAGCAGGGATGAGCTCTACGACCGGTAAGTCGTTTATCGACACCAACGTCCTGGTGTACGCAAGCGACGACGACACGCCCGCGAAGCAGCAGATCGCCCGCACGCTCATCGCGGAGCAGGGTGGGAGCGCGGTCATCTCGACGCAAGTTCTCCAGGAATACTTTGTTGCCGCAACACGGAAGCTCGGTGTCGCTCCCCTGCACGCCAAAGAGGTCATCAACGGAGCACAGACCGCCTTTGAGACGATAGTCGTCACACCACAGATCATAAACCGCGCCGTGGACGGCTCGGTACTGTGGCAGGTATCGTTCTGGGACGCCCTCGTTCTGGCCTGCGCCGAGGATGCGGCGTGTGCGGTGGTCTTCTCAGAGGATCTGAACTCAGGGCAGCGATATGGCGGAGTTCGCGTTCAGAATCCGTTTGCCGGTATCTAGTCAGCCGTTTCACGTAAAGCCATGTCCCCACGTGACCGCGTCCCCCCAGATCGCGCAGAGTGCTGTTAGCTTGCAACGCGAGGCAACTCCTCATATTGTCGATCGACAAGCGAGGTGCTTAGTGAAGATAGCTGATATCAGTGTCGTCCAGGTATCGCTTCCGGACTCTCGGCGGAAGACTGAGTCCCGCCGAGCTTCGTGGGCCCAGGACGCAGAGGTTGCGAACCCGATGTCGTGGTACCCCAAGGTGAAACGTCACAGGAGTCTCTGGCTACCGGCCTGGGAAGGAGCATGGGTTAAGGCGACCGCGGAGGATGGGACCTACGGCCTCGGCCCGCTCGACTCTGCCCCCGTGGTGACTGCGGTCGTAACGCACCTGGCCGAGCATCTGGTGGGAGAGGAGTGCATGGCTGTCGAAAGGGCAGCCGATATGATGTTCCGCCTGACCAAGCCGTATGGCACCGTCGGCCTCGCGTCGCATGCCATCAGTGGCATAGATCTGGCCCTTTGGGACCTCAAAGGCAAGCTGCTCGATCGACCGGTCTACAGCCTGCTCGGCGGCCCGCAGAAGGATCGGATATTCTGCTATGCTACTGGAAACGACTACGATTGGTACAAGGAACTCGGCTTCAGGGCGTTCAAGCTTGCCTGTCCGTACGGTCCGGCCGACGGACTGGATGGTCTGCTGCGAAACGAGGCCTTTGTCGCCCGAGCGCGCGAGATCGTAGGTGACGATAGCGAACTGATGCTCGACTGTTGGATGGCATTCGACGTGGAGTACGCTGTGCGACTGGCCAAGATACTTCGTCCGTATCGACTGAACTGGATGGAGGAGTGCCTCATCCCCGAGGATCTGGATGCTCACGTGGCGTTGCGGCAGCGCCTGCCGTGGCAGACCCTGGCTACTGGAGAGCACTGGTACACGCACGTGCCCTTCCAGTGGGCTGTCCGTCACAGAGTTGCGGACATCTTGCAACCAGACATCAGCTGGTGTGGAGGCCTGACGACCGCGCAGCGGATAGCGGCGACCGCCGATAGCGGTGGGGTGCAAGTCATTCTACACGGCGGAGGGAACACCCCGTTCGGCCAGCATTTCACGTACGCCACTCGGGCTTCGCGATGGTGTGAGTGCTTTGTCTCCGCACCGCCCGGCGTGCCGCCCGAGGAGTCAGCACGTCTGCCCGGACAGACAATTCCCCGCGACGGATGGATAGTGCCATCCGACGGACCAGGCTTCGGGTTGGACATACCGCCGCACTGGATCACGCGCTAATCGGCTGGTCATGCCGGTGCCCACCATGCTCACCCGAGCGCCGGGCGTCGTCGCGCCAAATCACTGGAAGCCGACGATCAGGAGTTGACAACCACGTTCGCGTATGTTATACGTATAACATCACACTGGAGGAGTGCATGAACAGTGCACAAAAAGGAGACCAGCTATGAGTCGAGTGAGGTATGTAGCCCCTGCGATCGCGATCATTCTCATGGTCGGCGCTGCAGTCGGTGCATTTTCCGCGCCCCAACGCGAGCAGGCCGCGGCCAGCGGGTACACGATCGTGGACGGGTACCCCAAGTACGACCCGCCGATCACAATCACCCGCAACATGACCATCGCGATCGGCGGCGAGACAACCTTCTACCGAAACAACTCGGTTGACAACAATGCGTACACGCAATGGTTTCGGGACAAGATGGGGATCATCTTCAGCCCCAAATGGGTGGCGCCAGACCAGGAAACCGACACGCAGAGGTTGAACCTTGCAATGGCTTCGGGCGATCTGCCCGATCTGATCAGGGCATCGGGTCGGAACTTCATCGACCTGGCAACCGGCGGAGCGCTGCTTGAGGCGCGCTCGTTGTTCGATCAGTACGCGTCGCCGCTCGTCAATTACGTGTACGATGAGATCGAAGAAGCCACGGGACTTGATCCGTTCATCATGCAGACGGTGGGCGGTACCGTGTACGGTATCCCGCTCGTACTCGATGTCTGGGCGGGTGCGCACAGCGTCACGTGGATTCGTCAGGATGTTCTGGATGAACTTCGAATGCCGGTTCCCCGGAGTCTTGAGGACCTGGAGCGGGTCTTTGACGCGTACCTGCAAAGGTATCCAGAAAACTCTCCATTCTACCTTGAGAACGATTGGGGCATCCCCTACAAGTGGTTCGATACGATATCGTTCAACATGGGCGCCGGCCCGAGTGGATCGGGCGTCTGGCTTGAGTATGAGCCAGGAACGCTCGGGTACTCGAGCATCCAGCCTGAAATGAAGGCTGCGCTCGGGCGCTTGGCGCAGTGGTACCAGAAAGGGTACATCAGTCCCGAGTTCCTGACGGCTCGTGGTAATCGTGATCTGATAGCCGGCAAGTCGATGGCGGTGTTCGGGCCCTGGTGGTACATCCACAACGTTTTCACGGACGTCGTCAAGAACAATCCGGGCACGGAGTTCATTCCGCTGCCCCTGTTCGCTGAGGCAGATCCGAACGCGCGCTACGTGTACAACGCAAAGGTCCTTGGCGACGGCTATGGGATCAGCGTCAAGGCCCGACACCCGGAAGCAATACTCCTCGCGTACAATGAGAACGTCGAATCCAAGCTTCGCGACCAGGAAGATCTTCGCGAGTTGTTCCCGTTCAAGTACGATGCGGACGTGTACGGCAAGACGGGCGGCTACAGAGTGCCCGGTCCCTTCTTCTTCAACTTCCCCACCGCATCGAATCAGACTGAGATCGACTCCGTCTGGCTCAATCCCAGCATGGGCATCAACCAGCGGGTTTCCGACCTCTACAACACCTACGCCAGAATTGCTGATCACCTGGCCGCCGGCAGACCGGATTCAGAGTTGTCTGAGAACGACCTTGCGATGAAGATCCAGGTCGACGAGCGATTGAACGCAGACGCTCACTGGGAGGCAACACGCCTGTTCGATCGAGAGTTCGCAGCGGGGCTTCACGTGTACAGCAAGTTCTTCGGGTCTCCCACGCCCACGCAGATCGAACGGGGTGGTGAGCTGCGCCAACTGGAGCAGGAGACGTTCACGAAGATCATCCTGGGGCAGGTGCCGATCTCCGAGTTCGATAGCTTCGTGTCTGCGTGGAAGGCGCGGGGCGGCGACGCTATCACCAGAGAAGTCAACGACTGGTACCGGGGCCTTGGGAAATAGGGTAGGCGCGGTCTACCCTCGTTCGGACGTACGATCCCCTCGTCGACTGATCGATGTGGGGGTCGTCGTTCTGATCCAAGGATAAGGAAGGGGTGTAAGGAATGGTCGAGAAGAACTTGAACTACCTGAGAGCCAACTGGGTGCTCTACGCGCTTGTTCTTCCGGCCGTTGTCTTGCTTATTGTGTTCAACTACGTTCCGATGTTCGGAGTCATAATAGCGTTCAAGGACTACAGGCCACTACTCGGTTTCGGGGGTTCTCAGTGGGTAGGACTACGCTGGTTCGAGCGCATGGCTACCGATCCGGGTTTCCTTCGGGTCATTCGAAACACGGTCTCGATAGCGATCGGAAAGATCGTGATCGGGCAGCTTGCCTCCCTGACGTTTGCGCTCCTGCTCAATGAGGTTCGTCACCGGCTGTTCAAGCGAACCGTTCAAACTCTGGTCTACTTCCCCCATTTCCTCTCCTGGGTGATCACCGCCGGGCTGTTGATTGAACTTCTGTCGTTGCGTGGTCTTGTCAACAACGTTCTCTTTGCTCTTGTTGGTCGCAGAATCTTCTTCCTTGGTGACAATCAGGTTTTCCAGGCGACTATGATCCTGACGGACGTCTGGAAGGGATACGGATGGGGTGCGATCCTGTACATTGCCGCAATTCAGGCTATTGATCCTGTACTGTATGAGTCATCGTTAATAGATGGTGCAGGTAGATGGAAGCAGCTTCTGCATGTGACATTGCCGGGTATCGCCAGCACGATCGTTCTGCTGGCTTCGCTGAGTCTCGGGAATGTGCTGAACGCCGGATTCGAGCAGATACTGATGCTCTACAATCCAGCTGTCTACCAGACCGGAGACATTCTAGATACGCTACTGTACCGGGTAGGGCTGTTCGACCGTAATTTTTCGCTGTCGACGGCGATCAGTCTGGTGAAGTCGTTTGTAGGCTTCTTCCTCATCAGTCTGTCGTGGTGGCTGGCAAAGAAGTACGCCCACTATCACATCGTGTAGGGAGTGATGATGAAACGCGGAGGAAGCCTGATCGCCTCGATGGTCATCTACCTGGTCCTCACACTCATGGCCCTTGCCGGGCTGCTGCCGATCGTACATACTCTTGCGATCTCCCTCAGTGACAAGGCCGCCGTTACCGGCGGTCTTGTGCGGCTTCGTCCGATCGGCTTTCACTTGGAGAACTATCGTGAGATCATCATGAGCAGGTTCTTCCTGAACGGGTATCTGGTTTCCACAATGCGGGTCGTCGTTGGCGTTGTCGTGCAGCTTGGACTCGTCGTGATGACCGGCTACCCGATCGCGCTTGAATCCAAGTTCAAGGGGCGAAACATTCTGGTATTCTTCCTGCTGATCC
>RECL01000191.1 GCA_007694025.1 Spirochaetaceae bacterium
CTTCGTGCATTCGCGTCCGACGGTGAAGTCTTCGTGCGAAGAGTCGATGCACCGCCGGTGGTACGAGTCGGAGAGACGCACGAGTTTGCCGCGGTGATCTTCGCTGCCGATCCGACCCCGGCGGATGTCGTGGTGCTGCGAGACGGATCGTACTTCGGTGAGGAGCGCGTCACGCTCGGGAGTGGCGACAACGTCATCGCGTTCCAGGGCCGGTTCGACGAACCCGGCATCCGGCGCTACACCGTCCGCGTCGACGCTCCGCGCGACACTATCCTTGAGAACAACGAGGCGACCGCCGTGGTCAGCGTCACCGACGAGTCGCGCGTGCTCTACGTCGCCGGCGACCCGTCGCGACCGTACCTGGCGGCGCTGCGTGCGCAGGGTCTTCGCACGACAGTGGTAACCCCCGACGGACTGCCCGGCGATGTGCCGTCGCTATCCGCGTACGACCTGGTGGTACTCGACAACATCCCGGCGTACGATCTTTCGATCGCGCGTATGCAGTCGCTCGAGCGCTACGTGCGCGACACCGGCGGAGGGCTCATAGCGATCGGCGGGGATCGCAGCTTCGGAGCGGGAGGGTGGTTCGCGACGCCGCTCGAGCGGGTGCTACCGCTCGACATGGACACGACGTCGACGATGAAGATACCGTCGGTATCGATGCTGTTCGTGATCGACAAGTCGGGCAGCATGGGTGCGATCGAGGTGTCGGGAGTCACGCGGCTCGACCTGGTGAAAGAGGCCGTTGTATCGGCGCTTGAGATCATGAACCCGTTCCATCGCGTCGGGGTGATCGCATTCGACGCTGACGCCGAATGGACGGTCCCGATGACGCAGGCGGGTGAGCGCGACGCGATCGTGCGGGATCTCATCAGGCTCGAGCCGGGAGGCGGGACAGTGCTCGGTCCGGCGCTTCGCGAAGCGATCGACGCGCTCGCTGTCGAGGAGACAGTGACGCGACACGTTATTGTGCTCTCTGACGGGCTGACGAGCGACGGTGACCTCACACCGCTCGTGCGCGAGCTCACCGAGCGGTCGATCACGGTATCGACGGTATCGGTTGGAGCAAGCGCCGACCGGCGCCTCATGCGTACGATAGCCGAAGCCGGCGGCGGCAGGAGCTACCACGCAGGGAGCGCGGCGGACGTCCCACGCATCTTCGCCGACGAAACAAGCATCGTGGGCCGGAACATGGTCGTCGAGGAGGTGTTCGTCCCGTCGATCGCGTCGGGGGGGTCGATCCTTGCGGGGTTCGACGAAGTCGACATTCCACCCTTGAGGGGGTTCGTCCTCGCCTACCCGAAGCCCGCGGCGGACGTACTCCTGATCGGCCCCGGCGACAACCCGATCCTTGCCGCGTGGCGGTACGGACTCGGTCGCAGCGTCGCGTTCACATCGGATCTGCGCGGCCGCTGGGCGCGCGAATGGCTCGACTGGGATGCCTTTGCGCGGTTTGCCGGACAGATGGCGCGATGGGCGCAGCGTCGGCCCGAGAGTGATGGGCTGCGCGTCGCGATCGAACTCGATCCCCGAGCAACGGCCGCACAGGCATCGATCAAGGTCGAGGCACGTACCCCCCGCGGCGCATACCGCAACAATCTGGACCTCTCCGCGCTCGTACAACCGCCGGCCGACGAGCCGTTCACCGTATTGGTGGATCAGGTCGGCCCGGGAGCGTACCAGGCGCGGTTCGACCTCTCCGGCGAGGGCCTCTATCTGGTAAGCGTGGTCGATGATGCCACCTCAAGCGTCCGCACGTCGGGCATCGAGGTGAGCTACAACCAGGAGTACACCCGCTTCGACACCGACTACGCGCTACTTGAACGCGCGGCGCAGGTCGGCGGCGGGCAAATGCTCACGAACGACCAGGCGCCTGCGGTGTTTTCGTCATCTGCCGGGTCGCTATCCTACAGCGACCGCGCGTGGCGGATCCTGCTCGCGCTCGCGCTCGCGCTGCTCGTCACGGACATAGTCGCGCGGAAACTCACGTAAGCGAACTGAGCACTTCCGCGTACGCATTGTTGATCCGCTTCGCCATCTCGAGACCATCGGGGTTCACGTCGGGATGATAACGCCTCATCAGGCGTCTGTAGGCGTCGCGGACGGACCGCGGGTCGACCCTGCCATGGATGCCGAGCACGCGGAGCGCCGCGTCGCGCCGATCGGCCGGTGATTCGCCGCGCGAGTGCCCGTTAGAGTCTGTTCCGGTCTGTTCGTCGTCGATGCGCCGCGCGCGCAGGTACCCTTCGTGGCGCGCGACGGTCTGGAGGATCTCCATCAGCGCCGCTGCAAGCGACCGGAGCTCCACGACGTGACGGATGAACAACTGGCGCAGGTACGCGGTGGCTGTGCTGCCGAGCGCAGCCGCGCGCCGGGCATCGTGCTCGACACCACGAACGCCCAGATAGTCGGACACGCACCGTTTCTGGATCGCATCCTCCGGCAGAAAGGTATCGCAGTAGAGCCTGACCGCCTCATCGTACCGGCGGGTATCGTGGAGCATCGCTCGAAAGGTCTCGGGCTCGGGGACGTGGAGCACGACCGCCGTGGTGATCGCGCGAACCAGTCGCTCGGTCAGGTCGATACGGTCTTCGTGCGTCAGCAACAGCCCCGCGTCGCGAAGCGGCCGATCCCACGGCTCGGACGTGATCACGGTCATCAGGTCAGACAGCTCGCCGGCGTTGTCGGGACCGTACGCCTCTACTCCGAGCTGACCGGTCTGATACAGCGCGCGATAGAACGCGACCGGATCGAATCGCGACGCGAGCGCGTCGCGGTCGAGCCTCCACGTTCCGTGGTCAACGCACTGGTCGCACAAATCTTCAACAAGCTCCGGTTGCATCGTGGCACTCACTTGCTCTGATGGTATACTGTCGCGCAGTGCAACGGAAACAGCCTGCGCGGAATTACGCCGCGGTCGCGCTCCTGCTCGGATTCATCGTACTCGCTGCGGCGCTCAACACGGTCGCGCTCTCTCCCGGCCTGCGAATCGTCGACCGGCAGCCGTACGACCGCGGCGAAGAGGGCGCTTTCGCCGAACGCCAGGGCGGGTCGATCGACTTCGGCTCCGGCGGTGTGATCGTATCGGTGACGGCATCGGTGGTTGCGATCCTCTTCGTCGTGGCGATGCTCAGCCGGGAGAACCGACTGCCGGCGCTGATCATGTTCCCGGCGGTCCTGATCGCGCTCTGGCTCGTGTCACTGATGCCGCGTGGTGCCCCCGAAGCCCCGCCGCCGGGGATGGACGACGGACAGACCGGCGGCGAAGCGCTATCGATCTCAGGGGTGATGGACCGTGAGGACGCGTACGAGGAACCACCCGTCGCCTCACCACGCGCGACGACGGTTCAGTGGATCATCGCGCTGATCGCGAGCGTCGCGGCCGTCGCGTTGATCGCGGCGAGCCGGCGCTACCGGTCTGCCGACGCGCGCGCGGTTCGCTCTGTCGCCGAAAGCGCCCGGGCCGCCATCAGGCACTCCGCGCGTGGCGCAGACACGGGCGCAATCGTTGTTCGAGCCTACCGCGAGATGCTTCACGCGTACCGTCACTCGCACCCGACGGCGCGTGTACAGACGATCACGCCACGGGAGCTTGCGACGAAGCTTGCGTCGGCGGGCGTCGACCGCACCGACGCGTGGGATCTGACAACGCTCTTCGAGCGGACGAGGTACGGCGACGCATCGCTTTCGCCGGACGAAGAGCAGCGCGCTATTGAGTGCCTGAGCAGCATCTCGCGGAGTCTCGGGGCATGATCACGGCGCTCAGAGCGCTTCCCGGGGGCCTCTTCTGGTATCCGGCGGTCGCGATCATGATCGTGCTCACAGTGCGCAGCGTGCTGATGCTCCGGCCGCCGGCACGCGAGCGGCCGCCGCGCGTGGGATTGCGCGGCTCGCGGTACGCGCGCTACCGGTCGTTGATCGAGCGGGCGACCCGAGGAGACCGACGCGGCGGGCGCGATGCACTCGAGCTCGAACGCGTCTGCGTCGGGCTGCTGCTGCTCACGGGCGGCTACGACGGATACTCGCGCGCGGCGTGCCGCGACTACATCGCATCGTCGGCCCGGACCGAACTGACGGACGCGGTAGCGGAGCATCTGAGCGGCACCCCCGACCGGCGTATCGCAGCCGAATCGGGCCTGACCGAGCGGTGCGAGCGCATCCTTCGAGCGGTCGAAAAGCAAAGGAGCTAAACATTGACACAGAACGACACCGAGGCATTCGTGCGGCGCGTACGCGAATCGGTCGAGCAGGCCATAGTCGGCAAGAGCGCGCTGATCGAAACGGTTGTCGCGTCGCTGCTATGCGGCGGCCACGTGCTGTTCGAAGACTATCCCGGGCTCGGAAAGACAATGCTCGCGCAGTCGCTCGCGCAGTCGATGGAGCTCGAGTTCACACGCATCCAGTTCACGCCCGATCTCCTGCCCGGCGACATCACCGGCGGTTACGTCTACAACCGCGAAGCCGGCACGTTTGAGCTTCGGACCGGTCCGGTGTTCACGAACGTACTCCTTGCAGACGAGCTCAACCGGGCATCACCGAAGACGCAGTCGGCGCTGCTCGAGGCGATGCAGGAGGGGCAGGTCACGATCGACGGGGAGACACACGCGCTACCCGACCCGTTCATCGTTCTTGCGACGCAGAATCCGATCGAATACGAGGGCACCTTCCCGCTACCGGAGGCTCAGCTCGACCGGTTCCTGGTGAAGCTGTCGGTTGGCTATCCGAGCGCAGAGGAGGAGCGCGAGATCCTCCGCCGCAGGCGCGACCGCAAGGTCGACGGATTCGCGATCAGCCCGGTGGCGTCGCGCGATGAAGTCATTCGCGCGCGAGCCGCTGTCGAGGAGGTCCACGTCCACACCGACCTGGACACCTACATCGTCGCGCTCGTGCAGCGTACAAGAGTCCACAGCGGAGTCGCGGTCGGATCGAGTCCCAGGGGGTCGCTCGCGATCATGAAGCTCGCGCGCGCGCGCGCAGCGTCGGCCGGACGCGGGTTCGTGATCCCCGACGACGTCAAGGAGTCGGTTGTCCCCGCGCTCAGCCATCGCATCGTCCTTGCGCCCGAACTGTGGACACGCTCAAAGGCGTCTGAGGAGATAGTCCGATCGATTCTTGCGAGTACACCGGTTCCGGTCGTGGATCCTTGATGGAGCCGCTCGTACCGCTGTTGCTGGTGCTCGGCGGCGCGATCACGGCCGCGCTTGTCACCGTTGACGGTTCTCTGCTTGTCGTGGCGCTTCCGCTCCTGCTCTACCTCATCGTCGCCGCGCTGTCATCCCGGGATGTCGACGTGTCGGTATCGCGGTCGATCAACGCACGGCACGCGGGTCCCGGCGATCCGGTCACGGTGACCGTACGGCTACAGAACCAGGGGGAAGCGCTGCCAGAGCTGCTTATCACCGACCGGGTACCAACCGGTCTGGCCGTGATCGATGGCAGCCCGGTCCGGTGCTACTCGATCGCGCGCGGCGAAACCCTCGAGTACAGCTACCGCGTGCGTGGTTCGCGCGGCTCGTACAGTTTCGCCGACGTCGCGATCGAGCACGCCGGGTACTGCGCGATGCGATCCTGCCTGACCCGGCTTCCGGTCGACGGAGCGCTGATCGTGCTCCCCGATCACAGGGCGTTGTCGCACGTCCCGATCGCGCCCCGACGGACTCTGGTCTACGCCGGCACGAACCCCGCACGGATCGGTGGCGAAGGAACCGAGTTCTTTGACGTTGCCGAGCACCGGCGGCGGGCTCCGGTCCGACGCGTGAACTGGAAGCTGACCGCACGGTACGAGGATCGGGTCTTCGTCAATGAGTATCAGCAGGAGCGCGTCGCCGACGTCGCCGTCGTACTCGACTGTCGACAGCGTGCGTACGCCGACGCGCCTGGACTGTTCGAAGCCGCGGCGAGCGCAACCGCGTCGGTGGCGACCGCGCTCGTGGATGCGGGCAACCGCGTTGGCTATCTCAGCTACGGAATGTCGCTCGACTGGGTTGCGCCGGGCTTCGGACGCGTCCAGCGGATGCGCGTTCTGACAAGAATCGCGTCGGCGCGGCCCGGAACGAGTCATGCATTTGAGAGCTTCGCGTCTCTGCCGGCGCGACTCTTTCCCACCGGAAGTCAGCTCATCATCGTGACGCCGCTCACCACGACCGACGTTCCGGGTCTCACGCAGCTGACGTCGCTTGGTCACGCGATTCTGGTTGCCTCCCCCGACCCGACGCCACAGATCACGGGAACCGACGATGATACGGCCGGACGCAACGCAAACAGACTGCTCCGCGCTGAGCGCTCCGCGTTGATCGCCCGTATCACGCACGCGGCAATCCCGGTCGTCTCGTGGTCGATCGCAGAGCCGTTCGAAGAGGCGGTAATGCGCTCGATGGGTGTCATCCGCGAGGCGTGGCGCAGGAGGCGCAGATGATCAGCAGCCCACTCGCGATCGCCCGGGCAGCGCGCGATGCAGCGCTCATCGTAACGGGCGCGATCGTAGTGACCCGGACCTTCGCGCACGGAAGCGTGGCGGTTGCGGTGGCCGCGGCCGTCGCGGTCGCGCTGTGGATCGCGGTACGCAGGATCACCGCGATCGCGGCGCTCGTCGCGTCGGGTGGTACCGCAGCGATCGAGCGCGCGGCTGCCACCGGCTGCCGCGGGGTGCCGTCGGCCGCGATCCCGGTTCTTGCGATCGCTCTCACGTGGCGTATCGCCGATGCATCGCTCGCCGTACTCCTTGTCGGCGTGTGGACGCTCGTCGCGGCGGTTGACCTGGACCGGCTGACGATGCGGTTCCCGGTAGACTCGCCGGTGTCTACGCAGCGCGGCGTTCTGCTTCGTCACGCCGCGATACTGGGAGCGATCCTTGCGGTATCGAGCGTTCTTGCGTGGGTAGCAGCCTCAGTCCGGATCGGGCTCGATCTACCGGCACTGATCCTGATCGCGACGCTCGTGACCGTGTCGTTCAACCGGATCGTCCGATCGTTCGGCGTGCGTCCGCAGAGTCGCGACGAGTAGGATCTCCGGCTGATCCTCGACGCCATCGCACCGGATGGCCTCGACGACCCGCGCGCGCATACGCTCGATCGCTTCACCGAGTCCGATGCCTCCGTAGGAGAGCGCGAACTCGATCGCCCGATCTGTCGTGTCACCGTCGGATCCGCAGACGATCTGTTCGGTGACGATACGGTACCCCGCGCGCTCGATGACCCGCCGGATCGCGTCGGAGGCGAGCGTCTCATTGTGCTTGATACCGCGCAGCCGGTCGATCCGCGCCTTCAGGTGGTGCAGGTCACGCGCGGCGATCTGTGGCGGCGACAACCCATCGGCGAGCGGTTCGCGTACGATGAGCCTGCCACCAGGGCGCAGCACCTGCGCGACGCGACGCGCCCCCGCCACCGGATCGTCCATGTGATGGAGCACGTACGACATCAGCACCACGTCGAACCTCCGCGTCGGGAAGTCCATGGTATCGGTCGAGCGAATGCGGTAGGAGACCCGACGCGAATCGGTGAGCCGACGCGCGTCGTCGATGCTCTCCTTGTCGGGGTCGATGCCGATGATCGACCGGCAGATCGCAAGCGAGTCGATCCAGCGCGTGATCGCTCCGTCGCCGCACCCCACATCGAGCAGCGTCTCGGCCGGACCGTCGCGCAGCGCGCGCGCAAGCGCGCTCAGACGCAAGGGGCCGGCTCATCGAGTACACGATCCGGGACGTTCGCGACGGCGTTGCGCAGGACCGCGGCGCCGCTACCTTCGTCAAAGCGACCGCTCAGCAGCTGTTTGAACCGCCGGGCACCGGGGCGACCGTGAAACAACCCGAGCATGTGACGGACAACGCTGCGCGCCGACCAGCCGGCCATGCACCAACGGTCCACGTATTCGACCATCGCATCGATCACTGCGCGTCGGGTCACCGAACGGTACGGCTGTCCGAAGAAGCGGTGATCGACCGACGACAGAATCCACGGATCATCGTACGCTGCGCGGCCGACCATCACAGCATCGACCCGGGTGAGGTGGCCCGCGATCTCATGAGGGTTCATCACGTGCCCGTTGATCTCGATCTGCAGACTTGGCATCTCTTCCTTCAACCGGTAGACGTCGTCGTAGCGCAGTGGCGGCACCGTGCGGTTCTCCTTCGGGGATAGCCCGGCGAGGATCGCGATGCGTGCGTGGACGGTGAACCGGGTCGGACCGGCCTCTGCGACGGTTCGCATGAAGTCGACGAGTTCGTCGTAGCTCTCCCTGCCGTCGATGCCGATCCGGTGTTTGACGGTTACCGGCTTCGGCGTGGCCGACCGCATCGCGGCGACAAGATCGCGGACGTGCGCCGGGCGCGCCATCAGGCACGCGCCGAAGTTTGCGTTCTGGACACGATCGCTCGGGCAACCCACGTTCAGGTTGTACTCATCGTAGCCGTACGCATCGGCGATCTCGATAGCGCGGCGCAGCTGTTCGGGATCGTCACCGCCGAGCTGGAGCGCAAGCGGGTGTTCACACGGGTCGAAGGCGAGCAGATGATCGCGGTCGCCGTGCAGAATCGCGCCGGTCGTGATCATCTCGGTGTAGAGAAGCGCGCACGTCGTCAGCTGTCGTGCGAAGTAGCGGTAGTGGCGGTCGGTCTTCTCCATCATCGGCGCTATGCTGACCGGATAGAGCGAAGCGGTCCGACCGCGTGCTGATTGCGGCGCAGCGATCATGGCCAGAGGATACAAAAAGAGGCAGCCCCGGGCCAACGACCGCGGGGCTGCCAAGAAGGAGAGGAGTATTCTATCGGACAAGTCCGATAGAGAGCTCGCCTCGCCCCTGCCTGTAGACGCGCAGGACGAGCTCCCTGTCGACTTGCTCGTTCAGTACACGGTAGAACGCCGATAGCGTCGCTACGTCGGTATCGTTGACACGCCGTACAATGTCGCCCCGGCGCACGCCCGCGAGCGCCGCCGCACTCGACGCATCAACCGACGACACGACGATCGACCCGCTTTCATTGCGCAGCCCCAACCCGTTGCGGATGTCATCCGACAGCGGGATCACCGTCAGACCCGGCCACGGCACAAGCTGCGCGACACGCTCCTCTACTCGAGGCGCGATCTCTACGCGCCTGACCAGTTCCTGGCCGCCGCGATAGAGCCGGATCGGCACGACACGCCCCGCCTGCAGGTTAGAAATGACCCGCAGGAGGTCGGAGAAATCACGAACCGCTGCGCCGTTGACCGCCCGAATAACGTCCCCGGGCAGAATCCCGGAAGTCGCGGCAGGGGACCCGGCAAAGGTTCCGGCTATCAGCACTCCCCGGTCATCGGGCAGGCCAAGGCTTGCGACTACGTCGGAGCTCAACGCGGATCCCGATCGGATACCGAGCCACCCGTCCTCGACCGCGCCGAAGCTGATGAACTCGTCGATCGCCTGCTTCGCGTTGTTTATCGGTATCGCGAATCCCAGACCGATACTCCCGCCGGTCTGGCTCGCGATCCACGTGTTGATGCCGACTACCTCGCCCGCCAGGTTCACCAGCGGCCCGCCGCTGTTGCCACGATTGACCGCGGCGTCGGTCTGGATGTAATCGGTCAACTGTGAGATCGTACTCCCCGCGGCGGGTCGGCGGCCGACCGCGCTGATTATGCCAGCGGTGACGGTCGACTCGAAGCCAAGCGGATTGCCGACGGCAAACGCCCAGTCACCAACCTGAACCCTGTCGCTATCGCCAAGCACGGCGATCTCGACTTCCTCACTCGTCTGGAACACCAACAACGCCAGATCACGCCGGTCGTCGCGCCCGAGCAATGACGCGTCAAACCGTCGACCATCGTGCAGACTGACCGTGATTTCCGACGCATCGCCCACGACGTGCGCGTTGGTCAGCACGTAGACCATCTGGCCGTTACGCCGAACGATGAAGCCGGAACCCAGGCCCGGCCTGCGAAACTCGCGTTCGACCGGCTCAGCCGCGGGAGTTCGCCCGAACAGGAAGCTGAACGGGTTGGGTGGCGGCTGAACCGACTGACGAACCACCTCCACAACGTCTATCTTCACGACGACCGGAAGCGCGCGGTGCACGGCGTTACGGAAGGCGTTCTGGTACGCCCAGAGGATCTCGTCGCGGTCGGGGGTTTCCGCGAGAGTCTGGGCTGCGGCGATCGGCGCCATTGACGCCAACGGGATACCGCCCAGAACGACCACCGCAGCGGCGGCTGCTGTGACGCGAATCAACGGGCGCAGCGTGGTGCGGACCCGGTGGTGGATGTAGTCAGCAAACTCCGACCGTCTCATCACGGCAGATGATACTCGCTGACCCTTTCCGGATCATTGCCGCCGGATTACAGTTTTGACACGATCTGCGGGAGCGCGATCCTGAACGTCGTTGTCTCGCCGGGAATGCTCGACACCGATACGTCCCCGCGATGCGCGTGCACGATCGCCCGCACGAGCGCGAGGCCCAGACCCAGGCCCGACACTCCCGCGCCTTCGGCACCGCGGTAGAGGCGACTCCAGATGCGATCGACGTCCTCAGCAGCGATCCCCTCCCCGGAGTTCGTGACCAGTAACGCGCCGATCGGGTCGCCGGAAAGCCCGTCGTGCTCGACCCGCGCGGTGACCGTGATCGTCGATCCGGGGCGACCGTACTTGATCGCGTTGTCGTAGAGGTTGCCGATAACCTGCCGCAGCCGCGGCGTATCGCCGGCGACAAGCACCTCCGTGTCGGAGGTGATTTCGATGCGCATCGACTTCTCATCGGCGATGATCGCGTACACGTCGGCCACACTCGCGGCAACGGACGTCAGATCGACCTGGTCAACCGTAAGGTTCATCGCGCCGCTCTCTGCTTCGGAGATGTCCATCATTGCGTTGAGCATCGCGATGATCCCTTCGGACTCCTCCATGACATCGCTGAGCGCTTCGCGCAGGTCTCGAGCTTCCGAGTCGGCGCTGAGCGCGCGCTCGGCGGTGTTTCGCAGGCGCGTCATCGGCGTGCGCAGGTCGTGCGCCACCGAGTCGAGCGCGTCACGCAGGCCCGTCACCAGGCGCTCGATCCGGTCGAGCATCTCATTGAACGATCCGGTCAGATCGTCCAGGTCATCGTTCGTCTGCGGCGACGGTATCCTCCGCGTGAGTTCTCCGGTCCGAACGATGGACTTGATCGTACCGCTCAGCGAGCCGATCGGTCGAAGCGTGCGCCCCGCGAAGAAGAGCCCGCCGACGGTGCTGATACCGAGCATCACCACGAAGGTGAGCAGGAAGCTGCGCTGAAAGGCCATCGTGATCCGCAAGCGGTTGGCCGTGGACGCGCCGATCTGCAGGACCAGGTCTCCGCCGAGTTTGACGGTCAGAAACTCGAGCTCATCCGACGACCCGTCGCGCCCGATCGTCACGAACCCGTCGGTGCTCGCGTGGCGCCCCATCGTCAGCGGTCGCAGATCGAAGTCGTGCCAATCGGGAAGCGGAATCGCCATGAACACGGTCTCGTTCGCACTGGTGGCGATCCGGGCAAGGATCGGCTGTCCCGACGGCTCGACGAGCTCCCGGCTGATCTCGTCTACGAGCAGGCTGAGTCCCACGGTCGCACTGGTGGCGGAGCGGAACCGAAGGATGTAGCCAAGAGCTCGCCCCTGAAGGTCCTGGCGGTCCTGGTCGCGCAACGACCGGTAGAGATTCATGAAGGTCAGACTGAACAGGAGCAGCGATGTCAGCAGGAAGACCATCGAGAACCACAGCGTCAGCCGGACGTCGATCCGGGCGAGCGTTCGGCGACGCGGGGCTTCAGGCTCCGCTCTTGAGAACATACCCGACTCCTCTGACGGTCGCGATCAGCTTCCGGTCGAACTCCCGGTCGACCTTGGACCGAAGCCGCGAGACCAGGACGTCGACCACATTCGTCTGAGGGTCGAAGTCGTACTCCCAGATATGCTCCATTATCATCGTCTTCGACAGGACCCGATCGGGATTGCGCATGAAGTACTCGAGCAGCGAAAACTCGCGCGGTTGTAGCTCAAGCGTAGCGCCGCCTCGGGTCACGGTTCGCGCGAGCAGATCCACCTCCAGGTCGGCGACCGACAGACGCGTTGACACCGGAGTCTGCGAGGAGCGACGGATCAGCGACTGTACCCGGACAAGCAGCTCCGCGAACGAAAACGGTTTGGTCAGGTAGTCGTCGCCGCCACGCGTGAACCCGGACACCCGGTCTTCGACCGACCGTTTCGCGCTCAGCACCAGGATCGGTGTCGCAACCCCGCGACCGCGCGCCGCTTCTATCATCGACAACCCGTCCATGCCGGGAAGCATCACGTCGACGATCGCAGCATCGTAGGAGCCCGATGCGAGCCGTGCGAGCGCGTCTTCGGCCCGCTCGCAGTGGTCAGCCGCGTACCCCGCCTCCTTGAGTCCTCGTTCGACAAACCGGGCGATCTTGACGTCGTCTTCGACTATCAATACGTGCACGCGTCCTCCCTGATCCTGCCGGCACCCAGGCAGACATCACCGTCGTAGAATACCGCGAACTGGCCCGGTGCGACCCCACGGTCGGGCTCTCTCATCGTCACCGAGATCCGCGAATCGCCACGCCACTCCAGTCGCGCATCGTGGAGACGCGGCCCGTGGCGCAGCTTGATCGTGACGTCGTGCCTGACAGGTGGCTCCCATGTCCAGCTCAGATCATCGACCTCAAACTGGACCCTCGCCGATCGATCGACCGCGTCGCGGTGAGAGACGACGATCGTATTGGCGTCGGGGTCCTTGCCGACTACGTACCACGGCCCGCCCGCGAGCCCGAGCCCCTGCCGTTGGCCAATCGTGTAGAACCAGAACCCGCGATGCGTGCCCAGGCAGGTTCCCGAGTCGGAGTCGACGATCGGTCCTTCGCGCTCGCCCAGGTAGTGGCGGATGAAGTCGGGATAGCGGATCTTGCCCAGAAAGCAGATTCCCTGGCTGTCGGGGCGCTCCTTGTTCGGTAGATCGAGCGCAGCGGCGCGGTCGCGGACCTCCCGCTTGGTCATCCCGCCGATCGGAAACACGATTCTGCGCAACTGCGACTGACTCAGATGCGACAGAAAATAGGTCTGATCCTTGACCGCGTCAGGAGAGCGAGCGAGCTCAACGTGAGCGTTGCACCGACGGATAACCGCGTAGTGCCCGGTCGCGACCGCAACGTCGTCATCGACGTCGGGGTGCGTGAGCAAATAGTCGAGGAACGCGCCAAACTTGATGCGCTCGTTGCAGAACAGGTCGGGGCTCGGCGTCCGCCCGGCACGCAGCTCGGCGAGCGTATACTGCACAACCGCCTCGTGATACGCGATCTGAAGCGGAACGACCGACAGAGGAACAGCGAAGCGCTCGCACACCGCGCCGGCCGACGCCAGGTCGTCCTCCCACGGGCACGCGCCAAGATAGTCGAGCTCGTCCTCGAGCCAGACTTTCAGGTAGAACGCGCGGACGTCGTGGCCAGTCCGCACGAGTTCGGCGAGCGCGACCGAGCTGTCGACACCACCGGACAGAAGGAGCGCAACCTGCATACCCAGAAGGTAGCGCGGCCGATATTCGGGGTAAACCCGTCGCGGTGGCGCCGCCGACTGGTTGCCGGGTTGTGGCACCGCGCGTATATTGAATGAACTCTACATTCTTGAGCTATAGGGCGTTAGCAGCGATGGAACACTACCCAATCGGAATCGGCGATCTTCAGATCAGCATCCCGCCGCCTCGCATTACGCTCGAATCGATGATAGAACACCGTATCCGCGAGTTCCCGGAGCTTGAACGGCGGCTTCGTCGCTCGGTCGACAAGACTGGGCAGGCGGCGGTTCGCTTTCCGGAACCGTGGCAGGACAGCGCGACGATCGCCGCGCAGGCTTCCTACGAGCTTCTGCTGCGCAACGCCACGGCCGTTCCGTCGATCAGGTACCTGGGAGCCGGTACCGAAACGACGGTCGACCAGTCCAAGCCGATGGCCGCCTACGTCGAAGGAATGCTCCAGTCGGCGGGAATCGACATTCCCGAACGGATGATGACCTTCCAGGCTCAACACGCGTGCGCCGGAGGCACGATCGCACTGATGGGAATCGCCGGACTGCTATCGATGACCGATCGCGACGAGCGTGGCCTGGTCGTGAGCTCCGACATCGCGCGCTACGATGCACCGTCGACCGCGGAGATAACGCAGGGCGCGGGAGCGGTGTCCCTCCTGGTCGAAAAGAACCCGCGCCTGCTCGAAATCGACTTTGCGTCCGCGGGCTACTGCTCGCGCGACGTCGACGACTTCTTTCGCCCGAACGGATCGGTGGTCGCCAAGGTCAAGGGCGGCTACTCGATGCAATGCTACAACGAATCGCTCGACGTCGCGTTCCACGACCACTGCGAGCGCGTCGGCAAGGCGCCCGACGAGGCGATCGCATCGACCGATATGTTCGTGTTTCACGTCCCGTTCAAGCTGATGGCGCTCGGCGCGCTGCAACGACTCGTCAGCCACCACACCGCGCTGCACGGAGCCGACCTGGACCGATTCCTCTCCGAGCGCGGCTTTGAGGCGAGCCTTGAGCCCAATACGCTCGTCGGGAACATCTACACGGCGAGCACCTTCCTTGCGCTCGCGTTCCTGCTGCGCGAACGCTACGACCGGTTCGGCGATGACATCGTCGGCAAGTCGATGCTGATGGCGTCGTACGGATCGGGAAACACGATGATCGTGCTGTCGTGCCGGATCGCCGAAGGAGCGCCGCAGGTGATCCGATCGTGGGATCTGGACCGGATCTTCCAGACCGGCTACGACGCGCCGCTCGGTCAGTACCTGACGTGGCTCGAAGCGCCGCACAGCGCGACACGGCTCGACGAGCTCTATACCGCCAACGACGTACCCAAGGGAACCTTCTACCTGTCCGGAATCAGGGAGGACGGGTACCGGCTCTACGCCTTCCAGCGGTCCTGAATGTCGGGCGAATCGATCGGAGCGCGCAAAGCCGCGCACCTGGACATCTGCACCGACGCACAGCTGTACGACGTTGAAGGCTCGTCGACGATGCTCGACGAGCTCCGGTTCGTGCATCGATCGCTGCCCGAGGTTCGCTCGTCCGATGTGTCGACTGCGACGCGCGTGCTCGACTTCGACGTGTCGATGCCGGTCTTCATATCGTGCATGACCGGAGGAAGCGATTCGGGCTACCGCGCCAACCGCGATCTTGCCGAAGTCGCCGAGCGCGCGCGGATACCGATCGGGACCGGGTCTATCCGCGTGCTGTTCCGCCATCCTGAGGTAACCGAGCACTTCGCGCTGAAGAAGATCGCGCCGAGCGTACCGGTCATCGCAAACATCGGCGGGGTACAGCTTCGCCACTCACCCCCCGAACCGTTGATCGAGCTGCTCAAGCGACTCGAGGTAGACGCCGTAGCGGTGCACCTGAACCCCGGACAGGAGCTCGTGCAGCCCGAAGGCGACCGCGACTACGATGGGGTCCTCGACGGCGTTCGCCGCCTCTGCGACGCGAGCCCCGTCCCTGTGATAGCCAAGGAAACCGGGTTTGGGATCGCGCCGGATGAGGCGCGCGCGCTCGTCGACGCCGGGGTCGCGTACGTCGACGTTGCCGGCGCTGGAGGTACGAACTGGGTCACCGTGGAGCGGTACCGGCTCGATGAGTCGCAAGCGCAGACCGCGGCGGAGTTCGCCGATTGGGGAACGCCGACCGCGCTCCTGCTCGATGCGATCGGCGGGCTCGACGGGCGCGTTCTGGCGTCGGGAGGGCTTCGCACCGGGATGGACGTCGCGAAGTGCATCGCACTCGGCGCGCAGTCGGCGGGTCTTGCGCTCCCATTCGCGCGAGCGGTGGTTGCAGGTGGGGTGGATGCCGGCCTGGAACTGGCCGAGCGACTCCGCGCGGTTTTGACGACGGTGATGATCCTGACCGGTTCGCGATCGGTAGCCGACCTTCGCGGCGCACCGCTCTTGCGAAGCCGGGAGTTCGCGTGGATGCGCGACGAGCTTCGATGGGCGACCGGCGCGCGATCCGAAGGTAGAGCGTGACCCCGCGGTTCAGGAAGCTCCCGGTCGACGAGCGGCGCACCGCGATCGCGCATGAGCACGGCCTTTCCGGCGACGAAGCGTTCGGAACCGAAGACGACCTGATTGAGCTCGCTGACGTTCTGGTCGAATCGGCCGTGGGCTACATCGCGGTGCCCGTCGGCATCGTTCCGGGGCTGCTGGTCGACGGGGTTACCGTCGACGTACCGCTTGCGACCGAAGAACCATCGGTGGTCGCCGCCGCGTCGTACGCCGGGTCTCTGATTGGCCGATCCGGAGGATTCACGACCAGCGCGGGCCGGACGATCACGACGGGCCAGGTCTTCATCGATGGTGCGACCGACGACGCGCTCGACGCGCTGCACGCAGCGGGCGACCGTCTGGCCGCCGTAGCGGCGCGGCCGCTCGAACGGATGAGCGCGCGCGGAGGCGGCTGGCGCGGATGCTCGGCCACCTGGCTCGACACGAGCCGGCTTGTGAAGTTCGAGTTCGACGTCGACACGCGCGATGCGATGGGGGCAAACGTCGTAAACACGACCGCCGAGGCGCTCCGCGACGAACTCGAGCGCGTAACCGGCGGAACCGTGCTGATGGCAATCCTCACGAACGACGCTCCGCACCGCGTGACGAGCGCGACGTTTGCACTCCCGGCGGACTCGCTCGCCCGCGCGGGCAGATCGGGTCGCGAGGTCGCACAGCGCGTTGTGCGCGCATCGCAGGCGGCGTTCGACGACCCTGGGCGCGCGGTGACTCACAACAAGGGCATCATGAACGGAATCGCCGCGCTCGCGCTCGCCACCGGTAACGACACCAGGGCGCTCGAGGCTGCGGTCCACAGGTATGCGGCGAAGGACGGTGTGTATCGTGGAGTATCGCGGTACGCCTTCGACGGCGACACGCTGACCGGGCGGATAGAGCTCCCGATCGTGCTGGGGACGGTCGGCGGCGCGGCGACATTCCACCCGGCTACCCGCGCGGCGCTCCGCGTGCTCGGCAACCCCGACGCACGTCGACTCGCGTCGATCGCCGCCGCGGTCGGCCTTGCACAGAACTTCGCGGCGCTCTTCGCGCTCGTCAGCGAGGGCATCCAGGCCGGGCACATGGGCCTCCACGCGAACCGTGTCGCGTGGAAGGCGGGCGCCCGGGGCGCCGAGCGTCCGCGGGTCGTCGACGCGATGCGATCCTCGCACGACTACTCAGCAGCGTTCGCGGCCCGTACACTCGAACTCGTGCGAGCCGCGACCGGGCGGCCCGAGGTGTTCGGCGATGCGTGAGGTAACGGCTTCGTGCTCGCCGAGCCTCGCGCTCGTGAAGTACTGGGGCAAGCTGCCCGGCCTTGTCAACGTCGCATCGACTCCCAGCCTGGCGCTGACTCTGGACGCGCTTCGCACGACGACGGTAGCCCGCTTCGCGCCGGCCCCCGATCGGGTATCGATCGACGGCGTCGAGCAGCCGATCGCACCGTTCGAGCCGCTCATCGCCGAGTTTCGACGACGGGCAGCAGGTGCCGATCGCGCCGTCTGCGTTGAAAGCTCAAACAGCTTCCCGACCGCGGCGGGGATAGCGTCGTCTTCGAGCGGGTTCGCCGCGCTCACGCTCGCGCTCGACGCGCTGTTCGCCACGGGACTCGACCGCGCCGAGCTGTCGGCGATCGCGCGCATCGGATCGGGGAGCGCGTGTCGCGCGGTGTACGGCGGGTTCACGGTGTGGGAAGCGGGATCGCAGGCGGCTCGACCGCTTCTGCCCGCGACGCACTGGAGCGACCTGCGGGTGCTGATCGCCGTCGTCGACGAAGGCCCAAAGGCCGTCGCGTCGCGCGCGGGCATGGGGCACTCGCGCGACACGTCGCCGGTCTACGCCGCCTGGGTACGCGAGGCACCGGCGATCTTTGACCGCGCGCGCGCGGCGCTCGAGTCGCGCGACATCGACGCGCTCGGTACCGCGATGCGCGACAGCTACCTGCTGATGTTTTCAACGATGTTCACCGCGCGCCCGCCGTTCATCTACTGGAAGCCAGCGACCGTCGCGGTGCTCAACGCCGCCGAACAGCTGCGCAGAAGCGGAGTGCCGGCGTGGGAGACGATGGACGCGGGGCCACAGGTGAAGATCGTCACGACCGCCGATCACGAGGCGACCGTGCGCGACCGATTGGCCGCCGTGGCTCCGGACGTACGACTCCTGTCGTCGGCGGTGGGAGGAAATCCGGTCGTGTCGGTCGTCGACGACCGACAGGGGGCTTCGGGTGGTTAGCGCGTCGGCGCCGGCGAATGTCCTGCTGCTCGGCGAGTACGCGGTACTCGAAGAGGGAGGCCTTGGGCTGGCGGTCGCGGTCGATGTGCGCGCGCACGCGCGAGCGAGCGCGGCCTCGCCCGCCGACGCCGGGATCGTCGGCACGATGGGCGCGACAGCGGTCCGCTGGCCGGGCGACTCGGGACTCCTGGGGGCGCTCGCGGCGCGACTGCAGACCCGTTACGGACCGCTACACGACCGGATCGACCTGGACACGACGGAGTTCTTCGACGTGGCCGGCCGCAAGCGCGGTTTCGGCTCGAGCGCCGCGCTGACGGTGGTGCTCGCGGCTGTCTGGGCGCACGGTGTGGGACGGCCGGTTGACCCCACAGAGGCCGTTGGCGAGCTTGTAGAGCATCACCGAGCGGCGCAGGGAGGTCGCGGCAGCGGCTACGACGTCGCGACGTCCTGCCTGGGCGGGTGCGTGCTGTTCACCGGTGGAGCGAGACCTGCCGCGCAACGCGTCGACGCCCGCTGGTTGCCACCGCTCGCGCTGTTCGCCGGCCCGCAGCCGATCGATACGCGGCGAGCGATCGGCGCGTACACCGAATGGAAGACGGCACATCCGGATGAGGCCGCTCGATTCCTGCTCGAGTCGAACGACGCGGTACTCCGATTCGTCAATGCAGACTCATGGGAGGCGGCGCAGCCCGCGTTCGACGATTGCGCCCGTCTGGGGCGAGCGCTCGGGGACGCGATCGGCGTCAGCGCGTCGATCGATACCCCGGCGGCCGTGCGCGTGAAGGCGGTCGGCGCCGGCAATGAACTCGGCCTGGCCGTGCTC
>RECL01000337.1 GCA_007694025.1 Spirochaetaceae bacterium
GCTCGCTTCAACTCCTGTCGAAAAAGCCCCCACACGCCCCGGAAAACCGCAGTAGCGCTTTGTGTCATATCTGAATGCGCCGCGAGTTGTCAAGAAGAAGTTCGACTTTCCGTTTGGTTCCTCCTTCTGAATACCAGTCGTGATGATCTCTGCCTACGATTCGTCGCATCGGTCCCGTTGCGTCGGAGTCATATCTTCGCCGTCAAGCGCGGCATGATGATGTCCCGAAAGGGTGTCGCATTCAACATAACGAGCTTCAGATGAGCTCATGACACAGTCGCGCTTACCCCTTCGTGGACGAAACGGAATATGCGGAGCCCTTCGGCTCTCGGTACGGTTCTCGCTTTCGCAGTACCCAGTAAACTGATTCCGCGAGATGGCGAGAGACCGCGCCGATTGCCGTCTGATGACCTCGACGTAGTTTCACCCGATTGTAGAGCTCGCTCACGTGTCTGCCGGTCCACCGCCGGCGCAACTGACAGATCGTGTTCGCCGCCTCGGCGAAACCCCACTTCAGATAGCGGTTCACATCGCTACGCACCTGTCCGTAGCGCACCTTCCCGCCTGAGGCGTGAACCCGAGGAGTGGTTCCTGCATAGGAGGCAAAGTGCGCTGAGGAGGGGAACCGGGAGACGTCGCCGATTTCGCTGGCGATGACGACCGCGAGGATGAAACCGATGCCAGGAATCGAACGAAGGAGCCGTACCTCCTCGCTCTCGGCGAAAACCTCCTGCATGCGAGTTTCGAAGGTGGCGATCTTCCCGCTGACCAGATCAAGCTCACTGAGCAGCTCGAGAAGCGAAAATCGCGTTTGCTCGGGAAGAGCCCCGGAGGTTTTCTCGAGGAACTCTCTACCGCTCTTGCCGAAGAGGTCGCTCGACTGCTCGTAGCGGATCGCGTGTTTCGCGAGCGTCGCGTGGATCCGATTCTTGATCTGCGTCCGTTGCCGGCGCCGGGTCGAGGAACTCGGGTGTTTCCGGTTGCCCGATCAGCGTGAGGTAGCGCGGTTCGAACGCACGGTCTGATCCCCGGTAGACGTTGTAGTGGTGCACGCCGCTCAGCGAGTCCTCGGACTGCCGCCAGCTGAGTCGCACGCCCTCGTCCGTCTGAGTCGTGGCGAGCTCGTCGTCGACCGAGGGACTCGTTCCGTCGAGCGGCGAGAACGACGCGTCGGCATCGTAGCCGTCGGTCTGCCAGGTAGTCCAGTCGACAGTGCGGTCGCCGATCCGAGCGGAAAAAGCGTCGGCGTCGACCCCGTAGAACCGGTTCGCCCCCATGCTGTCGACCTTTGTCGTCGGCTGGATGTCGTAGGCGTACTGGCCGCGAGCGTGGTCGAAGAAGACAACTCTGTTGCGGTGAAATCCGATCCGCTCCCATGCACCGTCGGATATCCTGACCGGGGAGAGGGCGGTCGTGTTGTCTCGGTCGAGGATGATCAGATTGTCTTCCACCGACGGGTCCCTGATCCCTGTGATGCCGTGTTCACCCTTCTCCGTCTGATAGTCGCTGAGCCCGATCTGCCCGGGGCCCATATTGACCTTTGCGAGGTTTCCTTCGATCCGGTTCGACTCGATGCTGCTAGTGTGACACGACATTGTCACGATGCCGCTCCCCATGTTGCCGTAGACGTGGTTCGACCGCTCCGTCACGTGAAGCCTGTTCCGATCGATGTCGATCCCGGTGGCGTCGGCTCCGGTATTCCCATCGAACATGTTCGTGACTTCGTTGAACTCTATGAGCACGTGCGCACACGACCACGGCCAGAGCCCGGCCGGCCCCCACTTCGCTCCGACTCCGCGGTACTGACCGGCTCCATCCACGAGGTTACGCCGCATGACGACCTCGTGCGCGTTGAACGCGCAAATGCCCTGAAGCCCTACGTCGCGAGCAGCGTTGCCCTCCATCGTGAGGTTCTCAAGCGGAATCCATGGTATCCCGATAGTGCCCGGGTTGATGCTCCTGCCGCCCGTTCCGATCCCCCGCCAACCCACCGACTCCACGAGGTTGTTGCGTATGGCGATGTCGCACAGCGTGGGCTCGGTCGCCGACTCGGTCGTCTCCGAGGAAACGAGGATGCCTTCGCTGTTCTGGTTGGGCCCGCGACCGCGAACGTAGTTACTCTCGATACTGATCCCGCGCTGGGGACTCCCCGCAGAGGTGCGTACCAGTATCCCGTAGTTCACGCCTTCTGCGGGGTGGCGTGACGGCTGGCCGGTCGTCGAGGGATCGTCGACCCGTCGGAGCTCCGGGTAGAGCGTCGATTCCGACGAGCACTCGATCGCAAGATCGCGGACGATCCAGTGCGAGACGTCCGAGAGCTCGACGACGGCGCCTTCGCGCCAGATAATCATCGGCCGCTGTTCGAGCCGGAATCCCACTTCCCACCCCGGCAGCTGGCGTATCTCGCGCCCGTAACTGCCGAGCACGATCGGCTCTTCCGGCGAGCCACACCCGGTGAGACGAAGCGGTTCGTTCCATACCGACGCGGCATCGAGCAGGACCGCGTCGCCCGCGGCGAGCGTCACCTGTTCGAGCGGCGCGAAACTGCGCCACGCCGCACTCGACGGGGCCCCGTCGTTCGCATCGTCTCCGCGGTTACTGATGTAGTACGTAACCGGTTCCTCCTATCCTTCGTCGGGCCGGTAGCGCTGCGCCGCGACCTCTGCCATCTCTTCCGCACTTCGCACCGGCTTGCGCGCAGCGCCCTTCGTCTCCTTCGTAGGGATCTCCCGCCCCGCCGCGAGCCGCGTTTTCGCCTCCGCGATCGAGGTCCCGTACTGCGGCAGCCATCTCTCCTGCGCGACGAGCATCTCGTCGACCATCTGCCAGATCTCCGGAGGCGTACACACAGCTCCAACCTGCGGGTCCATCATCATCGCCTGCCGCAGGAGCTGGTCGTCGCCGTTCACCGCAGCCTTCACGCTCAGTCGCTGAACCGATATGCTCGCGCTGCACACCGCCGCCGGCCCCAACGGCAGGTCGCCTACGTTGAGCAGTCGTATTCCGGTCGCATCGACGAGCCCCGGAGCTTCCACGATCGCGTCCTGCGGAAGGTTGGTAATGCATCCGCCGTTGGCCATGTTGAAGTGCCCGCGGTAGCTTCGGCCCGTTTCGAGCGCCTCCACGATGAACGAGCCGTGCTCGAGGCTGCGGTTCGCCGTCGAGTAGACGAGCGGTTTCCTCCCGAGCCAGCTCTCGTAATCCTGGTCGAAGTAGTGGCGCCACTCCTGGCACACCCGCAGATAACCACCCGTCTCACCGCCGGCCCAGCTCGAATCGGCGATCCATTGATGGATTCGATCGTCGTTCTTGCGGTACCATGGGAGGTACTCGCTGAGGTGACCGTTACTCTCGGTCGAGTAGTAGCCGAACCGACGCAGCATGTCGACGCGCACCTTCTCGCCTTCCGCCATGGGAGAGCGTTCGAACGCCTCCAGCAGGCGGCCCGTGTGGTCTTCGCCGTTGTGCACCAGTTTGGTGTACCACGTCTGATGGTTGATGCCGGCGCATACGACGTGCAGGTCTTTGTACTCGTACCCGAGCACCTTGGCGATTTGCTGATGCCCATGCTGCACACCGTGACACAGACCGACGACGCGCACACCGCCGAAGTGGTGAGCCGCCCACACGTTCATCGCCATGGGGTTCGCGTAGTTGAGGAATAGGCAGTCGGGTTTCGCGAGGTCGAGGATGTCCCTGGAGAGGTCGAGAATGAACGGGATGTTCCGCTGTCCGTACATGATGCCGCCGGCCGACAGCGTATCACCGACGCACTGATCGACGCCGTAGGTAACTGGAATATCGATGTCGGTCTCGAACGCTTCGAGTCCTCCTATGCGCACGGTGCTGAACACGTAGTCGCCGTCCTTCAGCGCCTCTCGGCGATCCGTGGTCGCCGAGAGGATCGAGCCGTCGAGGCCGTTTGCCTCTATGTCGCGCCGAACGAGCCGTTCGACCCGCTCGAGGTTGACCGGGTCGATGTCCATGAAGACGATCTGGGCGCCACGGAGCTCAGGGACAGCCAGCAGATCGCCGACGAGCTTCTGCGTGAAGCCGATGCTGCCGGCTCCAATGAAAACGAGTCGTGGTGCCATGGTCACTCCTTCGCCTGACTCTCTATGTGTAGGCGCAGCGCGTTCGCCGATACGAAGTCGGGATCGTAGTC
>RECL01000217.1 GCA_007694025.1 Spirochaetaceae bacterium
TCGCGAACTGCTCGGTGACCGTGCCGCGCTGACCCTTGTCGCGGATCGAGTTTCCACCGAGCGCGATGACCGCGAGCTTCTCATTCACCGTTTCGGATCCCATCGTCCCCTCCGTCGTGGCCCATGCCGCGGCCCATGCCGCGGCCACCGTAGCAGCGAGTGTAGCATCAGTCGGTGCTGCGGGCAAACAGAATCGTCGCGGTCAGCAACCCCCATCCGCGCCCGCCTCCACCGGTACCCGCCTACAGCGGTACCGTCACCAGATGAAGACCGAGCGTCCAGCGACTCGCTCGACCGCGATCGGGACGCCGTACGCGCGGGTCAGCAGATCGGCGGTCATTACCGAGTCGGGGACGCCGTCGGCAAGGAGGGCTCCGTCGCGGAGCAGCACGACGCGATCGGCGATTGCCGCGGCGAACTCGGGTTCGTGAACCGTCAGCACGATCGTCCGCCCTCCGGCCGCTTCGCGCGCGAGGAGCTCGACGAGTCGACGCTTGTTCGCCAGATCCAGGTGCGCCGACGGCTCGTCCAGGAGCAAGACCGCCGGATCCTGCGCGAGCGAGCGCGCCAGGAGCACGAGTTGCCGCTCACCGGCGCTCGTCTCAAGAACGCCGTGCCCCGCCATCGCGTCCATCCCGACGCGAGCGAGCGCTTCGCGCGCCTTCTCTACATCGTCGCTTCCAGGCGTCTGCATCCGGCCGATGTACGGCGCGCGGCCAAGCAGCACGTACTCCAGAATCGAGTACTCGAATGCGATGTGGTCGACCGGCGGGACGAGCGATACGGTCCTGCCGCGCTCGGACGCGCCGATCGACGCGAGCGGTCGCCCGATGAGCGACACCGACCCCGCCGTCGGGCGAAGCCACCCGAGCGCGACGTTGAGCAGAGTCGACTTGCCGACTCCGTTCGGGCCCAGAATGGCGACCACCTCGCCCTGTGCGACCGACAGCGTCACGTCGCGCAGTACCGTGTGTTCGCCGTAGCCCGCCGATACGCCCGACAGCTCCAGGACCGTCACTTGATCACCCGTACCTGATTGCTCATCAGAAGCCAGATGAAGCCGACCGCGCCAAAGAGAGACGTGAGTACGCCCAGCGGTATCTCCCCGACGATGATCGTGCGCGCGATCGTGTCGCTTGCGAGCACGAAGAGCGCGCCCAATAGCAGCGCGACCGGGAGCACCCGCGCGCTGTCGGCGCCGACGATCCGCCGCGCGGCGTGCGGCACCAGAAGCCCGACCCACCCGACGATCCCCGAGATCGCAACGAGCGACGCCGTGGTCGCGGTTGCGGCTATCAGGAGCGCCATCCGCTCGCGACCGGGCGCGGCGCCAAGCGAGAACGATACGCGTTCGTCCAGCGACAGCACGTTCGTTCTCCATCGCTGCGTCCACATATAGATCAGGCCCACGGTGATCACCGGCGAGACCTGCGCGATCCGCGGCCAGGTGGTCGTTGCCAGTCCGCCGAGCATCCAGAATGTGATCGATGGAAGCTCGCTCAACGGGTCGGCGACGAACTTCACGATTCCGACCCCCGCCGAAAAGAGCGCGGATACCGCAATCCCCGCAAGCACCAGGCGCAGGATCCAGCCGCCGAAGCGGAATCGTCGCGCGATCGTGTAGCTCAGCGCCAATCCCGCGCCTCCGGTCACGGCCGCGGCGATCTGAACCACCCAGAGCGGTGGGGCAAACGCGACCAGCGCGACCGCCGCGCCAAATGCTCCCCCCTGCGACACCCCGATCAGCCCCGGTTCGACGATCGGGTTTCCGAAGAGCATCTGCAGAACCAGCCCCGATACCGACAGTCCTGCTCCCAGAAGGAGCGCAGCGGCGATCCGGGGTAATCGCAGCTCGGTAACCAGAAGGAACGCAGTCCGGTCGCTCCAGAGGAGCGTCGGGTTCATGATTCCCGGTGACGGGTAGCGCCCGATGAGCGCCGCGAGCGGCACTGCGACGGCAAGAGCCGCCGCGAGCCACAATGCGACCCGTCGCGACGATGCACCGTCGTTCAGAGTTCGATCCCTTCGAGTACGCCGCCGATCACCGCGTCGACCTGATCCCGGCGCATGCCGTACGCGAAGTCGAAGAACGAGTAGACCAGGTCGGCCATCGGCTTATCCGCGAACGCGCCCGGATGGAGCGTGCGCGCAAGCCAGTGGAGACCCAGGATCCACCGGATGTCTGGCTGGTCCCAGCTGTAGTAGTCGAGCGGAAAGACGTGAAACGATACCGACCTGACCGCGTCGAGCGTCGACCAGAGCTCGCGTGCCAGGAGCGAATCGCGGATCGCGACGACGTCCTGCCGGTACGCGACCAGCGTGATCACCTGCGGATTCCACGCCGCGATCTGCTCGACGCCGATGCTCCGCCAGCCTCCGCCTCGGTTCTCGTCGACCCAGACCGGCGCGCCGCCGGCCATCTCCACCAGACTGGTCTGTATCCAGCCGACCGGTGGGATGTTGAAGACGGTCTGACCGCCCGACACGTTGGCGTAGAGGAAGAGCGTGCGCGGGGCGGCGCCGCCGGACCCGTCGCCCCCGCCGGTCACGCGCGCGACTTCGGCGCGGACGCGCTCGGTCTGCTCGGCGTAGAACTGCGCAAGCTCTTCTCCGCGCTGCGTCTGTCCGACGATCTGTCCAAGGAGGCGCAGGTCGCGCTGGTACTGCTCGGGCGTCTCAAGGTCGATGTAGACGACCGGAACGCCCAGGCGCTCGAGTCCGTCGCCGAGTGACTCCTTCATCATCGACTTCAAAATCACCAGGTCGGGCGACAGGCCCGCGACCTGCTCGGCGCCGACGTTCTGCTCGAGTACCGCCTTCGACCCGTAGGTGCGGTCGATCGCGGGCAGGAAATTGCCCTTGCCCTGGTCGATCCTGCCGATCCCGACGATCCGGTCGGAGGCACCCGGAAACATGTAGAGCGCGTTCGCGGTCATCATCACCGCGCGCCCGGCGATCACGATGCGCGCCGGATCGGTCGGGATCGCAACCACCCGGCCGAGCGCGTCGGTCACGGTCCGCGTTGGAGCTTCCTCTACGACGCCCGCGGCGGGGAGTACTCCGGCGGCTATAGTAATGAGACACGCGGCGATGACGACTCGTAGACGTCTGCCGCTCGCTCGATCTCTGCTGTTCGTCATGTCGACATATTCGGTCCAACTGCCCCGGTCGGTCAACCGGGGCGGGGCGTCGTGGTCTCCGCGCGGACGCTTCTATTCGACGTCGAGCACCAGCACCCAGTCGCACTCGTCGCCGTGGGTCGGCGGGGTGTACGTCTGGAAGGAACGGTTGGTCGCGGTGTGGATCGGGTGGAGCGTTCCGTAGCGCGGGTTGAACCAGCGCTCGCGTACCGTTCGTCCGCCCATCGCGGTCAGCCGGAGCGAAAACGGCTCGCCCTTGGGCGAATAGACGAGCGCGACCGACCCGTCCGGCGCCAGGCCGGCGCGGATCTTCGCGGCACCGCGGTCGGGTCCGTCCACGACGAACGTGGCGCTCCCGGCGACCGGTCGGAGCTTCCACCAACCGACCGATTCCAGAAGCTCGCGCATGTAACCCATCTGCGTCGCGCCGGGATGCGCGATCGCGCGGTGCCACGGCGCGGCTGCGCCGAGGATCGGCGTCCGTCCCTCATCGTACATCTGCCAGATGTTGTTGTTGCCGTACGTGTGGCCGCACGCGCCGGCGAGGATCGCGCACCACGCGGCGGTCCTCGCGTCGTAGTCGGTGAACCTCACCGCAGGATCGTTGCCGTGCAGGTAGAAGCCGACCGGGATCGACTCGTAGCGTGGTTCTCCGTCGACCGTCGGCATCGGCGGATCCATCGCGTAGTCGGCGTCGATGAAGATTCCCGTGTCGTGCCCGGCCGCCGCGTGCGACGTCTGGCACATATGGAAGTCGACCCACTCGACCCCGTCGAGCTGTTCACGCGACCGACCCGGTCCGCGCGGGTGGAAGGTGCACAGATGCGCGCCACCGTCGCCCGATTTGAGCCCCGTGGCCATCGCGTTCAGGAGCGCGCGCTCCTCGTCGGTGTCGATGTCGCGATCGCCTCCAAGGATCCAGATCAGGTCTGACGATGCGTAGCGCGTGCCGATCCACTCGCCGAACGACTTCGCGTTGCCGGTCGTGAAGATGCAGCTGTCGTCGCCGACGTCGGGACCCGTCTGCGACGACGCGACCTTCTTCCAGTAGCGTCCCCAGGTCGGCAGCATACCGATCACCAGACCGAGTTCGTTCGCGCGGCGGACGATCGCGTCGACGTGCGCGAAGTAGGGTTCGTTCGGCGTGATCGGGGCGCCAGGCTTCGGGTCGACGAGCGGGAGATCGCCGTTCGCGTTCGGCACCGTGAGCCCGTCGAGCTCGGCCAAGACGACGGCCTGGATCACGGTGAAACCCTTGTCGGCGCGGTCGGTCAGGTACCGCTCGGCCTCGTCGATCGACAATCGGTGGAAGAGCTCCCACGCCGTGTCGCCGATGTACAGAAACGGGCTACCGTCTTCCCGCTGCAGGTACCGCCCGTCGGGCGATACGATGAGTCGCTTGTCCTGTGATGCCATTCTGTCTCCTATGGTTTGAACACGACCTTGAGCGCGGTCCCGTCGAGCGCCGCCCGGATGCCGGCATCGGCGTCGTCGAGCGGCAGCGTGTGCGTGACGAGCTTCCTCCCCGGTACGCGTCCCGACGCGAGCAGCGCGAGCGACCGACGGAAGTGGCGCGGCGCGAACCGGCTCAGCCCGATCAGCTCGATATTCTGGTAGTGCACGATGTTGAGGTCAACCCCCGGAGTCGAGTCGCCGTGCGGAAGCCCTCCAAACAGCACGACGCGCCCTCCCTTCGCGACCATCTTCACCGCGTCGACCGGTGCCTGCGGCGACGGGTTCGCGGTGATCACCACCGTCGGTCCGAGTCCGTCCGTGAGCTCTGCAACGCGAGCCGCAACGTCCTCGCGTGACGCGTCGATGATCGCATCGGGCTCGAATGCGCGCGCGAGATCGAGCCGCGCCGCGACGATGTCGCTCATGAAGACGCGGTCGGCGCCCGACGCGCGCGCGATCGCGACGTGGAGGCATCCGATCGGACCCGACCCCATCACCAGCACCGTGTCGCCGATCGTCGTTCGCGCGCGCTCGTGAGCGTGAACCACCGACGAACCCGGTTCGACGATCGCCGCGTACTCGGGCTCGAGCGCTTCCGGCGCGGGAAGGATGTTACCCATCGCGACGCTCTCGGCGGGGATCGCGATGTACTCGGCCAGGCCGCCGGGCCACTGCTGCCCGATCTCGCGGACATTTGCCGACAGCTCGTGCCGGCCTTCAACGCAGTACGGGTCGCCCGGGTCGTACACCACCGGACCGATCGACAGTCGATCTGCGATCCGCCAGCGGCCCGTGTATCCCGTCCCGAGCGCAACAACGTCGCCGCAGATCTCGTGTCCCAGGACCCACGGAAACCTGACGTGACGGTGGCCGCTACGAATCGTTCGCAGATCGCTGCCGCACAGGCCGCACGCGAGTACGCGCACAAGCATGCCGCCGTCGGGTACCTCCGGGACCGGCACCGTGTCGAGCGACCACTTCATCACGTCGTGCAGCACGATCGCGCGCATCGAGTCGGGTATGCCGGGCTGGCGATCGCCGGTCAGCGTCGCGGCTTCGTCCACTCGTTTTGACTCACCCACGGGCTTCCTCCCGCGACCGCAGCCGTGCGAGCGCCGCGAAGTCGTCTTTCAGGTCGGTGTAGAGCTTCTTGTAGAGCGCGAAGTAGTCGGCGTAGAGGCGGTGCGTCGCCGGGTCCGGGTCGAGCGGCTCGACGTACTCGGTCCACTGCTTCGTGACCGAGAAGTCCGGAAAGACGCCGGTCGCGACTCCGGCCAGAATCGCATCGCCGAACGGCGCGCCGGTCCGTCGCTTGACCATCACGGTCCCGATGCCGAAGACGTCGGTGATGATGCGCCGCCACAGGCGGCTCACCGCGCCACCCTCGTTCAGGACGAGCGGCAGGTTCACCGGCAGCCCCGCGTCGCGCACGACCAGGAAGTTGTGGTACATCGCGTACGCAACGCCTTCCATCAGCGCACGGACCAGGTGGCCCTTCGTGTGCGTGAGCGACAGACCGAAGATCGTGCCGCGCGCGTTCGAGTCCCAGATCGGTGAACGCTCGCCCATCAGGAACGGCAACGCGATGAGCCCGTCGCTCCCCGCCGGGGTCTTCTCGGCCTGGAGATTGAGCAGGTCGTAACTGCTCACGCCGCTCGACTCTTCGACCATCCGCTCTGCCTGGCTGAACGCGTCGCGCACGTAGCGGATCGTCTGGCCTCCGGTCAGCGTCGTCGGGACGGTCACGAAGGTGCCCGGCGTCGTGTACGGAAAGTTGATCAGCAACCTGCCCGCGTCGGTCCACGCGAACTCGATGTCGTCGAAGATCACGCCCAGGTTGCCGACCGTGCCCAGATTGCTCTGAATGTCGCCGGGCTCGGTCGCGCCGGCTCCGATCCAGCTCGCGTTGCAGTCGACCTGTCCCGCGGCGACCGGGATTCCCGCCGCCAGGCCCGTCTGCGTCGCCGCGTCGCGCGTGATCTCACCGACAATATCGGTGCTGTCGTAGATGTCGGGCATCAGCGCGGGGTCGATCCCGAGCTCACCGAGCATCTCCGCGTCGAACCGGCGCTCGCGGAGGTTGAACGCAACGCCGTAGAACGCGGCCCCCGAATAGTGCACGCTTGCGATGCCGGTCAGCTTGAGCGCGATGAACCCGTCGATCGTCAGCACTTTCCAGATCCGGCGGAAATCGTCGGGCCGGTGGTGGAGCTCCCAGCAGAGGTTCACCAGGTTCGGGTGGTCTTCGAGTCGGTACGCCGACGTGCGAAAGATGCGCTCTTCACCGATCTCGCGCTTAAGCCGATCGACCTCGTCGACCGCGCGGCGGTCCATCAGGTTGTACGCGCGGTTGACCGGTCGGTGGTCGCGATCGACCATCACCATCGACGGCAGCGCCGATGAAACCGCGATGCCTTTGATGTCCGACGGCGCGACGCGGGCCTGCGCTACAGCGGTCCGGATGATTCTGCACGCGACGTCCCAGTACGCGTCGGCGTCGTGCTCCGACCACCCTGCGTGGTCGTGGATCGACGGGTACTCCTCGAACCCGGAGCCCAGGTCGTTTCCCTCATCGTCGATCACCGCAGCCTTCGCGCCTCCGGTGCCGTAGTCGATCCCGAGCAGATAGCGTGCCATGTTCACTCCTGGCATCCCAACCGCAGCGTGGCGGTGCGGCTGCCGGTCGCAGTATACCTGAGTGTGATCATATGCGCAATAATGAACGAATGATCATTCTCAGTGAAGCCTGAGCCGAGTGGCGCACGCGTCGGGCTCCCAGCCCAGCCGGTTGACGTCAAGCGCTCGCAGCAGCCTGATGAGCGTGGAAGTCTCGGTGTGAACCTCCGACCGCTCGATCATGCCTACGGAGTTGTGATGCACGTTCGATTGCTCCGCGAGATGCTCGATAGTCCAGCCGATACGTTCGCGCAGCGCGCGGATCGCCGGGCCCAGCTGCCCGCAGAGCGCATCGACATCGGCGCGGTCCGTGTCCAATGCCTGGCCGAAGCACGGAAGCGCGCACGTGTCGCACACGCAGAAGCCGCTCGCTCCGACAGCGACCAGCAGGCGCACCGTCGTCGTCGCCGACGGATCCACGTCGCCGGACTCAAGGAGTCGTACGGTGTTGCGGTGGAGGCCGGCATGCCGCGCCAGTGTCTCCTGTGACCAGCCGATCTGGAGGCGCCTCCGTCGCGCACCGCCGATCAGCGATCGAAGTGCCGTCAGATCGACCCGACTGCGCATGCAACCGGTATACACCCCCGACCGGGCGTGCGCAAGACAGGTTACCGGGGCTGCCGCCCGTTTCCCCGTAGTCCGTGGTCGATGTCGGTCACTACCGGCGGGCGAACGAGAACGTCTGGTCGACGACTTCGTCGTCGTTCACGTCGAGCTCGAGCACCATCACGGCCCGCGTCAGGTACACGACCGTTCCGGCGAACTTGGCGCCGATAGCCGGGGTTTCCGGTTCGTCGATCTTTGCGGTGACCTCCATCTCGAACGAGCCGCCGGCGACCGGGATCGCCGGGGTCACGGAACCGGAGTGCCAGATCGGCTTGGGCTCAAAGCTCTCGTCGGCGGATGCAATACGGTAGTCGAACCGGTACGTCCCCGCGGCAAACGTCGCAACCAGCTGCGAGATGATCATCTGGCCGCCCGGCGTCTCGATACTATAGTCGCCTATCCCGTCCCATGTCCCATCGAATGCCGGTGTGAACAGCCCGCAGCCGGCGATCATGGTCGCGCCCAGAACAACCGCTACGATGCATGCGATGCGTCTCATCTGCTCCTCCCCCGTGAGTCTCTCACTGCTTCGTCGTTGCTTCCACCCAATCCGATGTGGCACACAGCGCTGGGTCTCGGCAACCCGCAGGCGGACCGGGTTGCGGCCCCAGCCCCTGGAATTGACATAAGACGTCGGACGTCTTATGATTCGGCCGTGCCGCTGCGATACACCGGTTCGTCGCTGTCTATGGAGATCGATCCGCAGCGGATGTCGGTCCGTGACATCCGCACCGATCGGTGCGTGATCTACCGCGTGTTCGCCGCATTGCGTGACGCGGCATGGGGTACGCCGGCCGCGACGGTGCGGTCGATCGAACGACGACCGTACGGGTTCGCCGTCCGCGCGGACTACTTCGACGCCGGCTTCGGGCTCGAAACCGCCGTGACGGTCGACGCCGACCAGACCTCGATTCGCGTCGGGTTCCGGGCGACCGTCGTCGATGGATTCGATCGCAATCGACTCGGACTGTGCGTGCTCCTTCCCGGCACGCTCGCCGGGTGCGCGTACACCGCGCATACGCGGGACGGTCGGATCGGGCTGACGCTGCCCGACGCGATCGCCCCTCACCAGCCGTGCACCGATCTGACCGGTATCACGCTCCACGCGCCGCGGGTGAGCATCGAGTTCAGCGGTGATCTGTTCGAGATGGAGGATCAGCGCAACTGGAGCGACTACTCGTACAAGCTCTATTCCACTCCGCTGCGGCTGCCGTTCCCGGTGCGGTTGGAGCCCGGCACCATCGTCGAACAGGCCGTCACGATCCGTGCCGAGTCGACGGTCGAACCAAAGCTCCGATCCCGACGCGCAGGCGCGCCGCGACAGCGGGCCGCCGGCTTCCAGGTTCCTGATCTTCCCGCGCTCGGCACCCGCGCGGTCGCCGCCGGCGCTTTGCCCGCCCGACTGCCGGTCGACTTCATCCGGGTCGACGTCGGCGCCAACGGTGCCGACGGCGCCCGGTCCACGCGATCCGGACCGGGCGCCACGGACCCGCCGCTGGATAGTGCCGGACGGAGTGTTCCGGTTCACCTCTATGAGATCTCCGGCGCGGGAGAGTGCCGCACGCCCGATCCGTCGGCCGCCGTCGACACGATCGCGATGCGAGCCGTCGTGGACCGCGTGAGCGCCTCCGTGCGGCCCGTCGCACACGCCGACTTCGCGGAGAGCGCCATCCTGATCGGGACCGACGGTGCGTTCGCCGAGCTTAACCGGTCGCGTCCCATCGCTCCGGCAGGCGCGACCGTCGTCTTCACCGTGTCGCCGCAGGTTCACGACACCGATGACCAGGTCGTTTACGACAACCTGTTCGGTCTTCGCGCCGTGCTCGCCTCGGCGGCGGCGCTCTACCCCGACGCGCGGATCGCGATCGGCCTGCTCGAGCTGACGCCGCACTTCAACCCAGCGGCCGGCGACTACGATCAGAACGCGCGGCTGCGTGCCGCCGATCCCCGCCGGGAGACCAACGCGGCGCTCGTGTGGGGATTTGCCGCGTTCTGCGAGGCGGCCGCGGCCCGGGTTGTGTTCGTATGCGCGTTCGACGCGACCGGACCGCACGGCGTCTATCCCGACTGGGGTGTCGGCGGACCGGCGGGTGACGGAGAGCCGCGCCCGGTCGCCGCGCTGTTCACCGATGTTTCGCGGCTGCGCGCCGGCGGTGGCCCCTTCGCCGTGGAGATCCCTCCGGTTGATCCAGGACCTGTCCGGCGCTACCGGCTCGCCGGGTCGGGTGGACAGATCGTCGCGACGATCGGGGGCGGCGGTTGCGATGTATCGTACGATGCGCGGCCGAACGTGCCGCGCGCGCGCGCCGGAAACGAGCCACAGGAGTGAGTATGGGAGACCTGAGAGTCGGCGTGATCGGTACGGGCTTCTGGGCACGCTATCAGATCGCCGCGTGGCAGCAGCTCGACGGTGTGCGGGTAACGGCGGTCACGAATCGGACGCGCGCGAAGGCCGACGCGCTCGCGGCGGATATGGGCATACCGACCGTCTGTGCGACCGCCGAGGAGCTCGTCGCGCGCGATGACGTCGACGTCGTCGACATCATCACCTCTGAGACGACACACGCTTCACACACGATCCTTGCCGCGTCGGCCGGGAAACACGTGATCTGTCAGAAGCCGATGGCAGAGAGCTGGCCCGACTGCGTCGCGATGGTCGACGCCACCCGCCGCGCCGGCGTGCGCTGCTTTATCCACGACAACTGGCGATGGCAGTCTCCTATCCGGGGCTTCCTGGAGTGGTATCGCGACCGTCCGGTCGGAAGCATCCGACGCGCGCGGTTGAGCTACCTGAGCAGCTTCCCCGTCTTCGACATGCAGCCGGCGCTCCGCGACGCGAAGCGCTTCATGCTGATGGATATGGGCACCCACATCATCGATACCGCGCGCTCGTTCGTCGGGGATCTGCGGTGGGTCGCAGCGTCGACCGCGACCGTGACTCCCGGTATCGCCGGTGAGGACGTTGCGACCGTGCTCGCGGGGACCGACAACGACGCACACGCGACGATCGAGCTGTCGTACGCGAGTCCGGTCGAGCACGAGCACGAGCTCGAGACGCGGATCGTCCTCGAGTGCGACGACGGCGTGATGGAGCTCGGTCCGCACTTCCGCGCGAGCGTGACCACCCGACGCGGGGAGTCGACCGCGCGCTATCTGCGTCCGGTCACGCACGACTGGCTCATCCCGCGCTACACCCTCAGCATGGGCAGTTGCCTTCCTGCGAACCGCAGCTTCCGCGACGCTATCGCGTCGGGAGGACGGTCGGAGAACGATGCCGAGGACTACCTGAACACGATGGAGGCGGTGTTCGCCGCGTACGAATCGGCACGCACGACATCGATCGTTCGACTGGAAACCGGAGGTGCACAATGACTCGGATAGCGCTGTTCGGCGCGGGCGGGAAGATGGGCCTGCGCTGCGCCCGTAACCTGGTGGCGAGCGACTTCGACGTCGACTACGTCGAGATCGCACCCGAAGGGATCGCGCGGCTTCGTGAGATCGGCGTCGAGCCAACCGACGGCGGTGTTGCCGCCCGTCGCGCCGACGCTGCGATCCTTGCCGTTCCCGACAGCGCGATGGGCGCCGTTGCGTCGCTCGTCGTTCCACTCCTGCCGTCCGGGTCGTTCGTGATGATCCTGGACCCCGCCGGTCCGCACGGGGGCACGATTCCCGATCGTTCCGACGTCGGCGTGTTCGTGTCGCACCCCTGCCACCCGCCGGTGGTCAATGATGAGACCGATCCCGATGCGAAGCGCGACTTCTACGGTGGGATCAAGGCGAAGCAGTCGATCGTCTGCGCGCTGTTCCGCGGGGACGAGTCGGTCTATACGCGTGGAGAGGCCGTTGCACGCGCGATCTTCGCTCCGGTCATGCGCAGCCACCGGATCACCGTCGAGCAGATGGCGATCCTTGAACCCGCCATGGCCGAAACGGTCACGCTCACGCTGATGTACACGATCCGTGAGGCGATGGACGAAGCGATCCGGGCCGGCGTTCCGGAGGACGCCGCGCGCGATTTCATGCTCGGGCACATCAACGTGAACATCGGCATCCTCTTCGGATACCTGGGGATCGAGGTCTCGGACGGCGCGAAGCGCGCCGTCGAGCGTGGCCGTGCGATGATCCTGAAGGAGAACTGGCGCGACGTATTCCGCCCGCAGAACGTCATGGCAGAGGTTCGGGCGATCGTGGACCCCCGGTGATGGTGCCCACATGACGATCGGACTGAGCACCTACACGTATCCGTGGGCCTTCGGCATCCCGGACCAGCCAAAGCCGAAACGTCCGATGACCCACGGCGATCTCATCCGCGAAGCAGCGCGTCTCGGCGTGTCGGTCGTTCAGCTCGCCGACAACGCACCGCTCGTCGTGTCGAGGCTCGAGGCTGTCGGCGCGTCGGCCGCTGCCGCAGGGGTCACCGTCGAGCTCGGTGTCCGCGGCACCGACCCACGGCTCCTTGCCGACTCGATTGCGCTCTGCGAGCGGGTGGGCGCACGTGTGCTGCGGACGGTACCCGACATCGCAATGCCGGTCGGCGACCGGTCGCACTGTGCCGCGGCCGCAGGGACTGTCGCCGCCGGGGCCACTATAGCCGCCGGCACTGGAACCGCCGACGCGATAGCCGCCGACCTCTCCACGCTTGTTCCCGCGCTCGATGCGGCCGGGGTCACGCTGTGCGTGGAGAACTACGAAGGATGCCCGGTGGCCGCGCTCGCCCGGGCAATCGAACTGATCGGATCGCAGCGGGTTCGCGTCTGTCTGGACTCGCTCAACTCGATCGGGCGCAGCGAAGGCTACGATGAGGTCGTCGCGCTGCTCGGACCGCTGACCTCGAACCTCCACGTCAAGGACTACTCGATCCGGCGAGTCGACCACCGGCTCGGCTTCCTTGTCGAGGGTCGATCGGCTGGCGACGGTGACCTGCCGCTCGACGATCTGCTGTCACGCGTACCCGATGCGGTGAGCGCTATCGTGGAGCTGTGGACGCCGTGGCAGGGAAGCCTGGACGCGACGGTTGAGCTTGAGGCGCGGTGGGCTGAACAGAGCGTCGCGGCGCTGCGCGGCGCTGTCGATCGAAGGAAGGTGTCATCGTGAGGAACAGCGGTGCGGCTGATGTGCCCGAGGCGGTCGCGAAGCGACGTCGTTCTGCGGTGGAGATCGTGCTTGACGCGATCATGCACGACATCAGGCACGGAACCGTCGTGTCGGGCGATCGCCTGCCGAACGAGACTCAGCTGGCGGAGGCGCACGCGGTCAGCCGCGGATCGGTCAGAGAGGCGATGAGAACGCTCGCGTCGCTCGGCCTTGTCGATATTCGCCATGGCGACGGGACCTTCGTCTCGACTCCCGGGAGCCTTCCCTACTTCGAGCCGCTCCTGTGCCAGCTCCTGCTCGACCAGCCGTCACGAGACCAGCTGCGCGAACTGCGACTCGTTGTCGAACGCGGCATGATCGCGCTGGTGCTCGCCTCCGCGACCGACGACGACGTCCGCGCGTTGCGCGCGGCAGCCGACGCCTTGGCCGCCGCCGCGCGCGACGGGTTTGCTCCCGACCGCCTGGCAGACGCGGATCTGGCGTTCCACGATGCGCTCGGCGCGGCGACGCATAACCCGGTGGTCGCTCGTCTGTACGGCTTTGTGATGCAGCTCTACCGGCCCGCGATCGAAGGCGCGTACGAGGACAGGCGTCCCGCGGCCCGTGGTGCACGCTACCATCGCGCGCTCGTCGACGCGATCGCCGCGCGCGATCACGATCGTGCGATCGCCGAGGTCGAGGCATCGGTCGCCGCGTGGGGCGCGTGGAGCCGACGACCGGCCCGGACGGCGGCGAGCACGGCGGGGGCGCAACGTGGCGTCCGCCGAACCAGCACGTCTGAACGCACGAGGCATACCAAAGGAGAGAACCGATGATCCGACCCATTACCGTATCGCCGACGCGCGACCGCTTCCAGGTCGACGGCGCACCGCACTTCGTCTGTGCAGACACCGCGTGGAACGCGTTCACATCCGCAACCGAAGAGGAGTGGGAGCGCTACACGAGCTATCGCGCCGAACAGGGGTTCAACACGATCCAGGTGAGTGTCCTGCCGGTGCTCCACGACGCGAGCCTCACGTACACCGCGCCGACGCCCTTCGCGTCGACCGGAGGGTATGACAACGGGCCGTGGGACTTCTCCCGGCCGTCGTCCGAGTACTTCGATCGCGCCGAGCGCATGACCGCGCTCGCAGCGGCGCGCGGGCTTCGGATCTGTCTGGTGCTGCTGTGGAACAACTACGTACCCGGCACGTGGGCGCACCGGGCCCGACCCGATGTGGAGCTGCCGCGCGAACTCGTAGATCCGGTCACGACGCTCGTTGCCGAACGCTTCCGCGCGTACCACCCGATCTACTTCATCGCCGGTGACACCCGGTTCGAGACCGAAGCGATCACCGACTACTTCGTCGCGGCGATGGACGCGGTCAAGCGTGTCGATCCCGGAGCCCTCGCCGCGATGCACATCACCGGCAACAACAGCTCGCTCCCCCCTCGCATCGTCGACTCCCCGAACCTCGATTTCTACACGTACCAGTCGGGGCACCGAGTCGAGCACGTCCACGGCGGCTGGCAGCTCGCCGAGGCGTTCCTGGAGAAGTACCCGACGCGACCACTCATGAACGCCGAGCCGTGTTACGAAGGGCACGGCCACGCCGGTGGTGTCTACGGGAGATTCACCCCGTTCGACGTGCGCCGAGCGCTCTGGACGAGTGTGCTTGCCGGCGCGAAGGCGGGCTTCACGTACGGCGCGCACGGTGTCTGGGGCTGGCACCGTCGCGGCGCGCACTTCACGAGCGTCGCAAACTCGCGCGAACCGTTCGACTGGTCCGTCGCGCTCGAGTTCGGCGGCGGGTGGGACACGGCGTTCGCCGCGCGCGTCGTCGAGCGACTGGGGCTCACCGATCTGACGCCCGATCAGTCCGTCGTCCCCGACGCGCCGGAAGGCGTGCGCGCCGCGCGCGTAGCGACCACCGGCTCTCTCGTGGCGTACCTGCCGTACGCCGATCCGGTGCGCGTCGTCGCCCCCGATGCCGCTGATCTGCGCTTCACGATCATCGACCTTGGTCGTCGGATCGACCTCACGGCGGAGATCGTGCGCGGTAATGGCGAAGTTGTGGTGAAGATGCCTGAGGTCAACGGCGACTACCTGATCGTCGCGTCGCCGTAGCCGCAGCCGGGCGGCAGCTGCGCTCCGGCGTTTGCGATAATTACGCATAGTCGGTGCGTTTTATTTTTGTTTGGCTTGTGTTTTCCACGGACTCGTGGTTGAATGAGCCGAACAAACAGGAGGGTGTATGACCAAGGCGAAGGCAGGATCTCAGACGGTGAAGGTCTGGGACTTCATCGAGCTCGAGTGGAAAGGGCCAACCGCGCGCAATCCGTTCACCGAGGTGAAGTTCGGCGCGACGTTCACGACCGGTAACCGGACGGTGCGCGTGGGTGGGTTTTACGACGGGGCCGGCAGTTACAAGGTCCGATTCATGCCCGACACGGCCGGTGAGTGGCGCTTCGAGACCTACTCGACCGTAACGGCGCTCACCGGGAAGGCTGGTTCGATCACGGCGCTCGATCCAGATTCGTCCGTACACGGCCCGGTCCAGGTCCACACCCCGTACTCGTTCCAGTACGCCGACGGCGCGCCCTTCTTCCCGGTCGGGACCACGTGCTACGCGTGGACGCACCAGAGCACAAAGCTCCAGGACAAGACCGTCTCGATCCTCAAGACGGGTCCGTTCAACAAGATCCGGATGTGCGTTTTCCCCAAGGACTACTCGTACAACAAGAACGAGCCCGAGCACTACGTCTACGAAGGCGCTCCCGGGGCGTTCGACTTCACGCGCTTCAACCCCGCCTCCTTTGCCGCCTTCGAGAAGCGGATCGCGCAGCTTCGTGACCTTGGGATCGAGGCCGACATCATCATCTTCCACCCATACGACCGCTGGGGCTTCGCGACGATGACCGCCGCGCAGGACGATCTCTACCTGGAGTACCTGGTTGCGCGTCTGGCCGCGTTCCGCAACGTCTGGTGGTCGTTCGCGAACGAGTTCGACCTCATGAAGGAGAAGACCACTGCCGATTGGGACAGGTACTTCCGCATCGTCCAGACCGCCGACCCGTACCAGCATCTGCGTTCGGTTCACAACTGCCGCGCCTTCTACGACCACACCAAGGCGTGGGTGACTCACGTGTCGGTCCAGCACTCCGACGTGGAGCGGGTCGATGAGTGGCGCTCGCAATACCGAAAGCCGGTCGTGATCGACGAGTGCTGCTACGAGGGCGACATCCAGCACAATTGGGGCAATATCACCGCGCAGGAGCTCGTCCGGCGGATGTGGGAGACTACCGTCCGCGGCGGCTTCCCGACCGGCCACGGTGAGACCTACCTCAATCCCGACGACGTCCTCTGGTGGGCAAAGGGCGGAATCCTGCGTGGAGAGTCGCCCGCCCGGTTCGCCTTCCTCCGGAAGATCATGGAGGAGGCTCCGCTCGGAGACCTCAACCCCGAGCGCGTCGGACGGCTCCATCCCGTGCTCGCGAAGCGCGACGAGTGGTTCCTCTACTACTACGGCGTCCGGCAGCCAAGCATCTTCGACGTCGACCTGCCTGCCGACGCGAACTTCGTCGTTGATCTGATCGACACCTGGGAGATGAAGGTGACCCGCCTCAAGGGAACCTACAGCGGCCCAACCCGCTTCGAGCTTCCCGGCAAACCCTGGATGGCGATCCGGGCGGTGCGGAAGGGGTGATCCGTTGGCTGGGGGGTGACGTCGGCCGCGCCTGACGCCGCCGGCGCTTGACGCCGCCGGCGATCCGGGCTACAGTGCGTGCACGTATGATCACTACTGCACGGATGTTCAGGCTGCTACTTCTGCGGCCGTCGGACCCATCCGAGCGTCGGCCGGAGGGTTCGCGTGGACGGCGCTAACGACTCGCGCCGGCTCGTCTACCGAATCGCCCAGGCGTACTACGACGAGGATCTCACCCAGGCCGATATAGCCGACCGATTCGGCATCTCACGGATCAAGGTGTCGCGGCTGTTGACCCGTGCGCGCGAGGATGGCGTCGTTCGCATCACCGTGGTTCCGCCGGCCGACGACAACACCGCGCTCGAACGCGAGCTCGAGCAGATCTTTGGCCTGCAGGAGGCGCTCGTGGTGACGCCCGCGGGCTCCGAGTACGCCGACGTCATCGAGGCCATCGGGCGCACCGCCGGCGACTACGTCGGGCGCGTGCTCGACGACGGCCAGACCCTCGGCCTGACGTGGGGCAACTCGGTGCTCGCCACCGTCGACTCGATCCCGCACACGACGCTTGGGCAATCTCGCGTGGTTCAGCTGCTCGGAGGACTCGGCCTGCTCGAGGCGGAGATCCACGGCGCCGAGCTCGCGCGACGCGCCGGCGACCGGCTCGGGTGCCGAGTGCGCAACATCCACGCGCCGGGGATCGTCTCCTCGCGCGAGGTGCGCGACTCGCTCGCCGCCGACCCGCAGGTGGCGGACACGCTGAAGCTCGGCAGGGAGTGCGACATCGCGCTGCTGGGAATCGGCGCGCTCGGGCCGCACTCGGTCCTGCGCGGCCACGGCTCGGTCCTCTCGAGCGCCGACTGCAAGGCGCTGCTCGGACTCGGGATCGTTGGCGACATTGCGCTGCGCTTCTTCGACGAAGACGGCGCGCCGGTGGATAACCCGTACGACGAGCGAACGATCGGCATCAATCTCGACGAGCTGCGAGGAGTGCGCCGGCGCGTGGGGATCTGCGGGGGCGCGGAGAAGATCGCCGCGATCCTGGCCGCGCTGCGCGCCGGGTACGTGAACGTGCTCGTCACCGACGCGCACACCGCCGGCGAGCTTTGCTCGCGGAGGAGATGAGATGGAACTTGTCGCACGGCTCGCCGAGCGCGAGGTTGCCGGAAACCCGATACGCGTGGGCATCGTCGGGTGCGGGCAGATGGGATCGGGGCTCGCGCACACGGTGAACGCCGTTCGGGGGATGCAGATCGCCGCCGTTGCGGACATCGATCCGAAGCGGGGGATCGACGTCTTTGCCGAGATGGGGTACTCACCCGACGCGGTCACGGTGACCGACCTCCGGTCGGAGGCCGAGGACGCGCTGCGCGCGGGGCGCCGCGTCGTGACTCAGGATGCGCTCCTCCTTCCCGCGCTCGACGGCATCGAGGCGAACGTCGAAGCGACCGGTGTGCCCGACGTCGGCGCACTCGTCGCATGGACGAGCGTCAACAACCGCAAGCCCGTCATCATGCTGAACGTCGAAACCGACATCACCGTCGGCCTGCTTCTGAACGATCTGGCGCGGAAGAACGGCACCGTCTACACGGTCGCCAGCGGCGATGAGCCGGGTGTGCTCAAGATGCTCTGGGAGCAGGCGACGCTCATGGGCTTCGAGATCGTCTGCCTGGGCAAGGGCAAGAACAACACGATCAACTACGCGGCCACCGAAGAGTCGGCGCGCGAAGAGGCGCTGAGCAAGGGGATGAACCCCAAGATCCTCGCCGCGTTTCAGGACGGCACCAAGACGATGGTGGAGATGGCGGCGGTCAGTAACGCCACCGGGCTCCTCCCCGACGTCGTCGGGATGCACGGTCCGAAGGTCGAGCTCGACGATCTCGTCGCCACCTTCATCCCGGCTGCCGACGGCGGCATCTTCTCGATGCGCGGGTGCATCGACTACACGACCGGAAAGGTCGCCCCCGGCGTCTTCGCCGTCGTCTACTCCGACGAACCGCGGATCCGCAAGGAGATGGAGTTCATCACGCGCGCCGATGGGCCCTACTACCTCCACTTCAGGCCGTACCACCTCTGCGACCTGGAAACACCGCAGAGCATCGCCGAAGCTGTTCTGCTCGGCGAGCGCACCGTCACCGCCGCGGGCGCTCACTCGGAGGTCGTCTGCGTCGCCAAGCGCGACCTGACGCCCGGGCAGAAGGTCGAGGGAATCGGCGGACGCGACTGGCACGGAACCGTCATGACCCGTGCCGAGGCTGTCGCGAAGAAGGCCGTGCCCATCGGCATCGGCGCCGGCGGAACCGTCACGCGCGCCGTGGAGCGGGGTGCGCTCATAACCACCGATGACCTCACCCCCGAC
>RECL01000098.1 GCA_007694025.1 Spirochaetaceae bacterium
AAAAAAAGCCCCGAGGGGGAGGAACCCTCGGGACATGAATCATCGACCCGCCGCTTTGCTGCGGGCCACACCTAAGATCAAAGCTGGATACGGGTACCCAGCGTCAGGCCATAGTTACGGCCGACAAGATCATACATGCCGGTCACGTCAACCTTCAGGATGAAGAGGTTCACGCTCACACCGCCGTAGAGCCGCATCGCCCATCCGCCGGTCATGTCCGCGGTCACCGAAAAACCGTCAGTCGAAAACTCGGGCAGCGGACCCTCTCCGGCCGCCACGAGCGCCGCGTTGATATCCGCCCAGTCCTGATCGTCAAAGTTCGGGCTCTTGATCTCCGACCGAAGCGCGCCGCCCGCGCTTCCGAAGCCGAGCGACGCTCCGGCGCCGACGTACGGCGTGAACAGGAGCAGGTTCCAGCTCGCGTGCGCCTTGAGGTCGATCACGTTCGCGGTCCAGAAGTACTCGACGCTCGGGTTGCCAAGAACGATGTCAACCTCTGTATTGTCACGGGGGTCGGTGAAGCTGCTGATTGTCAGGTCACCATCGGTCAGGCCCTGCAGCCCCACCGATGCGCGCAGGATGTTGTACCCGCCGCCGACCGAGATCGTCGGGACGATGAAGCGGCCGCGGTTGAGCCGCAGCCGGCCGTCGATCCCCGCCATGAAGTAGTCGAACGACAGACCGCCGGGGAGGTTCGTCGTGTCCACGCCCGCGGGCACCGCGCCGAACTTGACGCCGACGTCGAACGGAAGGATCAGTCCGCCGATCCGCGCCTCTACCGCGTACGCCGGCAGCGGCATACCGTACTCGGCGATGTAGCCGAAATTCTCATTTGCTTCGAGCGTATCCTTGAGCGCGAGCGCTTCCAGAACGGGGCTGACCGCGGTGTATGGAATCGTGCTGAACCCGACGACCGCGCCGATCCCCAGGTGCGGGAAGTTTCCGATATGCGCGTGCGACCAGTTCAGGCCTATCGATGAGTTGAGCGGCAGGCTGCTCGCGACGCCGCTGGCGAACGCCTCGATACTTTTGCTGTAGGTATCGAAATCCTGCGCGCTTGCGATGCCAGCCGACAGCGCCAGAAGCAGGATCGTCGCTACCACCGTAACGCGTAGTTTCCTCATAGAGCCTCCGACGAATAATGATATCACGCGCTACGGGAAATACCAGAGATTCCTGACGGCGGTGATAGAGAATGCGGGATCGCCCCGCCCGGCCCAAAAAAAGGAACCCCGCCACAGGAGGTACGGACGGGGTTCACGCGGTAGTGCAAACGATTCGCTGCCGTGTCAGAGAGCGCCCGACCGCGGCAGCGCGGCCGGGCGTTTCAGGATCAGATGTCGTAGTAGAGCACGAACTCCCACGGGTGCGGTCGCAGATCGAGCGCCTTGACCTCGTGCTTCATCTTGTAGTCGATCCATGTCTCGATTACGTCGGGCGTGAACACGTCTCCCTTCAGCAGGAAGTCGTGATCCGCCTGGAGCGCCATCAGCGCTTCGCGCAGCGTCCCCGGAGTCGTCGGAACCTTCGCAAGCTCCTCCGGAGGCATGTCGTAGATGTCCTTGTCGAGCGGCTCGCCCGGGTCGATCTTGTTCTGGATACCGTCGATCGCTGCCATCAGCATCGCGCTGAAGCCCAGGTAGGGGTTCCCGCTCGCGTCGGGGCAGCGGAACTCGAAGCGCTTGGCCTTCTCGCTCTTGGAATACATCGGGATGCGCACCGACGCCGAACGGTTACGGCTGCTGTACGCCAGGTTGACCGGTGCCTCGAACCCGGGAACCAGGCGCTTGTAGCTGTTGGTCGTCGGGTTGGTCAGCGCGAGGATCGCCGGCGCGTGCTTGAGGATCCCGCCGATCGCGTACATCGCAGTCTGACTCATCCCGGCGTACCCGTCCCCGTAGAAAAGGTTCTTGCCGCCCTTCCAGATCGACATGTGCACGTGCATACCGCTGCCGTTGTCCGCGAACAGCGGCTTGGGCATGAAGGTCGCGGTCTTGTTGTGCCGGCGCGCGACGTTCTTCACGATGTACTTGTAGCGCAGCATGTTATCGGCCATCTGGACGAGCGGCTGGAAGCGCATGTCGATTTCGCACTGGCCGCCGGTCGCGACCTCGTGGTGCTGCGCCTCAACCTGAATACCGATGTGCTCGAGCAGCAGCACCATCTCCGACCGGATGTCCTGCAGGCTGTCGGCCGGTGGAACAGGGAAGTAGCCTTCCTTGTACCGAAGCTTGTACCCGAGGTTCGGGTGTTCCTCGCGTCCGAAGTTCCAGCGCCCTTCCGACGAATCGAGGTGGTAGTACCCCTCGTGCTCGTTCTGGTCGAACCGAACGTCATCGAAGATGAAGAACTCGGCCTCAGGGCCAAAGTAGACGACGTCGCCGATGCCGGCCGACTGGAGGTACGCCTCCGCCTTGCGCGCGATGTTGCGCGGGTCGCGCGTGTAGTCTTCGCCGGTGATCGGATCGCAGATATTGCACGTCATCACGAGCGTCTTCGCTTCCATGAACGGATCGATGAACGCGGTCTCCGCGACCGGTTTGACGAGCATGTCCGACTCGTTGATCGCCTGCCATCCGCGGATGCTCGATCCGTCGAATCCGAGTCCTTCTTCGAACGTGTCGGCGTCGACGACCCCGACCGGGACCGAGAAATGCTGCCAGATTCCGGGGAAATCCATGAACCGCAGGTCCACGATCTGGACACCCTCATCCTTCATCATCTTCAGGACGTCCGCGGGCGTCTTTCCATTACTCATGCTTCACTCCTTGCTGAATTTGTAGAACGACTATGAAACGAGTCTATGCAATCTATTTAGCAAACGGCGTGCCAACCTATTGGTCCGCTAATCAACCAAGTGGTAATGAGTTGGCGCCCCCGGTCGGACAGCCCGGGGCGAGCGCGGTACCGGTCTGTAGGAAACGCGCCAAAAAAACTACAGAAACGTAGGTTCGCAGAACACAATCTACCCTGAAGTCGGAACGCGAGATTGACCCGATCGACGATGCAGCATATCCTCAACCGCATGATTGTGCAATCCATGGAGACCGATCGATCGTGGTTCGAGGGTGACCTTATGGAGCGGTTCCTCCGCTACGTGCGCGTGCACACCACGTCGGACCCGCACTCGGCGAGCACGCCGTCGACCGAGCGCCAGTTCGACCTGGCTCGGATGCTCGAAACCGAACTGCGCTCGCTCGGTAGCACCGACGTGACGCTCGATGAACAGTGCCGCCTGATCGCTCGCGTGCCGGCGACCGGTCCCGGCGATCCGATCGGGTTCATGGCCCACGTCGACACCGCGCCCGACTTCCCTGGTGAGCACGTCAACCCCTGCGTCCACGAGCGGTACGACGGAGGTGTCATCGAGCTTGGGGGCGGGTTCACGCTCGACCCGGCCGAGTACCCGATGCTGAGTCGCTACACCGGCGAAACGGTCATCACGACCGACGGCTCGACGCTGCTTGGTGCCGACGACAAGGCGGGCATTGCCGAGATCATGACTGCAGTCGCGTATCTGACCGCGCATCCGCAGATCCATCACCCTGAGATCGAGGTGATCTTCACCTCTGATGAGGAGACCGGACGCGGAATGGACGGCTTTCCCGTGGAGAAGCTGCGATCGGGCTTCTGCTTCACGATCGACGGAACCGACGAGGGCGCGGTGGAGGCGGAGTGCTTCACCGCGTACAAGGCGACGGTGAGCTTCACCGGGTACAGCATCCACCCCGGCAGCGCTCGCGGAAAGCTTGCGAACGCGACGTCTATGGCGGCGACCTACATCGCGATGCTGCCCAGGTCCGAAAGCCCGGAGGCCACCGACGATCGCTACGGGTTCTACTGCGCGACCGAAGTCACCGGAGGCATCTCCAAGGCGAGCGCGACGATCATCCTGCGTGACTTCGACCACGACATCGTCAAGCGCAGGATCAGCTACCTGGAGCAGCTCGCGCGAACGATCGAGGGCAGCTTCCCGGGCGGGAAGGTTGACGTCAACGTCGATCGCCAGTACCTGAACATGGCCGATTTTCTTGCACCGCATCCCGAAGTTCTCGATCGGGTTCGCAAGGCGATCGCGGCGACCGGGATGGAGCCCGTCATCCACCGGATTCGCGGTGGCACCGACGGCGCCCGCCTCTGCGAGCGCGGGATCCCGACCCCGAACATCTTCACCGGCGGTCAGAATCTTCACGGCCGCTACGAGTGGATCGCGCTTCCGGCGATGGTACGGGCGTCCAAGACGATCGTGAACCTGGTTCAGCTCTTCGCCGGCTGACGCCCCCCACCGGCGCCACGGTCACGGCACGCGTCGGCTTTTGCGCGGTTTCGTGCTATACTTAAGGGGTGCGGAGTGTAGGACTCGCTTCCATCGCCATTCTTCTCCTGCTTTCGGCGTGCGACAGCGGTTCCCTGTTCCGGTCTGCTGCCGGAGATCCTTCTGCGCTGAGGATCGCGACGGTGTCGGCGGGCACACGACTGGAGCCCGGGGCGGCGGTACCGGTCCGAGTGACCCGTGGCGCGGAGTACACCGGCAGCTCGGAGTTTCCCGACTCGGTTCTGGTCGAGCTGTTCGATCTTGACGGCGAGCTTCTTGCGGAGTCGCGATTCGATTCGGTGGACACCGCGGCCACGCTCCCGCCCGTCGAGCTGCCCGACCTGGCCGCCGGCGCGTATCGCCTGCGCGCGACCTACTTCGACGGCGACACGGTTGTCGCGACGAATGCCGTCACCGTGTTCATCGTCGCCGGCGAGTTCGCGATCCGGGGCCTCACCACGTACCCGGCGAGTTCACGGCCCGGCGCCGACAGTCTTTTGAGTGCCACCTTAAGGGTACCGGACGGGGTTGACCCCTATCTGGAGTGGCTGGTCGACGGCACGGTTGTGCGATCGGGTCCGTACAGCGAGACCGGTTCGACAATCGCGATCTCGGCTCCGGTTGCCCAGGGGATCTATTCGGTCCGGGTCAACCTCTACCCTCTGTGGGATTCGCGGATCGACTTCGCTACCGTCGAACCGGTCGCGACGTTCCGAAGCGAACTCGTCGTGTCGAACGCGCCTGTTCGATCCGCGTCCGACCTGGGACCGCGCGAACGCTTTTTCTCGCTCTACCATCTCCAGGGCACGTTCGAGGAGAGCGGGAGTCGTGCGGGCATGTTCCCGTCGATCTCGTTCGCCGGCCGGCCCGATCCCGCGCTGTCGCTCGCCGCGCTCGACGACGTGTTCGGCTACCGGTTCGACGGGTCGGCCGCGTTGGTCCTGCCCGGCGTCGCGTGGCCAGCGATCGACGGCGCGCTTGCTCCGGCATCGTTCACGCTCCGCGTGCACGCCGAATCTCCCGGTGACGAATCGTCAACCGACGATACGGCCGCTGACGATGCGGCCGCTGACGATGCCGCTTCGGGCGCGGGCGCCGAGTACCAGACGATGGTATCGATGCGCGCGGGCGACTCGTCTATCGCGCGGCTGCTGCTCGACGACTCTGGAAGAGTCGGCCTGGTGCTCTACGGATGGTCGCTGCCGCTGTGGTCCGCGCATCCGGTACTGGTTCCCGGGCAGTCGCAGCGGATCACCGTCGCCGTCGTTCCAGACGGCGATCGAGTCATCGTTCAGTTCCGCGAATCGGACAGACTGGTGTCATCCGACATCGGCGCGCTGCCCGATCTGTCGGCGATACCAGGAGTACGCGTTCGCCGCGGCGACTCCGGCTGGGGTCTCATAGAGGGTGAGACGCGGCTCGGCGCGACATCCGGTGGCTTCGTCGGGATCATCGACGACTTCGGTGTACGGTTCCGCAGCGACCGTGGCGACCCCGCGGCCGACGCATCGATGTTTGCCGACAGTATGGCGGCGTACCACGAAGCGCGTCTCATTTTCGCCGACGGGTTCGACACGGCTGATCGGCGCGTAGAGGTCGACACCGACGGCAGCGTCGAGTGGACCGGATCGGCGATGCTTCTGAACGCCGGAGCATCGCTGCGGCTGCCACAACCTGCGGGCGTCGGGACGCGCGTGCTCAGGATCGAGTATGACGGAAAGGGCGAGTTCGGTGTGGCAATCGCCGACGGCCGACAGATCACGGTAGCCCGGGCAGCGAGCCCGCGCGCGGTGCTCCGTCTGCGGTTTGTGCCGTTGGGCGCCGCGAGCGAACCGGCCGGCGGGTCGGAGTCGCAGGAGCGGGCGGGTTCGCTCGATGAGCCCGAGGTCAGGGTGCTCCGGGACGGCTCGCTGCAGGTCACCGTTCGCGTTGCGGCTGTCGCCGATGGCGCGACCGACTCGGCATCGACCGTGACGATCACCCGCCGTCAGACCGCCGATGGCCCGATGGAGATCCGTAGCGTGCTCGCGTTCCGCGACGAATAGTCGTCGAGCCGGTGCGGCGCGGCACGCCGCGGTGTAGAAACGGCTCCCCAAGCCCGTTATACTCGCAACGGCGACTGAGGGGTTTGTGACGGCGATATACCGAACTGCTGCATGCGTGCTGGTGCTGCTGTGCATCGGCGCGGCAGGCTATGGACAGGATTTCTCCCGACGCGAAGAGATCGCGATTTTCCGGCTGAGCTACTACGGCCAGCCGGTCTTCTCACCGCCGGCCGGCGTTGAGGTGAGAATCGTCGGGCGGCGCGGTTCGCTGACCGTATCGGTGCGAGGCACCGGCAACCCGCAGTACGACCAGCTGTTCGAGCGCGCGTTCGGCGCGGTCGACGAGCAGATCCGCAGCGTCTTCATCAACCTTGGCCGGTTCAGCGTGATCGGAATGGACCAGCGACTCACTCAGGATAGTGTGAGCGACTTCATATCTGTGCTGAGCGACTACCAGTTTGAGCAACAGGATCTGCCCGACGCGGTACTGCTCGGTCAGCAGGCGTTCACCGAAGCCGACTTTCGCGCTCTGTCCGGCGGGTTCATCGTCGTGATTCCCTCGGTGAGTTGGTACGACCTGCGGCGGCTCGAGGACGGCCGGTTCCGTGCCGATATCGAGGCGTCGTTCACCTTCGTCGACGTCCAGAACAGAGAGACGTTTTCCCAGTTCTTCGTGTCGACTTCCGGGGTCAGCGCGAACGCCTCGGAAGCTGTCCGCGATGCGGTCGATTCGATCGCCCCGGAACTCTCGTTCCGGGTCAGGGCGATGGACCGATTCCGGATCCGAACAGGGATCCTTGACGTCGACGGGCGCGACGTGATCATCGAGTTCGGCCGAAACATGGGGCTGCGTCCGGGCGAAGAGTACGCGATCGTAGCCGATCGCGTCCTTCCCAACGGTCGGATCGTGACCGCTGAGACCGGCCTGGTGGTTGTGCGGGAGGTGCAGAACGACGTGAGCTACGCACGCGTACTCTACGCGCGTCCGGGCGCACGTGTCGGTGATCAGCTGCGCGAGGTGCCGCGCCGCGGGGTAGAGGCGCAGCTCTACTTCGATCTGATGACCGACGGGGTGACAAGCCTTGCCTACCTGATCGGACTGCGAGCGGTGCCGTCGCGCGGTTTCTTCGCGGGGCGTCCGTACGCCGCGTTCGAGATTCCGATCCGATCCGGTCAACCGACCGGAGGGTTGCCGATGAACGTCGTGATCGGCGGTGAATGGAACCTCCTCGTCGGACGCATCCGGCTCACGCCGTCGGGCGGGATCGGACTTGGCGGCGGCATCGCGCCCGGAGACGACCAGCCACGCTTCTACGCGTCGCATATCGGCGCGATCGCGCGCATGACCGGGAGTTTGCTCGTCACGCGCGATATCCTCGTCTCTGTACAGACCGGCTACGGGCTGTGGGCCGATCTGACCGGACGCGACGACTCGTATGGTGGCCTGATCGTCGGCGCTGCGGTTATCTTCAAGTGAGTGGGGAGCTATGAACGTACGACTCGGTATCCTGACGCTGATTGTTCTTGCCTTGCTGTCGGCGTGCGCCGGCGGGCCTCCCGCGTCTCCCGCTACCGATGACGTCTATCTTGGCGTCGGTCGTGGGGCAAGCCTGGGCGCTGCGGTGAACGCCGCCAAGATGGACGCCGTGCGCAACGCGGTGATCGACCTGATCGGCGCCGATGCCGAACGCGCGCACGCCGTGCGGCTCGAGGACGTGCTCTACTCGACGCGCAATCCGAACGCATTCGTCTTCAATGAGACGATGGAGACCCTTCGCCGCGACGGTTCGCTCGCCGACGGCGATCTGCGGTACGAGATCAGCATCCGCGTGAATGTCCCCGCCGTCCGGCGGACGCTCGACGCGAACGGTATCGGGTCTGGGACGCCAACCGCGGCCGTTGCGGCCGGATCAACCGGTGCTGCCGGATCAACCGGTGCGGCCGGCGAGACCGCGGGCTCCACGGCCGTCCGACCAGCCGGCGCCGACACGACTATCGAACCGGTCGACTATCCGGCGGTCACCGACGCCCAGCGGCGTTTCATCAGCCGGTACGTCGACACGATGACCTATATGGTCTACTTCGACGACCGGTCGCTCGGCGATCTGGGTGATGGGCTTGTCGACCGCTTCACGATGCAGAGTGGCGTTGCGCAGGCGAACAGTTTCCTGGTCGGTCAGGGGAAACTGGTCGTGGACGCCGCGCAGGTCGAGCGGCTCAAGGAGGATCAGCGGCTGGTGTACGAAGAGTCGGGCCAGGGCGTGACGCTCCTCCAGTGGATCGCTCGACGCCTGAACGCCGACGTCTACATCGAAATCGACGCGCAGGTGTCGACCCGTACCAGCGGCCAGGGCCACAACGCGGTCGCCGCGGTGACGCTCAGCATGTACGAGACGTCAACGGGACAGATCCTGGGATCGATCGTCCGTCGCAGTCCGGAGACGTTCAGCCGGACGAGCGACGCCGACGCGGTCAGGAACGCGCTGCAGAGCACCGTGTTCCAGGCGATGCCCGATGCGGTAGCGATGTCCCGGCGGCAGATGGAGCTCGCGTTGACGCGCGGCATCCGCTACGAGCTGACCATTCAGCGGCCCGCCGACGCCCGCACGATGTCGCGCTTCAGGACGGAGATGCTCGCGGTTACCCGCGGGATTGACACGATCAGCTCGGCGCCCGAAGAGATACGCTACGCGCTGTTCTTCATCGGCGGCAGCGACGACCTTGTCGATCTGCTGTTCCGCGTATCCGACCGAGTCCCGGGGCTTGAGTCAATGGATCTGGTATTGAGCCGGGGTCGATCGATCACGTTCGACGCCGGACAGTGAGTAGCAGAGGGGGAGTTATGAAGGGTGTACGTACGATCGTTGGGATAGTGGTGGTGCTCGGAGTGCTCGCGTCGTGCGCGAGTCGTCCTGACACTCGACCGGCCGAAATAGTGCGGCCGAGTTTCCGCATCATCGAGCACAAGAACAGCACGCTTGGCGGAGACATTCCCGACTGGACCAGCATGGACATCGGCGAACTCGAGGCCGACGAGCGGTTCGAGGGCCGCTACGTCTTCCGGTTCGAAGAGACCGGCCGCAGCCTTGCGGGCGTACGAACGGTGTCGGACAACATGAACGCGCCGGCCGAAGTCGCACGGCTGATCAGCATGCGGGTTGAGCAGGTATTCGCCGGTGCGCAGGTCGGCGATCAGGACTTCGTCGAGACCTACTTCGAGAACGTCGTGCTCACGCTGGCGCAGACCGACGTGAGCGGGCTGCGCAAGTACGGTGACTTCTGGGTGCTCAAGGAGTACATCAACCAGGACGGCAGCGCCGGTCGGCAGGAGTACGCGTACTACTCGATCTACACGATCGAGCGGAGCATCGTCGCCGAGCAGATTCGCCGTGCGATCGACGGGCTCGAGGCCCAGACCGAAGAGGAACAGACCGCGCGCCAGCGCGTTCGCCAGATCATGGAGCGCGGGCTGTAGGCCGGGACGGTTCGATGCCCCTACCTGCTCGATGGTCGCGGTTGTGCGGCGCGGCGGCGCTCATCGCGCTGCTCGTTTCGTGCGCCGGGCTGCCCGCACCGGCACGCCGCGATCCTCCGTCGTGGGTTCTTCAGCCGCCGCCGTCGGACGACCGGTTCGAGTACTTCGTCGTCTCGTCCACCGATTCCGACGGGAACGTCGGGGCCGCTGAGGAGGGGGCCGCGCTCGCGCTGCTGACGCAGATCAACCAGGCGCTCGGCGTCGACGTCGCGGTGCTGACGACCGCCGACGCCAGGAGCAGCCTCGACTCATTCCGCGTCGATCTGGTGCAGCAGGTCACGCAGAGAGGCTCCGGACGGATCGAGGGGCTTCGGGTCACCGACCGCTTCATCGTCGAACGCGACGGGCGCGCGACGGTTCACCTGCTTGGCGCGTACGATCGGCGCAGTTTCATGGCCGAACGCGCCGCCCGGCAGCGCTTCTTCCAACAGCGAGAGGATCTCTACCTGGGGGCCGAGGCGTCGGCGGTTCGCGCGGCGTCCGACGGTCGAGTGCTCGATGCGCTGATCGCGTACGTGCAGGCCGCATCGGCGGCCGCCGACGCCGAGCGCGACGGCATCGCATCGGCCGGACCCGTCGTTGTGCGTTCGCTCCAGTCGGCGGTAGCGTTGAGCGGCGGGCTCACCGTAGAGGCGCTCGACGGGCCTGATCGAGTGCCGGTTGGGGAGCGTCCGTCGCAGCCGATCCGGTTCGCTGTTTCAGACGGCTCCGGACGCCCCGTTGTAGGCGCTCCGGTCGAGCTGTCGTATCGGGAGACGATCGGTGGCCGGTCTGTCGTCCGGTCGGTTCAGCTGGTCACCGACGCCACCGGCGTTGTGACGCACCGCCACCCCGCCCCGGCCGCCGTTGGCGACGTCACGGTCACCGCGCGCGTCGAGTCGGGCAGGGTCGCGACGCTTCTGTCGCAGCTGCCAGGATCGGTTCTGGCGGAGTCGCGTGCGCTGCAGGAGTCGCTCGCCGCCGCGCGTGCGACGCACTCGTTCACGGTGCTGTCGCGCGCGCGGGAGTTCGTTACCGCAGTGATAGTCGTCGATACCGACGCATCTGGTCTTCCGATGACGGACAGCCGAACCGCCGAAGGGGTGATAGAGGCGTTGTCCGCCGCCGGGTTTCTCCTGTCGGGCGCGGACGTCGATCCACTGATCCTGATCGGGCGATCGGCTACAGAGAGCGCAGTGCTCCTTCAGTCGCTGGTCCCGTCGCGGATCGAGCGCGCGATTATCGGAACCGCGACGATCGCGGAATGGACCGAGCGCGATGGATACATCGTTCGTGTTTCCGGGTCGCTCAGCGCGGTCGACCTGAATACCGGCGCGATCCTTGCGTCGGTCTCCGGGATCAGAAACGCGCAGAGTTCCACGTCGACGCAGGCGATGCGAGCCGCCTTTCTGAGCCTGGGACGGATGCTCGGCCGCGACCTGGCCGCGACGATGCCGTGATCGCTATTCTTCGCGCCGCTGCGCGCGAGTGCTGAGCGCCTCCCGAATCTCCACAGGCCGGTTCGTGATGATGCCGTCGGCTCCGGATTGAACGAGCGCGCGCGCGGTTGGTGCATCGTCGACCGTCCACGCGAGTACGCGCCGACCTCGGCGGTGATGACGGCGTGCGATCGCCGCGGTAAGCTGCTCGTGGTGCGGTTTCATGATCGTCGCCCGCGCGACCGGTCGGCCCCCGCCTCCGCGCATCCACCGGGGCATCGCGTCGGAGTCGATATAAATGACCGCGCGGAGGATCTCGGGCGCGATCCGGCCGACGCGGCGCACAATGAACGGATCAAAGCTCGATACCACGACGTGGCGCTCAATCCCGTGCTCCCGGACGATTCGGACGGTCTCTGACTCGACATCGCCGGGTCGCGCGCGGCCGATGCGGTTTCCGTAGTGCTTGATCTCGATATCGACAAACCGGTCGGGTCCGAGCGCGCCGAGCACGTCCGACAGAAGCGGTACGCGCTGTTCACAGAACTCCGGCGCGAACCAGCCACCAACGTCGTGCCGGAGAAGCTCATCGTACGGCGTGGCGCGAATCGCCACGTCGACGCCGGCCGTGCGCAGCAGCGTATCGTCGTGCGCTACGACGATCTGCCCGGTTGCGCAGCGGTGGACGTCGAGTTCGACCGCTTCGATGCCGTGCGCGACGACTTGTTCGAACGCGGCGAGCGTGTTCTCCGGTGCGGTCGAACTGCACCCGCGGTGGGCCCATACGATCGGTCCGTCAACCGCGACCCGATCGAGCCGCTCGATGAGCGTCACCGCCGGTCACCGCGATCGTCGCCGCCCGCCGCCTGTTCGGCGGCGACCTTCCTGCGGAGCGCATCGAGCGCGACTTCCGCCTCGGCTTCGGCGACGGCGCGATCGGTTTCGTGGCCGCTCCCGATGACCGACTCGATGCTTGCAAGCAGCCCGGTCGCATCGACCGACCGTTGCGGGGCAGTCCGCAGCCCTGCAAGCCGGCGCTTCAGTTCGGCTACTTTGAAGTCCAACTCGTGTTCTTCGCGCTTGAGCCCGACGAGCGCGCGATGAGCCTCTTCGGCCCGCTCGAGGGCCTGCCGGGCGAGCTCGGTCTGGCCACGGTCCATCGCGAGCTTCACGCGCCGCTTCCACTCGTCTACCGACTGCTCGGCATCGGCTCGCTGCCGGCGTGCGACGTGCAGCGACTGCGCGAAACGCAGCACGTACTCCCGGGCGTCGCTGTGCGATAATCCTTCCAGGTCGAAATCGTCTTCCATCGGCCCCTCACCCCGACTCTACGCGAAGAGCCCGCGCGTCGCAAGATCACACGCGCTGATTCGGGCCGCAGATGCGGGCCGCTGATGCGGGCCGCATCCGGCTGCTGACACTCCACCGGTGCCGCGCTACTATGAGCGCGTGTACGACCATCCGATTGTCGCGATCGCGACACCGCTGTCACCGTCGGCGATCTCCGTTATCCGCGCGAGCGGGTCGGGTTCGATAGCGCGCGTCGCGACACGATTCTCACGCGCGCGCGCGCTCATCGACGCCCCCGGGCATACCGTCGTGCACGGCATGGTCGTCACCGCCGACGGTGCGCCGCTCGACGAGGTGCTCGTCACGGTGTTTCGTGCGCCGCGCAGCTACACCGGTCAGGATTCGGTGGAGGTCAGCTGTCACGGCAGCCCCGCGGGCGTTCGGCGCGTGTACGCGGAGTTGCTGTCGGCCGGCTTCGCGGCGGCCGAGCCGGGCGAGTTCACGCGTCGCGCGTTCCTTGGCGGCAAGCTCGACCTGACGCAGGCTGAGGCGGTGAACGAAATCGTCCGCGCGCAGACGGCGAGGGCGCACGCGCTCGCGCTCGACCGGCTCGACGGCGGGGTCTCGCGCGAGATGCAGGAGATCCGCACCAGACTCATCGCTGTGATGGCGCGGGTGTCGATCCAGCTCGACTACCCGGAGGAGGACACCGGCGAAATCGTTCTGGACCCCGCCGAAATAAAGGGCGTGCGCGACCGCATCGTGGCCGCGGCGGCCGGGTTCGAGCGCGGCCGGCTCTATCAGGAGGGCGTGTCGGTCGCGCTTGCCGGGCGCACGAACGCCGGGAAGAGCTCGCTGTTCAACCGGATCGTCCGCCATGAACGCGCTATCGTCAGCGCCGAGCACGGTACGACCCGCGATTACCTGGAGGCCCGGATCGACCTGGACGGAATCCCGGTGCGCCTCTTTGACACCGCAGGGCTGCGTGACTCGTCGGCAGCGATCGAAGCCGAAGGCATCCGCCGAAGTCGACAGATCATCGCGTCGTGCGACCTCATCGTCTACGTGGTCGACGCGGCGCAAGGGATGTCGGACGACGATCGCGCGCGGCTCGACGAGCTCGCCGAAGCTCGTCCGATCGTTGCGTGGAACAAGATCGACCTCGTACCCGACGCCGCGGCGGCCGGATCGTCTGAGGCCGATGCGTCGCGTTACGCGCGGGTCAGCGCGACCACCGGGCAGGGTATGGCCGAGCTTCACGATGCGATCGTGACGCGGCTGTTGGGCGATCGCGATACCGAGACGACCGGGATCACGATCGACTCCGAGCGGCAGTACGCGCTCCTCAACCGCGCGGCGGACGCGCTCGACGAGGCGGTAGCGTCGCTTCACGCCGGCATGCCCGCCGATGTGATCGCGGTCGACCTGCAGGACGCGATAGACGCGATCGGAGAGATCACCGGCGAGGTCGCGAGTTCGGAAGTGCTCGACGCGATGTTCGGCTCGTTCTGCGTCGGAAAGTAGGCGGAAGCTCGCTCGCTCGGTACATTCCAGAGCAATGGACTACGACGCGATCGTCGTCGGCGCCGGACACGCGGGGATCGAGGCTGCGCTCGCGCTCGCCCGGCTCGGGCACTCGACGCTACTGATAACGCAGAACCTGGACCACGTCGGCAAACTCAGCTGCAATCCCGCGGTCGGAGGACTGGCGAAGGGCAATATGGTCCGCGAGATCGACGCGCTCGGCGGTGAGATGGGCCGTCTTATAGACGCGACGATGATCCAGTTTCGCGTGCTCAACCGCAGCCGTGGGCCGGCGGTTCAGGCGCCGCGCGCGCAGGCGGACAAGCTCGCGTATCAGGTGGCCGCGAAGGCGACGCTCGAGGCTCAGCCGCGCCTTGAACTTTTCCAGGACACGGTCACCGCTCTGACGTACGAGACAGGCGGCGACGCGCCGCGGCGGGTCGTCGCGGTGCGGACCGAACGCGGGCGTGAGATCTCCGCTCGAGCCGTGGTCGTCACGACCGGCACCTTTCTCAACGGCAGGATCTTCATCGGCGAGTTCACGACCTCCGGTGGGAGGATCGCCGAACCCGCCGCGACCGGGCTCGACGAGTCGCTGCGTGAGGCGGGGTTCCGGCTCGGCCGGCTGAAGACCGGCACGCCGGCGCGCGTGCATCGCGGTTCGCTCGACCTGTCGAAGATGGAGGAGCAGTTCGGCGACGACGAGGTTGTTCCGTTCAGTTTTTCGCACCACACCGTCGACCGGCCCAGGCTGAGCTGCTACATCACCTACACGACCCCACAGACGCACCAGATCATCCGCGACAACATGCATCGTTCGCCGCTCTACTCCGGGAAGATCGTCGGGAACGGGCCGCGCTACTGCCCGTCGATCGAGGACAAGGTCGTCAAGTTTCCCGATCGGGACCGGCATCAGCTGTTCATCGAACCCGAGGGGCAGACGACGCAGGAGATGTACATCAACGGGCTGTCGAGTTCGCTCCCCGAAGAGGTTCAGCAGCGATTCCTTCGGACCATTCCCGGGTTGGAAAACGTCCAGATCATGCGCCCGGGCTACGCGGTCGAGTACGACTACATCGACCCGTCGCAGCTGTGGCCGACGCTCGAAAGCAAGCCGGTGGCCGGACTTTTTGTCGCGGGTCAGACCAACGGATCGAGCGGCTATGAGGAAGCCGCGGCGCAGGGGCTCATGGCAGGCATCAACGCGTCGCGATCGCTCCACGGCGACCCCGGGGTCGTTCTGGGCCGCGCCGACGCGTACATCGGCGTGCTGATCGACGATCTGGTCACCCTGGGCGCGACCGAGCCGTACCGGATGTTCACGTCGCGCGCCGAGCACCGGATATCGCTGCGGCACGACTCGAGCGATGAGCGGTTGTTCGAGCGCGGGTACGCGCTCGGGCTGCACTCGGACGACGCGTACGAGCGATTCGAGCGCAAGCGGGCCGGCATCGATGAGATCAAGCAGCTTCTGCGCGCGCGACGCGTCGGCGATGCCGACGTGACGATCGAAACCCGGCTGGCGAGCCATCTGGGTAAACCGCTCTATCACGCGCTGAAGGATCCCGAGCTGGGCCTTTCGGACATCGCAGCCGTCGATCCGGCGATCGCCGACGGCAAGCCGGTGGAATGGATCCGCCAGGTCGAACTCGACGTGAAGTACGAGGGGTACGTCGCGCGTCAGGAACGCCAGATTGCGCGCTTTGCGAAGCTTGAGGCGGCGCGGATCTCGCCGCAGTTCGATTACGACGCGATCACCGGCATATCCAACGAGAGCCGCCAGAAGCTCAAAGAGATTCGGCCGCTGTCGCTTGGGCAGGCGTCGCGCGTTCCGGGGGTTCGCAACTCGGACATTGCGGTGCTGATGGTCGCGCTCGATCGCGCGCGGGAGCGGCCCGGTGCAGCCGGGCTTGAGGCAGACCCGTGCACGAACCCGGTCCGGTGACGACCGGGGCAGGTCGCTCACCACGCGCGCTTATCGATGCCGGTGCGCGCGAGATGGGTATTGAGCTCAACGACGCACAGATCGATCGACTGGCCCGCCACTGCGCGGAGATCGAGCTGTGGAATCCGCGGCTGAAGCTGGTCGCGGCGAGCGGTGCCGAGCTCGCGATCCGGCACGTGCTTGACTCGCTGTCCGCGGTCAGCCTCCTGAGCCAATCGCGCACGATCGCCGATGTCGGCTCCGGCGCCGGGTTTCCGGGCATACCGATTGCGGTCGCGAACCCCGACGCGACGGTGCATCTGGTCGAACGGTCGGGGCGCCGGTGCGGTTTTCTCCGCAACGCGGTAGCGGTCGTCCCGGTGCCCAACGCCCGTGTGGTCGAGGCGGAGACCGAGCGCGCGAACCTCAGCGTCGACGCGGTCGTGCTTCGCGCGTACCATCCGCTCACGAGCGAGCTGGTCGCGACGCTCGCGCGGCTGCTCGCGCCGTCGGGGGTTATCGTCGCGTACAAGGGGCGTCGGACCACGGCGGAGGCGGAGATCGACGGACTGCATCGGGGAGGCTCCGCGAACATCGAGCTGATCCCGGTAGATGTGCCGTTCCTGGACGAGGAGCGGCATCTGATCGTGATCAGACCCGCTTGAGCAGCTTGTCGAGTTCTTCCTTGTCAATAAGATCGATCAGGCGCGCCTCGACGAAGGCGGTCGCGCCCTCCGAAAAGTTGCCCGCGCAGATACACAGGCCGCGTCCGGCGTGTACCTCCTTCGTCCGCGAGTAGAGATCGCGCAGCACGAGCTCACCGACCGCGCTGTTGCTGCGCACGAAGCGGAACAGTACGGTGTCCTCCCACTTCGCGGTGCTCACTTCGGCAAGGATGTCGACGTACTCGTTTCGATTCGACGATATGTCGGTGATCTTCACGTTGGAGCGCGCAAAGTAGTTCGTGACGATCCGGCGGCACAACCCGATGAACTCGGAGGTAGGCGCGATCAGGAAGACCTGCAGGTGCCGATTCCCGGCGAGCTCGCGCGTGTGCGCGAGTTGAGCCGACACGTCCTTGTATTGCGGGTTGATCCGCGCGATCTCCTCTAGCTCGCGCAGCGCCTCTTCTATGTTCTGGCGGCGGCTGTGGGTCGCGGCGAGCCGGTATTTGAGTTCGAGCAGGACCTCCGGCGGAATCCCCGGGTGCTTCAGTCCGATCTTGAAGTCCATTTCGGCGGCGTCGTAGTTGCGCGCCTTCAGGTGGAGCGATCCGGCCATCAGCGCCGACTTGGGTCCAAACGCCGGGTCGGCGCGCAGGTGCGTGAACACCCGGATCGCCTGGTCGCTCTGGCCGGCCTCGTAGTACGCCTGCCCGAGCATGAAGATGCTCTCTTTGTCGTCGGGTTGCGCCTCGGCGACCCGGCGAAGGAGCGAGATCGCCTCCTTGGGTCGCTTGATCCGGTAGTACGCCTGACCAAGGTAGCGCGCCGTCCCTGCGTGGTCGGGGCGCTTGTCGTACGCCGCGCGCAGCAGGCCGACCGCGCGTTCGTAGTTGCGCCGCCGCACCTCGATCTGACCGAGGTTGAAGTTGATCTCGAACTCGTCCTCGTGCCCTTGCCGGGCGAGCGTGAGGCTCTTGTACGCGTTCTCCAGGTCGTTGATCTGAACGCTCGACAGGCCGTGGCGTACGTTGATCAGGTGCTCGTCCAGATCGGAGTTCGTCGCGACCAGTCCGGTAAGCAGCGCGTAGGTCCGCGCCGCCTTTTCCCACTCCTGGTCGGTGTAATAGACGTCGGCGAGCACGCTCAAAGCGTTGGCGTCCTTGGGGTTCTGCGCGAGCGCCCGGTTCGCGGCTGCCACCAGTGCCTGCCGGTCCTTCGTGCGCGGAGTTCGCCCCGAGCGCGATCGTCGCGACACCGCGAAGACGACCGCGAGGAGGATTGCCACGCCGACCGCGAGCAGGCCTGTAATCACCGTTGGACTCACCGGCTCATTGTTCTGTGCGCGTCCGGGCGTGTCAAGCGACGCAGGGTCGCCGCCGATAATGCAAAAGAGCCCCGATGTGATATGATAGGAATCAGGGCGGGAGGACCAGCGTGGAAAACTCGGTGATCGCGATCCAGGTCGCAGATGGCACGTTCGTGCCCATTCTCAGCACCGCGAACAAGTCGAGACGCCGGCTGGTCGTTACGACGGTTCGAGACGGACAGACAAGCCTTCAGGTCGAGCTCTTCCGCGCGTCGGATGAATCGCTCGCCGACCCACAGTACGTCGGCAGCCTGATGATTCAGAGCATAGGGGAGGCCCCGGCGGGGCAGCCCGATGTGACGGTTCTCCTTGGTGTCGACGATGACGGCAACCTCAATGCGACTGCGACCGACGACTCCTCCGGTGCGTACGAGTCGCTGTCGATCAGCCTGGAGCAACTCGGCGCCGACGAGCAGATGACCGACGCCGACTTTGATCTCCCCGACGGCGATCTGTCGCTCCCCGACGGCGAAATCGGCGACCCGTCGAATCTGGAAGGGCTTGAAGACGACATCGATTCCGACGATCTGTCGCTCGACGACCTGTCGTTCGATCCGCTCCCGCAGCCGGCCGAGGGGGTACCGTCGGCCGATGGGGAACCATCGGACGATGACCCGTTTGCGTCGATCGGAGAGGACGACGACCTCGTCCTCGAAGACATCGACGATGAGAACGTGTTCGGTGCGGCGACGTCTGATGCGGTCACGACCGACGATGAAGATGCGCCGGTCGACGACCTGTCGCTCGACGCGACCGATGAACAGATCGACGACGAGCTCGACCTTCTTGCCGGTGAGGATGATGAGACGCTCGACGCACTCCTGGACGACACGGATGACGAGCTCGACTCGCTGACACTCGACGAGGACGGTCAGGATGGTGATACGCTCGGCACGCTTGACGATGCCGAGGAGCTCGAAGATGCCG
>RECL01000295.1 GCA_007694025.1 Spirochaetaceae bacterium
ACATCGATCACCCCTGGCCGTCGCCGCACTGGCGATCGGGCTCTACGTCTGCGCTCCCGCCGCGGCGTTCGGTCCGCGCGAAGCGGTCGATGCGGGCTCGGTCTCACTCATGGAGGTCGCGATGCTTTCCGACTACGTCGACCAGGAGATCAGGGTCGGCGGCACGATCGGCGCGTACGGGTCGATGCCGCGCGTGTGGCTCGGACTCATGACCGGCGATCCGGCGACACCGAACGGTGACCGCCCGGCTACACCCGGGCAGCCGCCGGAAGCCGCGCCGCCGCTCCTGCGATTCACCGAATCGGTCCTCTTCGAGCTCGTCGGAGAGGGGGCACAACCGCTGTGGGAGCTTCAGGGAAGCCGCGTAACCGTGACGGGGATACTCCGGCAGACCGCGGTCGGGCCGGGTTTTCCGGCGCGATTGGAGGTGATCGACTATCAGCTGGAGAAGCGGTGAACGGTCTTGTGTCTGAACTGCTCGCCCGGCTCGAGCATGATCGGGCCAAACTCCGGATGATTCACCGAATCGGGCTGAAACTGCGTCTCAAGACAGAGCGTGTCGCGCTGCAGATGCGTCTGGCCGCTGCGGCCGGGGGTACCCCCCAGGACTTCACCCGTATAGAGCTGCACCGCGGGGAGGGTCGTGAGCACCTCCATAGACCGGCCGGTCGTCGGTTCTTCCACCAATGCGGCGCGGCGCAGATCGCCGCCGGCCATCGTAACCTCTTCGCCACCCTGTAACGCGTAGCTCAGGTCGTAACCGCCCGCCTGAGCGATCGACTCGCCGATTCGCCGTGGAGAGCGGAAGTCGAATGGCGTACCGTCGACCGGCACGATCCGGCCGGTCGGGATCTGCTCGTCGTCCAGTTCGACGTAGCCAGTCGCGGGAATCGTCAGCACGTGATCGCCAACAGCGCCGCCTGTCGACGGGTCGTCGGCCGTCGGCAGCCCCGCGGCGCGTCGCAGGTCGGGCGCGCCGGCCAGGTTCCAGTACGCGTGATTCGTCAGATTCACCGGCGTGACCGCGTCGGACTCTGCGTAGTACTCGAACAGGAGCTCGTCCGCGTCGGTCAGCGTGATCGTCACCGTCACGCTCAAACGACCTGGAAACCCCTGATCGCCGTCGGGGCTCAGAAGGTGGAAGACAATCCCCGCCTGCCCTGGCCGTTCGACCGCAGAGGCTTCCCACAGGCGCGCGTGAAACCCGTCGGGCCCGCCGTGGAGCATGTTTCGCCCCTGATTCGCGACCAGATCGTAGCGCTTTCCGTCGTACGTGTACGCAGCGCCGCCGATCCGGTTCGCGACGCGACCCACCGTCGACCCGAAGTATGGGTGCCCGGCCAGATACCCGGCAAGGTCTGGGTAGCCAAGCGTGAGTTCGTGAGATTCCCGCGCATCCTCCGGTCCCGGCGCCTTGAAGCTCGTCAGCGTCGCGCCAAAGTCGGTGCACGACAACGCATAACCGCTTGCGTTCTCGATCGTGAAGAGCGTTACCTCACGCCCGTCGGGCAGAGAGCCGAATCGACTGCGGGAAACCGTCATGTCGCCGTACCTACAGCGCCGAACTGCGCTTGATGTACTCTTCGCTGTTGAGCAGGTGCCGGACGTACTGCGCGCGCTTGAAGGTCCACTTGTCAGAGCTCTTTTCGTAGCTCAGCTTGCCGCGGAAGTCGGACAGCGACGCGTATCCTTTTCGGTCCATCCACGTCGCGATGTCGCCGAGCATCTTCTTCGCGTGCGCGACGCCGTTGATGTAGAAGGTGCTCACCGCCTGCACGACGTCGGCGCCGGCCAGGATCATCTCGACCACATCGCTCCCGTTGTGAACGCCGTTCGACGCGCAGATAGACGACTTGATCCGGCCGCTGAGCAACGCCGCGTAACGGGTCGCCAGTCCCCGGTCGGAGTCGCTGCTCAGGTGGAACGGGAAGCTCATCTTCTCACGGTCAGTCGCGATTTCCGGATGCCAGAGCCGGTTGAACACGACCAAGCCGGAGACGCCGGTCTCGTCCATCCGCTTGATCACGTTGAGCGGGCTCGTGTAGAAGGGGCTGAGCTTCACGCTGACCGGAATCTTCACCTTCGCAATAATCGCCTTGAGCGTATCGATCTGGTACTGCTCGACGCTTTGGGCGGCCTCGTCGAAGTCGGTCGGGATCGCAAAGAAGTTGAGCTCCAACCCCTGCACGCCGCAACCTTCGAGCTTCTTCGCCCACTCGACCCACGACTCGGTGTCGACGCAGTTGAGACTCGCGATGACGGGGATATCGACCGCCTCGACCGCCTTGCGCACCCACATCAGGTGCTCCTCGGGTCCCGCGTGCTCGATATCGGGGAAGATGTTGCTTATCTCAGCGTCCAGGTTGTTGAAGTAGGACATATCCTGCTCCATCTTGTAGCTCTGGAGCTGGATCGTCTCTTCGAACAGCGACGAAATGACCAGCGCGGCGGCGCCTTCATCTTCCAGTTTCTTGATGCTGCCGATGTTGCTCGTCAGGCTCGATGCTCCTGCAACGATCGGGTTCTTGAGCTCGATGCCCATGTAGCTTGCTTTCAGGTCTGCCATGCAGTGCTCCTTCAAAACGACCACGGTGCGACCGAAGGTCGAGATGTCTAGATGATTGACTCGATCTTACGGGCTGCCGGTCGCAGAGTCAAGCCGCAGGCTCGCGTCGCCCGATACGGTCGACACCGTCGCAGCGATGCCGCCAGAGTTCATGCGACCCGACAGCGACCGACGCGCGCGCCGCTCGTCGGCGAGCGGCAGTTCCGATGAAATGTCACCGGAGATCGTCGACGCGTGCACGTCGATTGCCGCGTCGCGCGGAACGCGCACGACGACGTCTCCGCTGACCGACGTGACCGCGATCATCGTCTCAGGCGCGCGCATCGATAGCGACACGTCACCGCTGACCGACTTGCACTCTACCGAACCGGTCCCGTCGGTCACGTGCACGTCACCGCTCTGGCTCGATACCGACAGCGCGCCGTCGAACCCGTCGACGCGGATGTCGCCCGACGCGCTGCTCGCGTCGACTTCACCCGACAGCGACGCCGCGACGATGCTCCCGCTCTTCGAGCTGAACACGTGGTGGCCGACCCGGCTCGCGCCGACCGACGCAACGCTGATGTCGCCCGATGCGGTCCGGACGCTCTGCGCGCCGTCGACCTCTTCGATCCAGACGTCCCCGCTCGCCGACGATGCGGTAACGCCGAACCGGCGTGGAACGGTAACGTCAATGTCGATCCGCGTCTTTCGCTCGGCGCCGGTCACGTCGACAACGATCGCGCCGTCGCGCTCGACCAGATCGACCGTGATCGAACGCAGGCGCGTCGCGGCCTCCTCTTCGGTCGCCGCCCACGCGGTCACGCGCACCTCCGCGGCGATCGCATCTGAGCTACCGCCGCGCACGCGCAGGTCTCCCCACACATTCGACACGTGGAGCCGATCTGAACTGCCCGCATCGGTGGAGAGCCTGCGGGTATCCTCGACCCGTCGCTTCCCGAGCCCCTGGTCCAGATCGAAGTGGATATCCAGATCGCCGAACTCGGAGAACGCGTTCTTCAGCGTTTCGCTCACCCCCGACATCGTCTCCCTTACCGACCCCATCACCGCGCGGATCCCGTCAGACAGACCCGCGGCGTCGAAGTCAAACCGGAAGTCGGCCCCGCGTCCGCCGGACTTGGCGTCATCGCCGCTGGGCTTGGCGTCATCGCCGCTGGGCTTGGCGTCATCGCCCGGCTGATCGGGCGCCGGCGACCCGCCCGGACGCGCTGCGGAGAAACCGCCGGCGCCCGCGTCATCGTTGAGCACGTCGAGCAGCGCGTCGGCCTCGGCGACCGAAATCTTGCCCTCTCGAAGCATCGTCAGAATCATCGCGCGTTCATCGTTCATCGGTCACTCCTTCAATGCCTTCAGCGCCGCGACTGCTTCCTCAGGGCGCATCTCATCGCGCTCGAGCGCGGCCAGGATCTCGCGTCGGTTCATCGTGCTGCGGTCATCGCCGAGCCCGAGCGCCGACACGATCTTGTCCAGACGGCTGCGCACCGTCGGGTACGAAATGCCGAGCTCACGCTCGACCTCCTTGATGTTTCCACGGCACTTCAGGAAGACCTCCACGAAATGCACCTGCTCATCGGCGAGCGTCGCGAGCGGCGAGACGCTGAAGCGCCCTTCGACCGCCGTACCGCACGCGGTACACGCGAGCCGCTGGATATCGAATCGGGTGTTCCCGCACGCCGGGCACTTGCTGACGCGGAGTTCCATGCGTTCCTCCTTGTCATATATTAACATGAAGACGGTTGGTTGTAAATATATTAAAGGTAGGGTATTGATTTTTAGGAGAGCGCCCGTTCCAGATGAGCATTGACCGCCTCAATCTGCACGCCACCGATCGTGTGACCCAGCCCCGGGTAGACCTGGAGGTCGACCCGCGCGCCAAGATCCTTCAGCACCTGCGCACTCTCCTCTACCCGCGACGCCGGCACGTGGGGGTCCACATCCGCGCAGCCGATGTAGACCGGAGTCGCGTCGAGCGACGCCTGCGATTCCCAATCGGTTCCGGGTGGGCCGATGAGGCCGCCGCCAAGAGCCAGGACGCCGCCGTAGCGCCGCGCGTGGCGCGCGGCGAACTCCAGCACCAGGCAGGCCCCCTGATCGAAGCCGAACAGGAAGATGCGCTCGTGCGCGATTCCGCGCAGATCGGCCTCCAGCACCAGACTCCGCAACACGACCATTGCCGACGACACGCCGGGCTCGTTCTGCTGAACCGGCACCAGAAAGCTGTAGCGGAACCATTCGCCGTCACGCGCCTGCGGCGCGACGAAGCCGAGCCCGGCGTGCGAGAACTGCTCAGACAGCGTGATCATGTCTTCTGCCGACGCTCCACGCCCGTGAAGCATGATCATCGCGGCGCGCGCGTCTTCGAGCGGCTCACCGGAGTAGCGCACTGGTTGATCTTCGTGCATCGAGACCTCTTCGGGAAGCTTACCGGATTCACCGGCTTTGGGGTATCGTCCGCGACGCGTCGATCGCATCGCGCAGACCGGCGACGTCGCTCGGGGCGATCACAAACACCGCATCGCCGGTCTGGACGACGACCGCCGCGTCGGTCTGCTCCGTGTACACGCGCGCGGACCGGCCGTTACTCAGCAGGAAGCGTCCGGTCCGGTAGTCTCCGATCGCGATCCCCGACGTCCGTACGGTCGGTCTCCAGGAACTGTTGCGCAGATCGTCGGCGTAGACCGCGCTCGTGACGCGCTCCCACGGAAGGACAGCACCACCGGGTCCCGAAATCGACAACGCGTCGCGGTCGACCCGGATCGTGACGGGTCGGTAGAGGAAGATGATCAGCGCAAGCGCCGCGGCAATCGCAACGCCGAGCCCGATCCACGTTGCAGCCCCGCGCTGCTTCTTCGCGGCGACCGCGATCAGACCGGCGAGCGCGACAGCCGCAGCGACGATCAGAATCACAACGGGTGGGCGAATCACAAACTCGTACACGGCTTCCCCCTCGTATCGGTTGATTGCATATTACAATGAGGCGATCGTTGGATACAGCAGGTGAGGGAGGACTCCGATGGAAAGCGCGGTCAGATTCGAGGACGTATCGTTCTTTTACCCGAAACGGGAGATCGAGGTGGTCGACTCCGACATCCGTGCGGTGGAAAACCCCGATGAGGTCACGCAGGTCTTTGCGTCGGTCACCACCGAGCTGCCCGCAGGAATGATGGCAGTGATCGGACAGAACGGCTACGGCAAGTCGACGCTGCTCCTGCTCGCTGCCGGGCGGCTGTTCCCACACGAAGGTCGCGTGACCGTCTTCGGCACCGACACCTCCGCGTTCAGGGACGCCGACCGCGACCCGGAAGTTGAGCAGGAGCGCAACCGGTACGCGTCGTTCATCTACCAGAACATGGAGTTCGAGTCGGATCAGTCGGTCGGAGAGCTGATGGAGTACGTCTACAACAACGGCTTCCACGAATCCCGTGACAGCCGATTGCCCGATGAGCTCACGCGCGTGCTCGAACTCCACGGGTTTCTGACCAAGCGAATGCAGCACCTGGCGAAGGGGCAGCTCCAGCGCGCGATCATCGCGTTCAGCGTGCTGTACGGCAGCCGGATGATCGTGATGGACGAGCCGGTCTTCGCGCTCGAAGAGCCTCAGAAGGACCGCGCATTCGGCTTCCTGATGGAGTACTCGCGGGTGCAGAACGTCCCTGTCTACTACTCGGTCCACAACCTGGAGCTCAGCCAGAAGTACTCCGACTACCTCCTGCTGTTCGAGCGCGACCGCAGCTTCGTCGTCGGCCCGACAGCCGAGCTGTTCACGCGCGACCGGATCGAAGCGGCGTACCAGGCGCCTATGGATACGCTTCACCGGCGTGACTCGCTGTACCGCGAAGTGATGATTCGCGCGGCCGAATAGGCGCAGCCGAATAAACGCTTGACAGCCGCACTACCGTCGGGCATGCTTACCGAATCGGTGCGATGAAAGGACGTGCCGGGCCAAGGAGAGGTATTCTGTGAGCAACCGTGTCTACGTAGGGAATGTGAACTTCCGCACGACCGAGGAAGGACTCCGCGATCTGTTTTCGGAGTATGGAGAGGTTGTCGCTGTCAAGATGATCAGCGACCGCGATACCGGCCGCTACCGCGGCTTCTCGTTCGTTGAGATGGCGACCGAGGAGCAGGCAAACGCCGCCGTCGCAGCGCTGAACGGCACCGAAGTCGATGAGCGACCGCTGAAGATCAGCATCGCTCACGATCGCGAGCCTCGATAGACTCGGGCGGCACCATCGGTGCCGTTCCGCCCATAGCCGCTGAGCCCCGCCGCTCCTTAGAAACAGCGGGCGGGGTGATTCGCGCTCTGCATCTCATGCTCTGGCTTCCAACCTGCTTGTGGTTTGTCTGCGGTTGACCACCGGACGCGGCAACACTACGTTCAAGCGCAGGAGACTCAATGCGAATACGACTGACACTTCTTATTCTGCTCTTTCTGGCCGCTATCGGGCTTGCGTACGCCGGCGGGAACCGTGAGCAGGCGCCAGAGCCGCAGCCCGAACCGGTGCCCGCCGCAGAAGAGCCGACCGGGCCGGCCACGCGGATAGGGGTCGGCGATAGTGACCGGTTCGTCGCTCGCGTGAACGGGGTTGGGATCCTCCGCTCAGACTTCGACAACGCGGTGCAGGTCACAATCCAGCGATTCGCGATGCAGGGCCAGACGGTGCAGGAACCCGACATCGATCAGCTGCGCGCTGAGGTGCTCGAGCAGCTGATCGCCGAAGAACTGCTCTACCAGGACGCGCTCGCGCGGTCGCTCACGCTGAACAAGACGCAGGTAGACCAGCAGTTCCAGCAGATCAGGGACCAGTTTTCGACCGAAGAGCAGTGGAACCAGGCTCTGGAGCAGAACAACACGACCGCCGCGGAACTCCGCGAGCAGATCGAGCGCAACAGCCTGATCCAGCAGGTGATCGCAACGGTAGTCGGCCAGACCCCGCCGGAAGTGACCACCGCGGAGATCCGAACGTTCTACGACGACAATCCCGAGTTCTTCGCGACCGGAGAACAGGTCGCCGCGCGGCACATCCTGGTGTCGACGCAGGGCCTGTCGGGAGAAGACATCGACGACGCGCGCGCCGCGGCACAGCAGATCCGTCAGGAGCTGATCGACGGCGCCGACTTTGCCGAACTCGCACGCGAGCGCAGCGACGATCCCGGTGCCGCGGCGCAGGGGGGCGACCTGGGCACCTTCGGCCGCGGAATGATGGTCCCGGAGTTTGAAGAGGCAGCGTTCTCGCTCGAAGTCGGTGAGATCTCCCAGCTCGTCCAGACGCAGTTCGGATTCCACATCGTTCAGGTCACCGAGCGTATCGCCGGCGGTATGACCCCGCTCGCGCAGGTCACGGAGAACATCCGCCAGTACCTGTCGCAGCAGAAGCAGGCCGAAGCGCTCGACGTGTACATCGACTCGCTGCGCGAGCAGGCAGAAATCACCGTCAACGCGTGAGCGGTGGCTCCGGCTACCGTCAAGTGCATTGACCAAGGCCGCGCCGGCGTCTAAGCTGGCGTGGCCGATGGGTGATACGTACGAGTACATAGTCAATCGGTCTCGTGACTTCATCACCTTGATAGATCGTGGCCTGCGGTACGAGATAGTCAACGACTCGTACTGCAAGGCGATTGAACGCTCGCGCGAAGAGATCCTGCACCGCACGGTGGAAGAGGTGTGGGGGCCCGAGCGGTTCCGCGATGCGATCGAGCCTCGGCTGCGCGCGTGCTTCTCCGGTGAAGAGGTTCACTACGTCGAAGAGTTCCGCTTCGGCAGCGTGCGCAAGCGGTTGCACGTGTCGTTTTACCCGTACTGCGACAGCGGTACCGAGCCAACGCACGTTCTGGTTTTCTCCCACGACATCACGTACCTCGGCCAGGTCGAGTCGCGCCTCCAGCAGTTCGAGTACCGCGACCGCACGACGGGTCTGCCCAACCGGCGTTCGCTTGAAGAGGTCCTGGCAAACGAGATCGACCGGGCACGCCGGGGTAGCGACAACCCGCTTCGCGCGCTGCTGTTCATCAGCCTTCGCAGCTTCAAGAAGATCAACCAGACGTACGGACACCATATCGGCGATCTGCTGCTCGAACACACCGCGAACCGCATCCGCGAGCTCATTCGGGCGAGCGACATGCTCTTTCGCTTCGACGGCACGAACCTGGTCGTGCTGCTGACGAGCATCGCGCGGCCCACCGACGTCGCGGTAGTCGCGCAGAAGATCGCCGATGACGTCGGCGTACCCTACCAGTTCCGCGGCAGCGTGATCTCTATCGACAGCTACATCGGCGTGTCGATCTACCCGAACGACGGTGATGACGGCGACACGATCATCCAGCGTGCCAACTCGTCGAGCATCGACGCAGAGGAGCGCAAGCTCCCCTTCCTGTACTACGACGCGCGCGTGCACGACGCGGCGATCGCTCGCATGGAAACGCTGAGCGATCTGCACTCCGCGATCGCCGCTGGGGAGCTTGAGGTCTACTACCACCCGATCGTTCGCATCGTCAACGGCAATCCGTGCGTCGCCGGGGTGGAGGCGCTGATCAGGTGGCGACACCCGACGCGCGGGGTACTCGCGCCCGAAGACTTCCTGGAGCTCGCCGAAGGCAGTCGCCTGATCGCCGCAATCGACAAATGGGCACTCTTCCACGTCACCGATCAGCTCGCGCGGTGGTCCGAGCGGTACGACCTGTTCGTCACACTGAACGTCAGCGCGCACGAGTTCAGGGACGAGTTCCTGCCGGGCGTGGTGCAAAGCGCGCTGTCAAGGCACCCGTCGCTCGCCGCGAGCCGCCTGAAACTGGAGCTGACCGAGTCAAGAAGCATGGACGACGTACGGTCGTCGATCGAACAGATGACCGAGCTGCAACGGATCGGTGTCGACGTCTGGATCGATGACTTCGGCACCGGCCAATCATCGCTTGCGTACCTGAAGCAGCTGCCGGCGACGGCGCTCAAGATCGACCGTTCGTTCATAGAAGGAATCGAGGAGCGCGCATCGGACCGGGACTACCTTGCCGGGATATTCGACAGCATCCGCGCGAGAGGCAAGGTCGTCGTCGCGGAGGGCGTCACGAACGACCGGCAGCTCGCACTCCTGACCGATCTTGCGTGTGACTACTTCCAGGGCTACATCTACTCCCAACCGGTCCCGGCCGATCAGATCGAGGCAATCCTGGATCACGGCGTCCAGGGGCGTTGCGCGGGCTGCCCGGCGGTTGTTCTGGGCGCATCAAAGGGAGCTATCGATTGACAAGGAGCGGGTTCCGCGCTACGTTAACGTGATTCCATTGCATTATGATAAAGTTTATTGTTTTTGTTGTGCCGCGTTCACAACTGTAGAGGTCTGACATGCTCGCATCCAGGATTCGGGGCGGGGTTCACCCGGCGTACCGCAAAGAACTCGCTTCCGGCCAACCGATCGAAACCGCCCCCACCCCGGAACGAGTGGACATCCCGCTCGCGCAGCACCTGGGAGTACCGGCAACCGCGAAGGTCGCTCGTGGCGACGAGGTCGCACCCGGAGATCTGATCGGAGAAGCGACGAAGCTGATCTGTGCAAACGTGCACAGCCCTGTCGCCGGTAAAGTACGCGCGGTCGTCCAGAAGCCGCTCCCGGGTGGTCGACTGTGCGACTACGTGGAGATCCAGGTCGACCGCGAGGCGACCGACGCGCACATCTGGGAGCGGCAGGATATCGATCTGGACAAGATCGACCAGAAGTGGGTCGCAGCCACGCTCCGCGGCGCCGGAATCGTCGGAATGGGAGGCGCGACCTTTCCAACCGACGTGAAGTTCTCTCCGCCGCCCAACGCGTCGCTCGACACGCTGATCCTCAACGGTGCCGAGTGCGAGCCCTACCTGAGTTGCGATCATCGAATGATGGTCGAACACGCCGAAGAACTCCTGCACGGCATGCTGCTGGCCGACGCGGCGTTCGCTTTCAGCCGGCTGGTCATAGCAATAGAGAAGAACAAGCCCGACGCAATCGCCGCTTTCAACGCGGCGATCGACGCGCTCGGCCTCAGGAACGCCGCCCGCACCCCGGTGGAGGTGATCGGACTCGACGTTCGCTACCCGCAGGGCGCCGAAAAGGTGCTCATCAAGGTGGTTACCGGGCGCACGGTCCCGGCGGGCAAGCTCCCGTTCGAAGTTGGGGTCGTCGTATCGAACGGACAGACGCTGTTCGCGTTGTACGAAGCGGCGTACTTTGGCAAGCCGCTCGTCGATCGCGTCGTGACGGTCTCCGGCGAAGGAATCGAACGCCCGAAGAACATCCGCGCGCTGATCGGCACGCCGGTCGCCGATCTGATACAGCTGTGCGGAGGCGTCGATCCGGCGACCACCAAGGTGATCGCCGGTGGTCCGATGACCGGGACGGCTCTCCCAAGCCTGGACTACGTCGTAACGAAGGGACTCTCGGGGCTGCTCTTTCTGACGCAGTCCGAATACCCGAGCGAATCGCCGTGCATCAGATGCGGATCGTGCGTCGAAGTGTGCCCGATGGGGCTGATGCCGCTCAAGCTGGCCGCGTACGCAAAGGCCGGCAAGTTCGAGCTGGCCAAAGCAACGAACCTCGCCGACTGCTTTGAGTGCGGCAGCTGTGCGTGGGCGTGCCCGGCGAACATCCAGATCGTCAGCTGGATCAAATACGCCAAGAACTACATCCGCGTGAAGGGACTATAGATGAGCACCAACGAAGGCTTTGTACTCCAGTCGGCGCCGCACGCTCACGGCCGATCGAGCATCCCGTTCATCATGCACGCGGTGAACCTGTCGCTGATCCCTGCGATCGTGATCTCCATCCTCTACTTCGGCTGGCACATCCTGGGGCTCTACGTCCTCGGTGTCGCAAGCTGCGTGCTCACCGAAGCGGTGACAAAGGTCATCCGCAAAAAGGACTGGCGGACGATCTTCGACGGGAGCGCGATCGTGACGGGGTTGCTGCTCGTGATGATTCTGCCGCCGTCGATCACGCCGATCATGGTCATTCTGGGATCGGTGGTGTCGATCTTCATCGGCAAGGAAGTGTTTGGTGGACTCGGCCAGAACGTGTTCAACCCGGCGCTCGTCGGTCGCGCATTCCTGTCGGCGGCGTACCCGGTGGCGCTTACGACGTGGACCGAGCCAAACCGGGTGTTCGCGTTCCTCCCCGACGCCGCGAGCTCGGCGACCCCGCTCGCGGGCGCCCGGTTTGAGGGCCAGGCCGAATCGATGCTGCGCATGTTCTTTGGGCAGACGTCGGGTTCGATCGGCGCGACGAGCGTTCTGTTCATCATGATCGGCGGGCTGGTGCTGACGTTCATGGGCATCGTCAAGTGGCGGATGCTCGTGTCGTTCTTCGGGACGATCGTCGTGACGACCGGGATCTTCTGGTTGATCGACCCGACGATCTACCAGGACCCGCTCTACCACCTGCTCGCAGGCGGCGTCGCGTTCGCAGGGTTCTACATGATGTCGGACATGGTCACCACGCCGTACACGAACCGTGGCATCGTGATCTTCGGAGTCGGAGCCGGACTCATCACGGTCGTCATCAGGCTCTTCGGCGGCTTCCCGGAGGGTGTGATGTTCGCGATCCTGCTGATGAACTCGGTCACGCCGATCATCAACCGGTACGTGAACAACCGGGTCTTCGGCGCGGAGGCACGGACATGAAACAGATGGTCATCGTACTGACCGGCGTGATGGTCTTCTCCGGCCTCGCGCTCGCGGCCGCGTACGCCGGACTCTCCGAGCGGATCGAGGAGAACCGGATCGCGGCGCTCAACGCGTCGCTCGCGGCGATCTTCGACGTCGACCCGGGCGCCGAAAACGGAACAACCTTCGACAAGATCGACGGGAGCGACCCGCTGATGTACCGGGGACAGGATGTCGACGGCACAATCCTGGGATACGCGGTCCGACTGCAGGCGCAGGGGTACGGAGGGGCTATTTCAATGCTTGTCGGTATAGATGCCGACGCACAGCGGATCATCGGGATCAGCTTCGTGGAGCAGGTTGAAACCCCGGGGCTCGGCGGTCGGATTACCGAAGAGGTATTCCGTTCGCAGTTTCGGGGGCTCGACGCGGACCGCGCGATCGAGCTCGTCCGCAATGTCCCGCCCGATCCCGACCGGAACGAGGTGCAGGCGATAACAGGAGCGACAATCACCAGCATCGCGATCGTCGGCCGGATCAACGAACGGCTCGACGCCGCGCTCAGACTGATAGAGGGGCAGTGACGGTAATGAAGCAGCGATCGATAACCACAGAGTTCGCGAAGGGAATCGTCCGCGACAACCCGGTATTCGTCCAGGTGCTCGGCATGTGCCCGACGCTCGCGGTTACGACGAGCGTTATCAACGGCGTCGGCATGGGACTCGCGACGACCTTCGTGCTCGTGTTCAGCGCGCTGTTCGCGTCGGTACTGAAGGGCATCGTGCCGAACCAGGTCCGCATACCCGTATACGCGGTGGTCATAGCGACCTTCGTGACAATCGCCGATCTGGTGCTCAAGGCGTACTTCCCACCGCTCAGCGCGTCGCTTGGTCCGTACGTTCCGCTGATCGTCGTGAACTGCATCATCATGGGACGAGTCGAGGCGTTCGCAACGCGGAATCGACCCGGCGTGTCGATCATCGATGCGCTCGGAATGGGGGCCGGATTCACGCTGAGCCTGATGGTCCTGGGCGCGATCCGCGAGATACTCGGAAGCGGATCGCTGTTCGGGATAGGGCTCCTTGGTGCCGGCTTCACCCCGCTTGTCGTGATGATCCTGCCGCCCGGAGCATTCCTGACGCTCGGCATCCTGATGGCCATCTTCAACGCGCTCAAGGCGAAGAGCGACCCGGTTCTCATAAGAACGTGATGTGAACTACCTGCTCGTTCTGATATCGGCGATCATCGTCAACAATTTCGTACTCACCTACTTCGTCGGGATTTGCCCGTTCATCGGCGTCTCGAAGAAGATCGACTCGGCGCTGTCGATGGGAATCGCGGTCACCTTCGTGATGACGATCACCGCGATCGTGACGTGGATCATCAACCACTACATCCTGATTGCGTTCGGCCTGCCCTTTCTGGAGTACGTGAGCTACATCGTCGTGATCGCGTCGCTCGTCCAGTTCGTCGAGATGTTCATCAGGAAGACATCGCCCGCGCTCTACAAGACGCTCGGCATCTTCCTGCCGCTGATAACGACGAACTGCGCGATCCTGTTCGTCGCGTTGATCCAGGCGGTGCGCGAGCTCGGCTTCATCGAGTCGCTCGTGCAGGGCTTTGGCGCGGGCGTCGGCTTCACGCTTGCGATCGTGATAATGGCCGGGATCCGCGAACAGCTCGAGCTATCCGACATACCAAAACCGTTTCAGGGCGCCGCGATCACGCTGATCACCGCCGCGATCCTCGCGCTCGCGTTCATGGGCTTCAGCGGTCTTACCTCTTCGTGATACATGACGACGACGTAGCGGAAGCCGGGCGCCGGCTGCGGCCGGCTCTCTAAAGAGGAGGAGATATGATTCTTACCGCAGCAGCTCTGATGGGTGCCATCGGACTGCTCTTTTCGATATTTCTGGTCATCGCGAACCGAAAGTTCGCGGTGGAGGTCGACCCGAAGCTTGCTCGAATCGAGGAAGTGCTGCCGGGCGTGAACTGCGGCGGCTGCGGCTACGCGTCGTGCGCGCTCTACGCTGAAGCGATCGCGAAGAACGGCGAAGAGCTCAACCTCTGCGTGGTCGGCGGGGCCGACACGACGCGCGACGTCGCGCGCGTGATGGGCGTCGAAGTGTCGGGAGAGCAGAGAGAGAAGCTCGTCGCGGTCGTCTTCTGCCAGGGCGACAACGAGGCGTCGAAGTTCCCGGGCGTCCACAAGGGTATTCAGGACTGCGCGGCGGCGATCTATTCGCAGGATGTCGCGAAGCGATGCAAGTACGGGTGCGTCGGGATGGGTTCGTGCGTGAAGAGCTGCCCATTCGACGCGATCCACCTGAGCGACGGCGGCATTCCGTACGTCGACGCAGAGAAGTGCACCGCGTGCGGCAACTGTGTCCGCGCGTGTCCGCGCGACCTGATCGAGCTCCATCCGGTGAGCCACAACTCCTTCGTCTACTGCAAGAGCCAGGACCCGGGGCCGATCGCTCGCAAGGTGTGCAGCAAGGCGTGCATCGCGTGTCAGATCTGCGTGAAGGCGGCCGCGAAGGACGACAATGCGGACGCGGTCACAATGGACGGGAACCTCGCGGTAGTGACGCCGGACCCGTACGCGGCAAAACCCGAGTACGGCGAGAAGTGCCCGACCAACGCGTACAGCTGTGGCTGCAACAGCGTGAACAAGGCTCGCGTGCTCGGGCACGAACCCGTCGGTGGCGAGCGAGTTCCAGTCGGCACGGCGTAGCCGATGGGCATCGCCGAACACCGGATGGTCGAGGCCGAGTACGGCGTGGTCCGGCAGACCGAGCTTCCCGACGGCGGCGCACCGCGCTACGGCATCGAGATCACGATGCCCGGCGTCTGCGACCGCTGCGTGATCAAGGACAACTGCTACGGTGCCGGATCGGTGGTCTGGGCCGAGTCACCGGATCGGCTGAACGCCGGCGATACGGTCCGGATAGAGATGCGCCGCGGAACGGTGCTGCTGGCAACATCCTGGGTCTACGGATTGCCGCTGGCCGCGGTGATGATCGGTACGCTTGTGGGATACGCGCTGTTCTCCTCGCAGCCCGAGCAGCCCCGAGTGCTCCTGTCGTTCGCGCTCGGCGCTGGGCTCATGCTCGTGACGGGATTCGTGCTGTCTCGGCTTAACTCGTGGGTCGGCAACAGGCTCCACATCGTCGCGGTCAGGGAGTAGGCTCGCTCAACGCCGCTTCGACAAACGCTGCGACCTTGTGCGGCCGGCGCGTCGACAGGTTGTAGCCCGTACGATCGGCGTGCGCCGACAGCGCGCACAGTCCGTTGAAGTACCCCCCGTAGCGCGCCGCGACCGCGTCGATCTCATTCCCCAGATGGTTTGCGTTCCAGATCGAGTCGACGAGCTGCTCCACCCGCCGCAGGAGCGCAAAATCAGAGACCGACAGCCATCGGTTCGCGAGCACCTGGTACGGAGCCACGCGCATCGAAATCTGCTGGTTCTCCGCCGCGGTCGCGGCGATCGCGGTTCCCGGCAAGCTCTTCAGGAACCCGATGTCGAACCGGTCGGGTTTCAGCGCCAGGACTTTGTCGATCGACGCTCCGATGGCCGCGACGTTCTCACCCGGCAGCCCGACGATCAGATCGAGGTGGATTTCGATCGATTCGATCGCGATCAGGCGCGCAATCGCGGGACCGATCCGCTGCCATTCGGCGGCGGCCGCCGCCGAACGGCCGACCGCGTGGAGCGTCGAATCATGGACCGACTGGACCCCGACCTCAAACTGGAATCGGCCGGGAGGTGCCGTTGTAAGAAGATCGAAGTCAGGGTCGGTCAGAAACGCCGGATGGATCTCAAAGTGGTACGTCGCACCGGTCGGCGCATCGAGCAGGAAGCGCCAGATCTCCCTCGCGCGCCGCGGCGACGCGTTGAACGTCCGGTCGACGAACTTGACGATCGGCGGGGCCGCCCACCGCGGCTCGAAGTCGATGAACCGCTGCAGCTCGTCGACGGTCGCATCGACGTCTTTCACCTGTACGCGCTGGTCGTCGCGCCCACTCACGCAGTACGCGCAGTGACAGGGGCAACCTCGACTCGACTCGTAGTACACGTAGCGGTGAGACAGGCGCGACATGTCGTCGTCGGAGTACGGGAACGGGATCGCTGCGAACGGCCGGTTTGGGACCGACAGGATTCGCGAGGACAGCACGGCTGCGTCCGCGGTGGCTGACGCACTGGTGCTCCCGGGACGCGGGAAACCGGCCACCGCGAGCAGACGGATCGCCTCTTCTCCCGGCCCCGTCACGACGTAATCCACCTCGGGGTGTGCTTCAAGCCACTCGGCGGCATTGTAAGACACCTCCGGGCCGCCGAGGATCAGGACCGAGTCCGGAAGCAGCGCGCGAAGATCGGGCAGCAGCTGTCCGACGAGCACGCTGTTCCAGACGTAGACCGACAGCAGGATCGCGTCCGGCCGGACGAACACGATCGCTTCGATAATGTCCTGCCGGCGGGTCGCGGTATCGAACTCCAGAAGCGCTGCCGTGTGCCCTGCCGTGCTGATTTCATTGCGCAGGTAGAGCAGCGCCAGATTCGTGTGCGTAAAACGCGCGTTCAGCCCTACAAGCGCAGCAACCATACCGAATCAAAGCCGGAACAGGCTTCGGGGTCAAGGCGAAGGCTGGATGTTCACCTTCTGCAGTCGACGCGAGTTCATCACGACGTTGATCGAGCTGAACGCCATCGCAATCTCGGCGAGAATCGGGTGGAGCGCACCGAGCATCGCAAGCGGGATCATCACCACGTTGTAGAAGAAGGCCCAGAACAGGTTCTGCCGGATCTTGCGGAACGTAGCGCGGCTCAGCTTGACCGCCTTGACCACCGCCGACAGCTCGCCCTGCACCAGGACGATGTCCCCCGCCTCGATCGCCACGTCGGTGCCGGTCCCGATCGCGATGCCCACATCGGCCTGCGTGAGCGCCGGCGCGTCGTTGAGCCCGTCACCGATCATCGCGACCGTCTGTCCGGCAGCCTGGAGCCGCTTGATCTCTTCGGCCTTCTCACCGGGCAACACGTTCGCGATCACGCGCCCGATGCCAACCTGACGGGCAATAGCGTCGGCGGTTCGCTCATTGTCTCCCGTGATCATCGCGGTCTGAAAGCCGAGCTGTGAGAGTTCGGCGATCGCCGCGGCGCTGTCGCTCTTGATCGTGTCCGCGACAGCGATCAGCCCGATCGCCTGCCCGTCCAGGCTGACCCACATCACGGTTCGGGCATCAGACTCGAGCCGCTCCTTCTCCGCGACCAGACGGTCGGGCTTAGCGACTCCCGCGTCATCAAGAAGCGCACTCGTCCCCACCAGTGCAACCCCGGCGGACCCATCCAAACCGGCCAGGTTCCCGCGAACGCCACGACCAGCGATCGCCTCAAACCCGGTAACGTCGATGAGCTTGGTCTGATCGGCAGCGGCGCGTTCGACGATCGCGCGCCCGAGCGGGTGTTCGCTTCCCGCCTCCATCGACGCGGCCACGCGCAGGATATGCTCGGTCTGGTCATTAGCGTCGCCGCCGTCGGCGGGGATGATGTCGGTGACGGCCGGTCGGCCCTGCGTGATCGTTCCGGTCTTGTCGAAGACGATCGTGTCGACGTCCTTGAGCGCCTGGATCGCTGCACCCTTGCGAATCAGCACGCCGTTCTCCGCGCCCATCCCCGATCCGACCATCAGCGCTGTCGGCGTGGCAAGTCCGAGCGCGCACGGGCACGCGATCACCAGCACCGCGATCGCCGCGAAGAGCGCAAGCGCACCCGATCCCATCGACGGATCAACCCAGGGAATGAACCCGGAAAGCCACTGCGCGACGCCCCCGAAGAAGCCGGGGAACGCAAGCCATGCGCCGAGCGTCGCGAGCGCGATCACGATCACGACGGGAACGAATACTGCGGTGATCCGGTCGGCGAGCGCCTGGATCGGCACCTTTGACCCTTGGGCGTCCTCCACCAGCCGGATCACCTGGCTCAGGAAGGTATCTCTACCGACCTTCGTCGCGCGGATTCGCAGCACGCCGTTCTGGTTGATCGTAGCTCCGATCGCCTCGTCCCCTTCCTGCTTGTCGACGGGCATCGACTCTCCGGTCGCCAACGACTCGTCGACGCTGCTCTCACCCGATACGACAACCCCGTCGGTCGGGATCTTCTCTCCGGGGCGAACGACCATAACATCGCCAACCGCGAGCTTCTGTACGCGAACGCGGACCTCTTCTCCGTCGCGAAGAACGGTCGCCTCTTTCGCTTCCAGAGTCAGGAGCTTCTTGATCGCCTGCGACGCCCGACCCTTCGCCTTGGTCTCGATGTAGCGTCCGGTCAGATGAAACGCCATGATCATGCCGGCGATCGCGCTGAAATCGGCGAAGGCCGGGGCAAGGCCGAAGTGATGGAGAATCGACACGACGCCGGTCGAAAGCGCGGCTGTGGTGCCCATCGCGATGAGTACATCCATGTTCGGGGTCAGATGCAGCGCCGACTTGACCGCGCTGCGGAACGTCTCACGCCCAGGAATGAAGAGCACGAGCGAACTCAGGATGACCATGCCGTAGTGCATCGCGCGCATACCGCCAATCGCATACCCGGCGATCATCTCCGGAAGCATCCAGACGATGATCGGGATCGTGATGCCCCAGCTGATCCACATGTTGCGCCGAGCGGTTCGGATCTTCCGCTCGTCCCGGGCAATCTCATCGTCAACCGGGTCGGTGTCGTCGTCGGTGCCCGGATCGCCGTCGTGCGCCGCGCGCTCGTCGCTGGTACCGGCAACGGTGTA
>RECL01000208.1 GCA_007694025.1 Spirochaetaceae bacterium
ACTCCACGTAGTGGCACCCGCTCGATTCGGGGTGCGCGATCGCGTCGCCTACGATGATCGACGCGGTCAGAACGCTGTTGCGCAGCTCTATGATCTGCCGCGTGAGCGTCGCGCTGCGGTAGAACTGCTCGATCCGGTGGCTCAGGTAGTCCAGATCGGCGAGCGCTCGCAGCAGCCGCTTGCGGCTGCGGATGATGCCGGCGTAGTTCCACATCGTCGACTGGATCGTTCGCTGGTCCTGCCGGACGAGCACCGGGTCGAACTCCTCGGGACTCGCTGGTTCGACCCAGTCAGGGATCGTCGCGTACAGGCGCGCGTCGGCATCGGGTAGTGCCTGTGAGGCCGTCCTGCCGCACCGCACGCCCCAGAGCAACCCCTCCAAAAGCGATATCGACGCGAGCCGGTTTGCCCCGTGCACGCCGTTACACGCGGTCTCTCCGGCCGCGAGCAACCCGTCTATAGACGTACGGCCGTCCAGGTCGACCTTTACGCCGCCGCAGAAGTAGTGCGCCGCGGGCACTACCGGGATCGGCTGCTTGCGAATGTCGATCCCGAGCGCCTTGCAGTGCTCGAATATCCCCGGGAAGCGCTTCTTCAGGTCGATGTCGACGACGGTCGCATCCAGGAGCACGTAGTCGCTGTTCTCCTGCTCCATCTCGCGGTAGATCGCGCGCGCGACCTCATCGCGCGGCGCGAGCTCGCCATCGGGATGGTAGCGCGGAACGAACCGCTCACCCGAATGGTTCAGCAGCTGGGCGCCCTCTCCGCGGAGCGCTTCGGTGATCAGAAACTGCCGCGAATCACGGTGGAAGAGGATGGTCGGGTGAAACTGGACGTAACGAGCGTCGATGACCTCGGCGCCGATCCGGTACGCCATCGCAACCCCGTCGCCTGTCGCGCCATCGGGATTCGACGTGTGCCGGAACAGGTTACCGGGACCACCGGACGCAAGGACCACCGATCGGGCAAGGAGCGTGCGCACGCAGCCGGCGGAGTCGCAGTGCGCGTAGACGCCGAGCACCTTCGTGCGCCGGTACCGCTCCTGGATGTCCGCGGAGTTGTGCGTATTCGTGATCAGATCGATCGCAGTGTGACCGGTCAGGAGCGTCACGCCGGAAGTCTTCGCCAGGTACGCCAGGAGCGCGCGCTGGATCGCCGCACCGGTCGAATCCTTCGCGTAGTAGATCCGGCGCACCGAGTGCGCGGCCTCACGCGTGAGCTCGAGCGCACCGCTCTTGTCGCGCGAGAACGGGACCGCGACGCGACCGGCGAGGAAGTCGTGCACGAGTTGCGGGCCTTCGCTGACGACCAGGTTCACCGCGTCGGCGAAGTTCGCACCGGCTCCGGCGTACCGGATGTCTGCCGCGAGTCGTTCGGGAGTGTCCTCCGGACTGACACCCACGATGCCACCTTGAGCCCATCCGGTATTCGAGTCGAACGCGTCGGCCTCCTTCGACAGGAGCCCTACCGAGAGCCCCGCCTCCGCCGCGGTGATCGCCGCGCTTATCCCGGCGATTCCGCTGCCGACGATCAGCAGATCAAACTGTGCGCGCGTCGTAGATCGACCGGCGCGTGCGGGTGAACGCGTGGTGCGGCTCACGCGACCACGCTCCGCAGCGAGAAGTCGAACGAGCGCACCGAGTGCGTGATCGCTCCCGACGAGATGAAATCGACGCCGGTCGCGCTGACTTCGCGCACCGTGTGGACGTCGATGTTTCCCGACGCCTCAAGCGGCGGGCTGCCACCGCAGATGGCGACCGCGGCGCGCATGTCGTCGAGCGACATGTTGTCGAGCATGATCACGTCGACGCCGAGCGCCTTTGCCTCCTGCACGTCGTCGAGCGTCCGGCACTCGACCTCTATCCTGAATCGGTCGGCCCAACGCGACCGCACGCGGGCGACCGCGTCGGTGATCGATCCTGCCCGGTCTATGTGGTTGTCCTTGAGCATTACCATGTCGTAGAGCCCCATCCGGTGGTTCGTCGCTCCTCCGACGCCAACCGCGTACTTCGCGAGCGCGCGAAAACCGGGGAGCGTCTTGCGCGTGTCCAGGATCACCGCGTGCCCGCCGCGCGCGGCCTCATCCACGAGCGCCCGCGCCGCGGTAGCGATACCCGAAAGATAACCCAGAAAGTTGAGCGCAACGCGTTCGGCCGAAAGCACCGAAACGGCAGCCCCGCGCACGGTAGCGACCCGCGCGCCGGGCTCCAACCGCTCACCATCGGCTGCGAGCAGGTCGATCTTCGTCGTCGGATCGACCGTGCGAAAGACCGCCGCGAACACTTCGGTGCCGGCCAGGACCCCTGAATCCTTGCTGAAAAGCGTCGCGTTCATCGCCTCATCGCGGAACAGCGCCGCCGATGTCACGTCGCCCGCGTCACTGAGGTCCTCGGCGAGCGCCGCGTCGACGAGCGGCTGGTATTCTGATTGCACCATACTCGATAATACGACTAATAACTTGACCCTAACAATCGCTTTGCGTACGCTAGTACAAAATGAAACCAGACGTATCGGCGCTCTATGAGCGCCTTCGTGAGAAACTTCACGACATCGTTCCCGACGCGGAACTCCAGATCAAGGCCGAACTCGCGCACCGCATCCTCCAACTCAAAGAGGAACGCAACGCGGTGATCCTGGGGCACAACTACATGGAAGCCGCGCTCTTCCACTCAATCCCCGACTTCAAGGGTGATTCGCTCGAACTGTGCAGGAAGGCCGCGACAACCGACAAGGACATTATCGTCTTCTGCGGCGTGCGCTTCATGGCCGAGACCGCGAAGATCCTCAACCCGACCAAGACGGTGCTCGTCCCGTCGCCGAAGGCGGGCTGCTCGCTCGCGGAAAGCATCACCGCGGAGGACGTTCGTGCGCTGCGCGCGAAGTATCCCGGGGTGCCGGTCGTTACGTACGTGAACACGTACGCCGACGTCAAAGCGGAGAGCGACATCTGCTGCACGTCGGGCAACGCAGCGAAGGTGGTCGAAAGCCTGGGTGTCGACCGGATCATCTTCCTCCCGGACGAATACCTGGCCAAGAACGTCGCGAAGGAGACCGGCAAGCGGATCATCATCCCGAGCAGGACGCCAATCTCAGCGGCGACGCAGGCGGCCGACGCCGCATCCGGTGCCGACATCGAGTACGAGATGATCGGATGGCACGGACGGTGCGAGGTCCACGAGCAGTTCACGGTCGAAGATATCGAGAACGTCAGGCGGCAGCTGCCCGACGTCGTCGTGCTCGCGCACCCGGAGTGCAGCCCCGAGGTCGTCGAGGCGTCTGATTTTTCCGGCAGCACCGGCGCTATGATCAGTTACGTGCGCGACGTGAAGGCCGCGCGCTACCTGCTTCTGACCGAGTGTTCGATGGGCGACAACATCGCCGCGGAGAACCCCGATCGCGAGATGGTACGACTGTGCAGCATCCGCTGCCCGCACATGAACGAGATCACGATGGAGCAGACGCTCGCCGCGCTCGAACAGACGCGCTACGTCGTCGACCTCGACGAGGATCTCAGGCGTCGGGCCGAGCGGTCGGTCCGTCGAATGATCGAGATCGGATAGCGCGACCGGCGTCCGCTATATCGGGCGCGGTCGGCTTGTCCGGCGACGCACCCTACGGCGTCACAAACCGGATGACCAGGTAGGTGATCGCGATCGCCGCCCCGACGGTGATCCACAGCGCGCGCGTCCGAAGCGCGACGGCTGAGGCTACCGCTACGGCGACGAGCGATGCGTACCAGTAGCCGTCGGCACCGGCAAGGGCGTCGGGGAAGATCAGCGCGCCGACCGCGGCGGCAGGAACGTAGCGGAGCAGGCGCTCGGCCGGAGCGGGTAACCGGCGGTGGCCTATAGCGAACGGTGTCACCCGCGTCAGGTAGGTGACAAGCGCCATGCCGCAGATCAGGAACCACAGGCTATGCACGTTCACCCTCGCTCGATCTGCCGGAGCCCGAATGAGCAGGCAACGCACCCGCCGCCGCGGCGACGCTCATCGCGATCACGAACGCCCAACCGGGCGGCAGCCCGACCACGAGTCGCAGCGTCGTATTCAGCAGACCCGCGAACACCACCACGAACGCGGTGCGCGCACCGCCCGATCTGACCTGCCAGACCGCGATCGACGCAAAGAGCGCGTAGAGCCCGGTCGCAAACGC
>RECL01000227.1 GCA_007694025.1 Spirochaetaceae bacterium
CGGCCGGTGGCTGACCTGAAAGCTCTCGTCTACGGGACCGGTTTCGCCGGCCAGGGGCACGCCAGGGCGCTCGCTGCCTGCGGGGTCGACGTTGTCTGCCTGGTCGGCCGTACATCGGAGGTGACCGGGCGCGTGGCCGGTGAGCTCGGTATCCCCGATCAGACAACCAATCTCGCGGCCGCCTTCGCTCGCCACCGCCCCGATCTCATCGCGATCGGCACGCCCGGCGGCGCGCACGTCGCACCGGTCGAGCTGGCCGCGAAGTACGGTACCGCCGTCTACTGCGACAAACCACTCGCTCCCGACAGCGCGACGGCGCAACGCCTGTACGAGCTCACCCGCGACGCCGGCGTGAAGACCGCGTACGCCGCGAGCTTCCGCTACCAGCCGCAGGTGCGCTTTGCCGCCGATCTGGTCGGCTGTGGCCAGATCGGCCGTGTCCTGGAGGTCGAATGCGTCTCGCACTACGATCTCAACCCGCTGATCCCGCACAGCTGGTCGCACCTGCTGGCCGAAGGCGGCGGGCGGCTCAACAATAACTTCACGCACAAGCTCTCCATCGTGGAGGCGATCTGCGGCTCGGCTGCTACCGCGGTCTGCGGGGAGACCCGCAACGATATGCAGCGTGCCCCGGTCGCGGAGTCCACACACGACTTCCGCACCCGAGAGGAGACCGCTCCGACAGAGAACGAGCTCGACGGTGTCGAGTGGCGCCAGGTCGACTCGGACTGGAGCTACACGGTGATGGCTCGGATGGCCGATGGAAGCGCGGCCGCCGGAACGAGTGGCGCCTCGCTCGCCGGTGACCCCACCCGACCGGCTTCGGCCCTCTTCAGGCATTCCGGCCTCCAGCCGCGCCACCACGACGATTCGATCGTCGTCTACGGCACCGACGGGGCGCTGGCCCTCGAGGGTGCGTACGCGACCGGACGCGTTTTCGTCCGCTCAAGGACCGGTCGTACCTGGGTCGAACTACCGATCCCCGAGTCGATCGTGGCCGGGCTCCCTCAGATCGCCGACAACGCCCAGCGCAACTGGACCGCGTTGATGCGGGAACTCGTAGCCGACCTGCGTGGCGAGCAGAGCGAACCGTACCAGACCTTCTTCGACGGGTGGCGCTACCAGGTTGCGATCGACGCAGTGCGGGCGGCCTGTGGCTGGACGGAGCTGCCGACGGTCGGAAGAGCGTAGATCAGGTGAGGTTCTCTCGAAGCAGCGATAGACTTTCGGCCGGGCTGAGGATTCTGCCTTCAAGGAGGTCCTTGAAGTCGCTGTCGTTCGACGTGACGAGCGTGTCGACGCGATGAACGGCCATCGCCGCGACGATATTCGCGTCGTGGACGCGCTTCCCGGTAAGCCCGTGAGCCTCCACGAGCGCGAGCAAGCCCTTCAGGACCTGGGTCGACTCGTCGAGCACCACCACTTTCTTCCGGAACTCGCGCACATTCCTGAGAGCACCGCCGGTCGAGAGACCAAGACCGTTCACGTCGATCGGGCGAGTCGAGACGACCAGATACTCCCGAAGAACCAGCGGCGTGCATGCCAGGTGGCACCCGGCCATACTCGCTTCGCTGAACAGTGAGGTGCAGTCAGGATGCGCGCTCCGCGATCGGTCGCTCGCGGCGAGGAGTACATTGGTGTCCAGGAACAGCACGCTACCGCGCGTCATCGCCGTACAGTGCCTCGCGTGACCAAGCGTCGTCGCGCCCGGTTTCGACAGTCACCAGATCGAGCCCGTCGCCTTCGCCGTCACACGGAGCCCTGCGCGACGCCTCCTCCAGTATCGCGCGAACCTCTCCCTGCAGCGATCGGTGGTGCAGCGCGGCAAGGCGCCGAAGTCTCTCAAGTACGGGTTCGCCGACATCTCTGATGTGCAACGATCTCATACTGGTACAATAATGCTACCACACCGACCGGTCAATCAGAGCCCGGATCCCTGTCAGTCGCGGTGATTGCCGCCGTGACCAGTGGTCGCGCATGAACAGCACCTCCGGGTTACCCATCAGCACTTGCTCCATGATCCTCACTTTCAGGAGTATCACTGGAGTATCGCGACCCGCGCTTCGCCGACGACCGGCCGCCATCGACGCTCTTCCCCGCGGCGGAGAGCCTGCTTCGCACGATTCGGTACGCGCATCAGACGCAACTCCACGGCGAACCGCACGGTTGGAGATGCCGCGAAAGCACATGTCGCGGTGAAAAACGACATTCGCTCTCCAGGGATCGTGTGGTAGTTTCGTCGGTGCGGCCGGCGCCCGACCGCGCCCGCAAAGGAGCATGTGATGAAGAACGCCGCACCCCTCGCCGCTGACCTCACCCCGGGCCCCACCGTAGCCCACCCGCTCCTTGTGGGCGACTGGCCGGATCCCACGGTCTGCCGCGGGCCCGATGCCTACTACATGACGCACGGCTGCGGGCCCTACCAACCGTCGGCGCTCATCTGGCGCTCCCCCGACCTCTTCGAGTGGACGCCGATCGCGCACGCCGTCTCCAACCAGATCGGCATGGCGTGGGTCGGCGACATCGACTTCTACCAGGGCCGATTCTACCTCTACTGCTCTGTCGCGCGGCAGCACTGCGTCGTCCATGCGGAAGACCCGACGGGACCGTGGTCCGAGCCGATCCCGCTTCTGGCACCGCTGTTCGACATCGGGCACATCGCCGATGAGACCGGCGCTCGATACCTCTTCAACGCGGGCGGCAAACGCATACGGCTCACGGACAACGGACTCGCCGTGGCGGGCGAGCTCGAGAAGGTTCACGATGCGTGGCCGATCCCGGCCGACTGGTCGATCGAGTGCGAGTGCCTCGAGGCGCCGCGGCTCGTGAAGCGCGGCGAGTGGTACCACATGATCGCCGCCGAAGGCGGCACCTTCGGGCCGGCGACCGCGCACATGGCGGTTGTGGCGCGCGCGCGAAGCCTCGACGGACCGTGGGAGAACGCACCGCACAACCCGTTCATCCACACGTACAGCAGATCCGAGGCATGGTGGACGAAGGGCCACGGCAATCTGATCGAGGGGCCTGACGGCCGGTGGTGGTGCATCTTTCACGGCCACCGGGCGCACCACACGTCTCTGAGCCGATGCACGCTCATCGAGCCGGTCGAGTGGACCGCGGACGAATGGCCGTACGTTCCGCCCGAATGGCCGCAAGACGCGCCGGCGGCGCGCGTCAACCTCGAGCTCTCAGACGACTTCACCGCGCCGACGCTCGGCCTGCAGTGGCAGTTCCACGAGGATGCGAGCACCGATCGCTACGAGCTCGCCGGCGAGTCGCTCACGCTCACCGCACGCGGGGCGGAGGCCCACTCGTCGCAGCCGCTCTGTCTGAAGCCTCGCGACGAGTCGTACGTGATCGAGGCTGAGCTCGAGGTCCTCGGTAGCGCCACCGGCGGTATGATGCTCTTCGCCGCGCCCGACTTCTCGTGCGGGCTCGAGCTCACCGGTGCCGGGACGATCAGGCGGGTCTGGAACGGGATGCGGCAGTACCGGTGGGCGCACGAGGTGCCGTACCCGTCGCGGCGGATCACCTTCCGCTTCATCAACCGGCACGAGGACGTCGCGTTCCAGTACCGCGATGAAGGCGGCAGCTGGCGGACGCTTCAGCCGGGGCAGGACGTCGGGCGGCTGGGCGACACGACCAACGGCTCACGGGTCGCGCTCTTCGCGCACGGGGAGGGGGCGGTTCGGTTCCTGCGGTTTGAGTACCGGGGGCTGGAGCCATGATGGCGCGGCGAAGCTGTGATCACGGCCCCGCGAATCCAAATCGGTGCTGTGGATCGATGACTGCGGGATCGAAGACCCGAGCGCTATGGTGGACCGTCAAGATCTCTACCACGTCGTCGAGGAGACGATAGACGATCCGGTAGTTCCCGTGAAGCATCTCTCGCAGGTCGTCTCGGTGCAACTCAGGCACGACGCGACCGGCACCAGGAAACGCCGCGGTCTTCGGCGGCCTGCTGGGTCCACCTCAGTCGAGCCATCTGGCCAATCGTCGTCTGACTTCCTCGTGGGATACCACAAGACCCGCGTCGGCCTGTTCGATACCCTTTTCGATCTTGTAGAGCAGGTACAGCTTCTCCATCGCATCATCGATAGTCGCGTCGTCAGGCAGTTCCTGGATGGAGCTAACCATCTTCTCTTTCAGCGATGTCGTCGGCATGCTTCCTCTCCACGGGAAGTATAGTCACATGAATAATGCCGGTCTACTTCGTCGCTCTCCTCCCTTTGTCCTGCACTTACGTCCTGCCTTCGAGCTATGGAGCCTCCTCCCGGAGTCAGAACTCGGTGCAGACGTCGTGTGCGGGGTGAGCGCCGCTCACGACGGATTCGGGTCATCGACGGGGATGTCAGGCATCTGCCACTCGGGGAGCGCCTTCTGCCGTTCCACACCCACAGGGCAACAGGCGCGGCCCCAGAGGCGCTCGTACGCGACCGTGGCCTCACGAAGCTCGTCCACCACGTCGCGGTGGTCGGCCGCGACGTTCGTCGTCTCGCCCACATCGGCTGCCAGGTCGAAGAGCTCATCGCCGTAGAGCTTCCACCGCCGGTTCGTGACCGTCGGCGCGTCGGTCACGAGGTCGCGCCCCAGGTAGAGCACTCGGTCGGGCTCCCGCGTCGCGCCGGTGAGCACGTCGAGCATGTCGCTCCCGTCGAGCTGCTTCGGCGACGCCGACCGGAGACCGGCTATGCACGCCAGGGTCGGCAGGATGTCGACGTAGGAGACCATCGCGTCGCTCTTCGTGCCGGCCGGCAGCACCCCCGGCCACCGGACGGTCGCCGTGACCCGAACACCGCCCTCACGCGTCGTGCCCTTCTGTCCGCGAAGCGGGTAGTTGTTCCACATGCCGCCGTTGTCGCTGAAGAAGACCACGAGCGTGTTCTCCGAGAGCCCTTTGCGCTCGAGCGTTGCGAGCACCCGCCCGATGCCGTCGTCCATGCACTTGGTCATCCCGAGGAAGGTCAGACCGTGGCCACCCGCCTTCTCCGGCCCCACGTGGACGTGGCGGGCGGCATCCTTGCGCGAGAGCCCTCGCTCCATCGCCCGTGCGATCTGCGCCTCGTCGTCGATGCCCACGAGATCCTCGCGCCCGTACACGGGGGCGTCGCGGTACGCCTCCTCCATCGCCGCCTCGTCCTCGGGTTCAGCCTGGAAGGGAGTGTGAACCGCGTTGTACGCCAGGTAGAGGAAGAACGGGTCGTCTGCCCGCGAGTTTTCCAGGAAGCGAACCGCATCAGCAGTCATCAGGTTGGTCGAGTACCCCTGCGTGTGGTCCGCTTCGTAGCCGCGGTGCCAGTCCATCTCGCCGCCGCGCTCGTGGGTGTAGTAGTCGATCATCCCGCAGTAGTGGCCGTAGTACTCGGTGAAGCCCCTCCGAAGCGGGTGGAAGGCGAGCGAGCTGTTCCCCAGGTGCCACTTGCCGATCGCCATGCGACGCCGGTAGCCCGCGTCGGCGAGCGCCGTGGCCAGCGTGTACTCGCTCGGCGGGAGGCCCTTCGTCTCCCACCACTGCATCGGGCTTCCGTGCATGTCGAAGCGGTGCGGGTAGCGTCCGGTCATCAGGCCGGCCCGGGTGGGGCTGCAGACCGGGCAGACGTAGAAGCGGTCGAGCTCCACGCCCTCCCTGGTGAGCCGGTCGATGCTCGGCGTCGGGATCGGCCCGCCGTGATAGCTCGCGTCGTACCACCCCATGTCATCGGCGACGATCATGACGATGTTGGGTCGGCTCGTAGCGGTATGGGTCATCGATTGCCTCTTCTGTCGTTGATGCGGGAAGAAGTGTACCGGAGAATCGATGGTGGCTCGATGTCCGAATCGATGCATTCATGTGTTTTTTGCGGGCAGGTTCGACGCATCTGGTTCGTCGTGAGCTCCCGATCGCGGAATCCCGGTGATGCCCGTCGGCGGACCACGAGCGTCGCCCTTTTGCATTAACGACATCCAATTCGGGAAAAGTCCATTTACGCCGTAGCGATGGTGGTCTATCGTGCGCCTGAGTCTGACTCAGGAGGCCGCTTCGCACATGCTGCAGTTCATCTTACGCCGGGTCGTGGTGCTGATCCCGACCATCTTCTTTATCGCGCTGATCTCGTTCGTGATCATCCAGCTTCCACCGGGCGACTACGTGTCGACGGTTGAGGCACAGCTATTGCGCGAGACCGGGGAGGTTTCCCAGGCTGAACTCGCAGCGCTCCGCGCTCGGTACGGGCTTGATCGCCCCATGATCGTCCGTTTCTTTATCTGGTTCTCTCGCGTGCTCCAAGGCGACTTCGGGCGCTCGTTTCAGCTGGGCAAGCCGGTCTCCGAGGTCATTGGAGAGCGACTGGGCCTGACCGTTCTGATCTCGTTCTTGTCGACGATGTTTGCGTGGGCGATCGCGTTCCCGATAGGTGTCTATTCGGCGGTCAAGCAACACTCGCTCGGCGACGGGATCGCCACCGTCATCGGCTACATCGGGCTGGCGGTTCCCAACTTCATGCTGGCGCTCATGATCATGTACGTGGCCGTCACCCAGTTCGGCCAGAGCGTCGGGGGTCTGTTTTCGCCTCAGTTCATCGATGCGCCATGGAGCTTCGCGAAGTTCGTCGACATGGTCAACCATCTGTGGATTCCGATGATCGTGATCGGCACCGCCGGCACTGCAGGGTTGATCCGCGTGTTGCGCAACAACCTGCTGGACGAGTTGAACCGGCCATACGTAACCACTGCGCGAGCCAAGGGCTACAAGGAGGTGGCGCTGATCTTCAAGTTCCCGGTACGGCTCGCGCTGATTCCCTTCATAAGCACGGTTGGCTGGATGCTCCCGGCGATGGTCTCCGGGGAAACGATCGTTGCGATCGTTCTCAACCTTCCCACCGTAGGCCCGGTGCTGCTCGGCGCGCTTCGTGCGCAGGACTATTACCTTGCCGGCGCGTTCATCATGTTCTTGGCCATACTCACGGTGATAGGAACGCTGATATCGGACATTCTGCTGGCGATCACCGACCCCAGGATACGGTACTGACACATGGCAGACACACACTACACGGACACCGCTGACTTGAGCACGCAGTCACCCGAAGCGCAACCCGCGCAGTACGAAATCGCAACCCCTCGCAGGTTGATGTGGCTCAAGTTCACCAAGCACCGGCTTGCCGTCGGTTCGGCGATCTTCCTGATCCTGATGTATCTGGTGGCCCTGTTCTCTCCGATGCTGTCGCCGTACGATCCGACGCGGCGCAATCTGGACGCGATCCACGCGCCGCCTACGCGAATAAGGTTTCGTGATGACGCGGGGTTCTCGCTCCGGCCTTTTGTGCACGGCTACACCCAGGAACGCGACCCGGTTACGCTCAGGCGTCGGCTGGTGGTCGACCCCGACGTCCGATATTACCTCCGGCTCTTCGTTGACGGCGAGCAGTACCGCTTTCTCGGAATAGCGGGAACGCTCCGGCTGTTTGGTGTCGATGCCGGCGGACGAGCGTACCTGTTCGGTACCGACGGACTCGGGCGGTGCCTGTTCAGCCGTGTTCTGCACGGCTCCCGGATATCACTCACCATCGGACTACTGGGCGTGTCCATGAGCATCGTGCTGGGGCTCATCATTGGCGGCATATCCGGCTATTTCGGTGGGTGGGTCGACAACGCGATTCAGCGCTTCATCGAGATCATCCGGTCCTTTCCAACGATACCGCTCTGGATGGCACTCAGTGCAGCATTGCCGCTCCACTGGTCACCGATCCGCGTCTACTTTGCGATCACCGTGATCCTCTCTCTGATCGGCTGGACTGGGTTAGCGCGCGTTGCCCGCGGGAAGGTTCTGTCGCTCAAGAATGAGGACTTTGTCATGGCGGCGCGGCTGTCGCGCTCGTCTGAGGCACGGATTATCGGACGGCACCTGATTCCTTCGTTCATGAGCCATATCATAGCAGTCACGACGCTCGCGATTCCCGGCATGATCCTGGGCGAGACATCGCTGAGCTTTCTGGGCATCGGATTGCGGCCGCCGGTTTTCAGCTGGGGGGTCCTCCTGAGCCAGGCACAGAACGTTCACACGCTCGCGCACGCGCCATGGCTGATGATCCCGGGCTTCTTCGTCATCGCGGTTGTACTCGCGTTCAACTTCTTTGGAGACGGGCTTCGCGACGCGGCGGACCCGTACCAGTAGGAGGACCGATGGAAGCGACCAAGACCGATCAGAATACCATCCTGGAGATTCAGGATCTGAAGGTGAGCTTCACGCTCCCGGAGCGAACCGTGAACGCCGTCAATGGCGTATCGCTTCGGGTGGGGCAGCGGCAATCCGTCGGAGTCGTCGGAGAGAGTGGGTGTGGGAAATCCGTGACTTCACTCGCCGTGCTGCGGTTACTCGCCAGAAACGCACGTGTGGACGGCGGTCGCATCATGTTCCGAAGACCGCAAGACAACCAGATGCGGGACTTGCTGTCGTACAAGTCGAATGGACCCGAAATGAGGGAGATACGCGGTGGTGAGATCGCGATGATCTTTCAGGAGCCGATGACTGCGTTCAGCCCGGTACACCGGATCGGCGATCAGATCACCGACGTAATGCTGTTGCATGGCGAAACGTCGCGCGAGGAGGCACGCACACGTGCTATCACGCTGATGAAGCAGGTAGGCATCACGAGCGCCGCTGATAGAATCGATGACTACACCTTTCAGTTCAGCGGGGGGATGCGCCAGCGCGCGATGATCGCGATGGCTCTCGCGTGCAACCCGTCTCTGCTAATCGCCGACGAGCCGACTACAGCGCTCGATGTGACGATCCAGGCTCAGGTCATCGAGCAGATCAAGCGCGTCCAGGACGAATTCGGTCTTGCGCTGATGCTTATCACGCACGACCTTGGCGTGATCGCACAGACGGTCGACTATGTGTACGTGATGTATCTTGGTCGCGTCGTGGAGCATGGTCCGGTTGAGGCGATTTTCGCGGATCCCAAACATCCCTACACGATCGATCTCCTCCGATCCATCCCGCGAGCGACAGGCCGACGGGGCCGACTGAACGTGATAAGGGGATCGGTGCCGAACTATCTACCGTCTGGATGCCCGTTCCACACACGGTGCACGCGCGTCGTCGGCGATCAGTGCATGACCCGATGGCCTGCCGAAACGACGTTCGACGCCGGTCACGGGGTTCGTTGTTTTCTGTACAACCGCGACCACGGAGACACGGAATGAGTATCGGCAACACAGCAACGGAATCTCGTGGCGCGATCGATCAGTCGGCGAGTAGAGATGCTGCCCGGCCCGACAACATCCTGTCGGTCCGTGATCTCAAGATGCACTTCTCGACAGGTGGCGGATTGTTTCGCCGCAGCACTCAGACCGTCAAGGCAGTGGATGGGGTCAGCTTCGACGTCGAACGTCGCGAGACCTTCGGCCTGGTCGGCGAAAGCGGATGTGGGAAGACCACGACCGCGCGATTGATACTGCGCGCCTACGAGCCGACCGGCGGCTCGATCATGTTCTCTCCGCAACGGGGCGTTGAGTCGGATCTGGCTACCGCGCCGCGAGGCGAGCTATGGTCGCTGCGCGATCATATGCACATGGTGTTCCAGGACCCGTACGCGTCGCTCAATCCGCGGATGACCGTAGAGCAGCTGATCGCCGAGCCGCTGATCGTGCGCGGGTGGAGGCGGTCGCGCTACCGTGAGCGCGTCACCGAGCTGCTGTCGCTGGTCGGGCTGGACGCGACGTACGCCGAGCGCTATCCACACGCGTTCAGCGGAGGCCAGCGACAGCGGATCGCGATCGCGCGCGCTCTCGCGCTCAACCCCGCGCTTGTAGTGGCAGATGAGCCGGTGTCGGCGCTTGATGTGTCGGTCCAGGCGCAAATCATCAATCTTCTTGAGGACCTGCAGACCGAACTGGGTCTGACATACGTCTTCATCGCCCACGATCTGAGCCTGGTGCGTCACATCACGGACAATGTCGCCGTGATGTATCTGGGCCGAATCGTCGAAACAGGTCCGACCGAGGAGTTGTTTCTGCGCCCGGCTCACCCGTATACCGAAATGCTGTTGGCCTCCGTCCCCGTTCCCGACCCCGCATTCCGCAAGTCGAGAACCGTCGTGCGCGGCGAAGCGCTCCAGTCCGCTGCGACGGGCATTGGCTGCTCGTTTGCAGACCGCTGTCCGTTCGCCCAGGACCGATGTCGGGAGATCGATCCGCCACTGGAACGAGTCGAACGCTCCGATGGAACCTCACGACTGACAGCGTGCATACGGGCGTCGGAGCTGGATCTGGTCGGGTTGGACGCCGGACAGTGATGACCGGTGTCGCGATCCATCGTTTGAACAAACAATCGGGCAAAAGACCATTTACGGTTCTCCCGGACCCATCTACGATCGACACACCCTCTCAATCGGAGAGGAAGGAGGAATCATGAAGACACGATGGCTATCGCTACTTCTGGCGATCATCACGGTTACAGGGCTCTGGGCGGGCGGACAGGTGCAGACCACGACTCCGGCCGCAACCGCGGAGATAGCACGGACCGGTATATACGGTGAGGCACCGATGCTCGCACGGCGCGTGCAGGAGGGTACCCTGCCGCCGGTAGATGAACGCCTTCCGGTCAATCCAATCGTGAAGGAACCACCGGAGGAGATTGGCCGATACGGTGGAGTGGTCCGCCTTGCCAATCACGTCGACACCGAGTGGACCGACTTCGGCAGCGGCCGATCGTCGGCTATGGGCTGGTTCAAGTGGAACTTCCAGACCGGTGAGATCGAAGGTGAGCTCGCCGAACGCTTCGAGCTCTCTGACGATCTCACGACGTATACCATACGTTTCAGAGAAGGGCTGCGCTGGTCTGACGGACACCCGTTCACCGCGGATGATGTCATGTTTGCAATTCACGACAAGCTGTTCAACACCGACTACCTCCCTGCCGGCTATGCCCCGCTGCGGGCCGGTGGGCGTCACGCCGAAGTCACCAGAATTGACGACTACACCGTTCGAATCCAGTTTGCAGTAGCAAACCCCTCGTTCATGGGGTTCATGGTGAACTTCCAGACCTGGCAGATGCATATGACCGAGCCGAAGCACTATCTGTCGCAGTTCCATCCCGCCTACAACGCGAATGCTACCCAGCTTGCAGCGGACAACGGGTTCGACAGCTGGACGACGCACTTCGATTGGCGACGGAACATCTATTCGGGCCAGAACGACCTGGACCTGCCTCGACTCGACCCCTGGATTCCAGTTCGATCGGAGCCGACTCGCCGCGTGTTCACGCGCAACCCCTACTACGCGGCCGTCGACACCGCCGGGAATCAGCTTCCGTATCTGGACGGATACGAGCTCAACGTCATCGCGAGCAATGAGGTGCTAACACTCAGCACAATCAACGGCGAGTTCGACTTTGTCGCGCAGCCACTGCGACTCGAGTCGTACCCCATCCTCAAGGAGAAGGAGCAGACCGACCGTACGTGGCCCTTCCGCGTGTTCACAGTGCCGCAGGGGCTTTCCGCAGAGTATCGGGTTGGTTTCAATCAGTCGTATAGCGCTGATGCAGTCGTTGCCGAGATCCTCCAGGACATCCGGTTCCGTGAAGCCTTTCACACCGCGATCGACCGCGAGGCGATCAACGAAGTGCTGTACTATGGCCTTGGTGATGTCTCCCCATCATGGGTTCCCGCGAACCGCGGCGCGAGCTTCTACGATCCTGCCTGGGACGACACAGGAAGAGCCACCCACAACCCGCAGCGGGCGGCGCAGCTGTTGGTCGAAATGGGCCTCACAAACAAGAACCGCGACGGGATACTGTTGATGCGCGACGGGCGCCCCCTGACCCTCCTGCTCGAAACACACGTGTCCGACCCACGCCCCTTCGAGATGATGAAAGAGGATCTGGCCGCAGTCGGGATCAGTCTTGATATGAGATTGTACGGAGACTTCCCGCAAGTCGTGGCCAGGATGAACCTGGCTACCGAGATCCAGATTCAGGCGACTGATGGGATGGGTCAGGCGCCTGAGTACGTCCTCTGGTCCAACCCGACGGGCAATTTCATCGGGTTGGGCGCACCCGGCTGGAGCTCGTGGGTTCTGACGGACGGGAGAGGCGACAATGCGGTCGAGCCGCCACAGTTCTTCAAGGACTGGTACGCCAAAGTGCAGGAGTGGCAGCGGCAACCGCTTGGGAGCGAGAGATACCGACAACTCGGGAGAGAGATCACCGAAGAAGTCATCTCCTGGCGCTTGAGCTTCGGCATGGCTGGCTACACCCCCCAGCCGGTGGTTGCACGCCGGACTCTGGGAAACGTCGTTGAGCCGCCTGTTCCCTGGACATGGGCCAGAGACACAATGGCTCAGATGCGCGATACCGTCTTCTTCCGGGAGTAGACCTATCGATCCTTTGATTCACGGCATGGGCCGCCCGCACGGGCGGCCCATGCTTTCCCCTGGGTAATCGGCGGGACCGGTGACTCCAGCCTGGCGCGAGCGACACCGAATACTCGCGGTCGGGTCTGTTCGCCCGCTACTGTTGCCGAAGGCCTGATCCGGTGGCGGTAAGGTTAGCTGTCCCGTTGGTGACGTATCGGTAGATGCGGTATCGGGCGCAATTCGGGTGGTGGACGGTTGTGGCTGACCTACCGTAGGATCACTCGCCGACGTGTATCCGCGATGCTTGGAGGACACAATGAAAGCCCAGTGCATAGTCTTTCCGAAGGCCCTTGAGGCGACCGTTGGGGAGATTGACATCCCCGATCTCGGGCCTGGGCAGCTGCTGTGCCGGACGCTCCTCACCGGGGTGAGTACCGGCACGGAGACCCGGGTTTACCGCGGAAAGCAGCGCGGAGCCGAGTTTCCCCTCATCCCGGGTTACGAGAATCTCGCGGTCGTTGAGAAGGCCGGATCCGACACCACAGTGAAGCCCGGCGAAAGGCTCATAGTCCGCACGCACCTCTACGACCCTGCTCCGTACACCAAGTGCTGGGGATCGCAGGTCTCGCACACGCTGACCGATGAGGGCAAACTCTGTCGTGTGCCGGCAGGAGTGCGCGATGAGGATGCCATTTTCGCGAAGGTGTCGGGGATCTCACTCCACGGCGTGAAGCGGGCGCGGGTTGCGGCCGGCGAGTGGGTGGTCGTCGTGGGGCTCGGTCTCATCGGCCACTTCGTTGTGCAGCACTGCGTCGCCCGCGGGGCGAAGGTCATCGCGGTGGACACCGTCGCCGATCGGCTCGCCCTGGCACAGAAGGCGGGAGCGCTCCACGCGCTCGACGCACGCGACACGAACGTGGTGGAAACGGCGAAGGAGATCACCGGAGGTGGCGCTGCGGTTGCGTTCGACGCCACCGGGGTCGCGAGCGTGCTCGAACCCACTTCCCGCTACCTCAAGCCGCGTGAATGGGATGACGACCTTGCCCACTGCCCACGGCTGGTGCTCCAGGGAACAGTTGAGGATCCGGTATCGCTGGAATACTTCGCACTGTTCCGCCCGGAGATCGATCTGATCACTCCGCGTGACTGCGACACCGCGGACATAGCCGACTCGCTCGATCTCATGGCCCGGAAGAAGATAGATCCGGGCATAGTCGCGGCAACGCGCTACTCGTACCGGGACTGTGCAGAGGCGTACCCGCGCCTCGTCAGTCGCGAGATCATGCGGGTCGTCTTCACGTGGACGTGAGCCGTGACCGGCGTCCTTGACTCAGGTGGTCGACAATATAGATGATTGCGGCAGGGAGGTTCTGGTGAGTGACGCCCGCATCAACTGGTATCGCACCCCGCTACCGGCGCAGAAGCTCCGGGAGTTCACAGGCCGAAGCGACCTCCGCGGGTTGCTGCACGCGGGGGGCTTCCTGCTCGTCTTTCTTGCGACAACGGCGGTGTCGGTCTACTTCTTTGTGACCCGACAGTGGGTGGCGATGGTGGTGGCGTGTTACGTTCACTCGATGTTCCACGGCTTCGTCAGTATGGCGGCTGCCGTCCACGAGCTGAGCCATGGAACGGCGTTCCGGACAAAGGCGCTCAACGAGTTCTTCTACCGCCTCTTCAGCTTCCTCACGTGGAACAATCCGGTTCATTTTCGCGCCAGCCACGCGCTCCACCACCAGTTCACGGTTCACCGCGGTATCGACAAGGAAGTGATCCAGGGACCGGTGATGGAGAAGATCAACGCGAAGAACCTTCTGTTCTGGTTCACCTTCGATCTCCCGCACGCGCTTCGATTCGTAGGACTGAACCTCCAGCACGCAGCCGGCGATGGTGACGCCGACTACTTCTTCTGGGATCCGCTCTTCCCGACCGATGATGATCGACGCCGGGAGATGATCCGCTGGGCCCGGATCGTCGTAGGCGGACACGCCGTGCTTCTGGCGCTGTTCATTGCGACCCGGATGTGGGTTCTCATCTACCTCATCACGCTCGGCAGCTTCTTTGCGACCTGGCTGTCGAAGTTCTGCGGTGCGTTGCAGCACACCGGACTGTCGGAGTCAATCCCGGACTGGCGGGTCACATGCTACACGGTGAAGTTTGGTCCTCTCATGCGGTTCCTCTACTGGAACATGAACTACCACATCGAGCATCACATGTACGCGGCGGTGCCGTTCTACAACCTGCCGCGGTTTCACCGCTCGGTTGCGTTCGACTATCCCACCCCGCAACCCGGGTTCTGGCGAGCGCTTGCCAACCTCTGGCGGATCAAGCGGCAGCAGAGTCGCGATCCTTCATATGTGTACAGGCCGGAGTTTCCACCAACCGCCGCGCCGGTCCGATGGGCGGAGACTACCGATGCGTGAGCTTGCGCTCCTTGCGCGGTACAACGCGCACGTCGACAGGGTCGTCTACGACCTTCTCGCCGGCGTCGACCCCGAGCTCGTGGCCAAGCCGGCGGGCTCGCCCTTCGGGTCGATCCTGGGGATACTTAACCACGTGCTGCTCGCCGAGCTCAGCTGGTTGCTGCGATTCCGGGAGTCGCTTCCAGGGTCGCAGGCGCTTGCGCACGAGACGGTCGCGATCGGGCGGACGAAGGACCGGATGCTCCACCAGTCGCTCACGGATCTATGCGACCATCACCTCACGGTCGACCGGCTGATCGTAGATCTGGTCGGTGAACCAGGCGCCGTGGACGCCGTGGCGGAGTACACCACCCGGGCGGGAGATCGCCACCGTCACCGGCTTGGCGATCTGCTCCTGCACGTACTCAACCACGCGACGCACCACCGCGGCCAGATCTCCCAGATCCTCGACGCAGCCGGAGTCGAGCACGACTATAGCAACCTCCACCCGCTCATCGAGCAGCTGGACGGCTGACGCGAACGGCGCGCAGCGCGCGCGTCCGACTACTGCCGCAGAAACCACACGTGATCGCGAAAAACACCATGGCACACGCCGGCGTCGCCCGCTACGATCACCGCGGAGGCTGCGATGGCCAACGAACGACGGTTCCCTCCGGGGTTTCTCTGGGGAACGGCAACGGCAAGCTACCAGATCGAAGGCGCGTGGAATGAGGACGGGAAGGGCGAGTCAATCTGGGACCGCTTCACGCACAACCCGGGACACGTCTACCGCACCCATACCGGTGACGTCGCGTGCGACCACTACCACCGGCTCGACGAAGACGTCGCGCTGATCAAGGAGCTCGGCGCTCAAGTCTACAGCTTCTCAATCTCCTGGCCGCGCGTACTCCCCAACGGGACGCGTGCAGGGGGAGTGAATACCAAGGGTGTCGACTTCTACAAGCGGCTGGTCGCGAAGCTGGTCGAGGCCGGCGTCACGCCGATGGCGACGCTCTACCACTGGGATCTGCCGCAGGCGCTCCAGGACCGCGGCGGCTGGGCGAACCGCGAGACGGTCGACCACTTCGCCGACTACGTCGAGCTCATGTACGAGGCGATCGGTGATCGGGTCCCGTTCTGGGTATCGCACACCGAGCCGTGGGTTGTTGCGTGGGCGGGGAACTGGTTCGGCCGCCACGGGCCGGGCCTGCGCGACTTTTCAACTGCCGTGCTGGTGAGCCACCACCTCCTCCTGTCGCACGGCCGGGCGATCGACCTCCTCCATCGCTCGTACCCGAAGTCGCAGATGGGGATCAAGCTCAATACCCAGATGACCTATCCAGCGTCGGACAGCGAAGAGGACCGGGCCGCCGCGCATCGCGACTACGGCTGGTACACCCGCTGGTTCATGGACCCGCTCTGCGGCCGCGGTTATCCGAAGGACATGCTCGACTGGTACGCCGCCCACGGCGTCGTGCTGCCCCGCGTGACCGAAGAAGACCTGACTGTCATAGCGAACGGGACCGACTTTCTGGGTCACAGCTATTACATGTCGCACAAGCTGCGCCACGACCCGAACCAGGGGTGGCCACTCGACTTCGAGACCCTGCCGATGAGCGAATACTTCACCGAAAAGGGCTGGTCGATCTGGCCGCAGGGGCTCTACGACAACCTCATCCGGATCACCGCCGACTACGGACGGATTCCGATCATCATCACGGAGAACGGCGTCGCGTTCAAGGACATCCCCACCGAGTCCGGGGAGGTCCATGACCCGCTGCGGATCGAGTTCATCCGTCAGCACCTGGCGGCCGCGCACCGTGCGATCGCCGACGGGGTCGACCTTCGCGGCTACATTCACTGGTCGCTGATGGACAACTTCGAGTGGCAGGACGGCTATTCGATGCGCTTCGGGTTGACGTACATCGACTACGCGACGCAGCGGCGGTTCCGCAAGGACAGCTTCGCCTGGTACCGGGCGGTCGTCACGGCCAACGATGCGGATGTTCGCATGCAATGATACGCGTGCCGAATGTGCAGACACGTGCGGCCTCCGGACCGACTGGCTCGGCGTCGGTTATCCACGTATCGATGGCGGGCCAGCCTGCGAACGCGATGAGCGCCGGTCGGCCCCACTTCGACGCGTCGGCGATCAGTATGGTTCGGGTGGCGCGTTCGATCGCTCCCCGTTTGGTGGCGCACTCCTCCAGAGACGTAACGCTCGGGCCATCCTGCGGGCTCAGCCCGGACGCACCGATGATCGCCACATCGACCCTGATTCGACTCAGCCAGCCATGGGCATCTGAACCCACCAGCGACTGACTCGGCACACGGACCGTTCCTCCGGTACTGACGATCGTCGCTCCGTCGCTTCGCGAGAGTGCCAGAATCGGGATCGAGTTTGTCACGATCGTCAGCCCCCGGCGCGCCACCAGGAGCGACGCGACCGCCAGCGCGCTTGTTCCGCTGTCGATGTACACCACCATCCCGGCGTCGACCTCACGGGCGGCTCGCTCCGCGATCGCCCGCTTCGCATCCGATCCGATCTGCGCCCGGCGCTGAAACACCGGCTCTCCCTGGAGCACGGACGGGTGGATGATGCCACCATGGGTTCGAACGACCGTGCCGAGTCGTTCCATCTCTCCCAGGTCGCGACGAATCGTGGCCGGTGACGCACTCAGCTGGGTCTGAATGTCTCCGACGGAGAGTCGGCCGTGCTGTTCGAGCAACGTCATTATCGCCGTACGGCGTTCCTGAGCGAACACGAGCGGATGGTAGCAGGTTACGCCGCTCGATATCAACCGTCTGGTGCTCGACTCGGAACCTCGATTCGGTTTTCTGCGTCCCCACGGTCTTCTGAGCGGCCAGATCGGACATTTTCTTTGACAGGTAGCAGATGTCGTGAGACAATGGATGGGTGGCTCAGCCACCAAGGAGCGACGCATGATGGAGAGGCCCGACGTTTCGTTCAAGACCGCACTGACGTCGCCGTTTGTGCTCGGCGATCCGGTCTGTGAGGTTCACGGGTTCGGGTACCGGGACGCCCACCAGTTCCCGATCTCAATATCGCGACCGCGGACGTGCTACACGTTTATCTACGTCTACGAGCAGAACTACCTGGGGTCGGTACCGTACGAGCCGGTTTCAGAGGAGACGTTCCGCGTGTTCACTCCTGGCACTCCACTCTACTACGGCTGCGAGGAAAAATTCTGGTCGCATACACACTTGACGGCGTCCGGATCGCTGGTGGAACGGCTCGTTCGCGAATCGGGTCTGGTGCTCGATACAGCCCTGCACCTGCCGGCACCGCACGCGATGGAATCGGCCGCCCTTGATCTCCAGCGTGCGAGTTGTGGGTTGAACCGTGTAAGGCCGGAGGTCGCAGGAAGGATTCTGTCCCGGCTCATCACGACCGTCGCGTCACAGACCGCGCCGTGTTCAGACGACCGGCTCGCGGTGCCGCGCTGCTTCCAGGATGCCCGCGATGCGCTGGTCGACAGCTACCGCGAACCGCTCCAGGTGGCCGATCTGGCGCAGCGGTGCGACCTGTCAACCTCCTACTTTGCCGCGCAGTTCCGTCATTATTTCGGGGTGTCACCGAAGGAGCTGATCATCAAACTACGCATCGAGGCCGCGAAGCACGAACTGCGCAGCCAGGAGCACGAACGAGTCAGCGAAGTCGCGCATCTGGTCGGATACGACGATGTCTACCACTTTTCCAAGCTGTTTCACCGTCGAACGGGGATGAGCCCATCAGAGTACCGCCACCACTCCTGTCTGGTCTCCACCGAAAGGTTTGCCGCAGCGGTGTAGCGCTTGACCGCGGCGGACCCGCTCCGTAGACTCCGTGGCCATAGCTGGAAGTTGTGACCGATCAGACCAGCCGCCCAAACGACGTATCTCCCGCTCTGAGGCCGCGTGCGCTTTCTGCGAATGAGCGCAAGCTCCTGACCGCGGTCGGTATTCACGGCCCGAGCACGAAGC
>RECL01000379.1 GCA_007694025.1 Spirochaetaceae bacterium
AGCGCGATTCCGGCGGTTATAGAGGGTGTGAGTGACACGAACACCCCGTACGATAGTGTTCCGAGCCGCGTTCGCAGACCCGCAGACCGCGCGAGAGCTCACGCTCCTTCTGCTGCCCGAACGGCACGCGTCGTGGCTTGCCGGCGTGGTCACCGTGGACCCCGAAACCCTGGTGGACCAAAAGGCGCGCAGCCGCCGCACCGACCTGCTGCTGCAGTTCACGTGGCCCGGACCGAAAGTGCGGGGCACGACGCGCCGAACGGCCTACGTCTACGTGCTCTATGAAACAAATCATACCGTGACAAGTGGGTCACGGTGCAGTTGCTGCACTCCATGGCGACGATCTGGCAACGGCTCGCCAGCAAGACCGGCAAGCGCGACGGCGAACGTCTACCGGAGATCCTGCCGGTGGTACTGTACCACGGCGCGAAACGGTGGAATGCTCCGCTCCAGTTCGCCGAACTCATTGCAGGCGGAACCGACTCATCGTACATCCCTCACTACCGTCCGATCTTCCTGAACCTCACGAAGATTCCGGACGACCAGATCACCGGGTCGCTGCGAACGGTGCTCGGTCTTGTAGCGCTCAAGCACTCGCGGCTGCCACTCGAACCGGCTGCCACCGACCTTCTGACCGATCTGCTGCACCGTGGTGAGGCGGACCCCGCCGTCAGGCATCTGGCCCGGGTGGTACAACAGGTCTACTTCATCGTCAAGAGCGCTGATGAGGTGAAGCGGTTGATGGTCGCCGCATCGCGATTAGGGTATCATGAAGTCGAGGGTGGCTATATGACGTACGCACAGGAGTTGCTCGCAGAAGGCCGGAACGAAGGGCTGAAGCAGGGTCTTGAGCAGGGGCTGGAACAGGGCTCCCTCCAGCGAAGCCGCGAAGTGCTCATCCGCCTCGTGAATCGCAAGTTCGGACTGACCGACGCCGAACGCGAACGCATCATGGCGTGCGAGGACCAGAGTGCGCTCGACGCGGCGTTGGATGAAATCCTGGATGCAGGCTCGAAGGCGCAGGTTCTGGCCAGGCTTTCGTAGGGATCTGCGGCGACCGCCTTGACTACATGACCACGCCTTCCCGTCTGCGACATTCGCATTGAGGGGGAGAACATGAAGGTACACATTGATCGTGAGGCCGACGCTCTTTCCTTGCGACTCAGTGACGCCCCCGTCGATGAGTCCGACGAAGTGGCACCCGGTATCATCCTCAACTACGATATCGACGACACCGTCGTCGGGATCGAGGTCCTCGACGTTTCGCTGCGATCAAGACGGACATCGTCATCACTATCAGCCGTGCCGCCGGAGCCGATCGAGTGACCCACACGTGCCGGTCCCGTGCAGGAGTTCCGCTTCGCGGAGATCGAGTATGGCCGACCTAACCGTGGAGCATATTATCCCACCCGACAATCTCCGGGGGGAAGTCTCCCCCGCGCTCCGTCCCCGCCGCGGCGCGCGCCGGCGCCGCGGTCCGGGCCCGGCTGTTCCGGCTCGCTGACGCTCCGCCGGGCCGGGCCCCGGGTACTCCGCTACCCCCTCCTGCTCCAGGATGGTACCGACCGTTGTGAGTTTCGTGATGCACAAAGTGAAGCACCAGCGCGATTCCGGCGGTTATAGAGGGTGTGAGTGACACGAACACCCCGTACGATACGTTGTTTCGAGCCGCGTTCGTAGACCCGCAGACCGCCAGAGAGCTCACGCTCTTTCTCCTGCCGGAGGCACATTCTCGGCGGCTTGCCGGCGCTCGGGTCACCGTGGAGCCGGAGTCGCTCGTCGACCAGCAGGCGCGAACGCATCGGACCGACCTGCTGCTCCAGTTTGACCTTGACGGATCTACTGCGACCGGGAACGGCGGCAGCACGGTGTACGTCTACGTGCTCTACGAGCATAAGTCGTATCCGCATCGCTGGGTGACGCTGCAACTGCTGCGCTACATGACCGTCATCTGGCAACGGCTGGCCGATGAGCGCGGGGAGGATCGCCACGCGTTGCTGCCTCCAATCCTGCCGGTGGTGCTCTACCACGGGAAGGAGAAGTGGGATGCGCCGTTGCAGTTTGCCGAGTTGATCGTAGAGGGAGCTGATTCACGGCACGTACCGCATTACCGTCCGATCTTCCTGAACCTCACGAAGATTCCGGACGACAGGATAACCGGATCGCTGCGGGCGATGCTGGGACTCCTCGCTCTCAAGCACGCGCGGCTGGATCTGGAAGAGCCCGCTGCGCAGATGCTGACCGAACTGCTGCACCTCGCGCATGCGGACCCTGCGGCCCGGCATCTTGCCCGGGTGGTAGAGTACATCTACGTGACCGTGAAGAGCGAGGATGAGGTGGATGCGCTGATGGCCGCCGCGTCTCGATTAGGGTATCATGAGGTAGAGGGTGATTACATGACGTTCGCACAGGTGATGCTCGAAAAGGGCCGAAACGAAGGGCTGGAACAGGGGCTTGAGCAGGGCTCCCTCCAGCGAAGCCGCGAAGTGCTCATCCGCCTGGTGGACCGCAAGTTCGGACTGACCGACGCCGAACGCGAACGCATCGTAGCGTGTGAGGACCAGAGTGCGCTCGACGCGGCGCTCGACGAGATTCTGGATGCAGGCTCGAAGGCGCAGGTTCTGGCCAGGCTGTAGCAGTGCTCTACGGCGACCGCCTTGACGCATCCGTCCAGCGCGATCTGCTTGTTCCCTGACTGAACAGGCCGCATATCGCGTGAGTGAGCAGTATGGTTTCCGACAAGATATAGGAGGGGTCATGGACAAGCAGACACTGATAGACGAGGCGATTTCATTGCCGGTCGAAGACCGAGCGCTGGTCGTCGACTCCATTCTTCGGAGTCTGAACCCCACGGATTCGACAATTGACCGTGAATGGACGCAGGTGGCCCAACAGCGACTGGATGATCTGTGCAGCGGGAAGATCACCGCCGTTCCCGCTCAGGAGGTCTTTCAGAGAGTGCGCGAGCGCCTCGCCCAGTGACGGTTTCGTTCCACCCTGCTGCTCAGCAGGAGTACTCGGAATCGGTTGACTACTACGAGGAGCGCGAGCCGGGCCTTGGACTGGACTTCTCAGCCGAAGTCGCGTCCGCGATCGACCGGATTCTGGCCCATCCTCTGGCATGGCCCTTCATTGACGAAGGCATTCGACGGGCGCTCCTACGCCGCTACCCGTACGGCGTGCTCTATGCGATAGCGGGCGATTCAGTCTTCATCCTCGCGGTGATGCACCTTCACAGGTCTCCTGGATACTGGCAGTCCCGAACAGATCCCGAACAGTGACGCGATTACGCGAGCGATCCTCTCTCATGCCCTATATGGAAACCATCCACGACTTCCCGACGCACGAAGTGAAGCGCCAGCGCGATTCCGGCGGTTATAGAGGGTGTGAGTGAAACGAACACCCCGTACGATGCCTTGTTTCGAGCCGCGTTCGTAGACCCGCAGACCGCCAGAGAGCTCACGCTCTTTCTCCTGCCCGAACGGCACGCGTCGCGGCTCGCCGGCGCGCGGGTCACCGTGGAGCCGGAGTCGCTTGTGGACCGGCATGCACGCACGCATCGGACCGACCTGCTGCTCCAGTTTGACCCTGACGGATCTACTGCGACCGGGGAGTCCACCGCGACCGTGAAGAGCGAGGATGAGGTGGATGCGCTGATGGCCGCCGCCTCTCGATTAGGGTATCATGAGGTAGAGGGTGATTACATGACGTTCGCACAAGCGATGCTCGAAAGGGGCCTGGAGAAGGGTTCTTTGCAGCAGAGCCGCGAGGTGCTCATCCGCCTGGTGGACCGCAAGTTCGGACTGACCGACGCCGAACGCGAACGCATCATGGCGTGCGAGGACCAGAGTGCGCTCGACGCGGCGTTGGATGAGTTTGCGATGGCAGACTCCAAGTCCACGGTCTTGGAGAGGCTTTCGTAGGGTTCTTCGCCTCCGCCGCACCTATCCAGTTTCTCCCCGAACATCTTGACATTTTCCGCGACCGCGCCATAGTTGTTCACTGACTGAACAAAGCGTACCGGTTCCGGTGCCCCGTGTGTTTCGGCCACGACGGCATCCGCGGTACGACGCGATTGGGCTTTCAGTC
>RECL01000381.1 GCA_007694025.1 Spirochaetaceae bacterium
AGGCGATAGCGGCGATCGATCGCGACTGCAGACTGATAAAGGGTCAGGTCTTCCTCTGGCCGGGCAGCCCCGGGTGGGAGGCGCTCTGGGATCTGGACGGGGTGATCGCGGGAGGGGAAGTCCGTGAGTGAACGTCCGAATATCCTGTTCATCATGTCCGACGACCACGCCGCGAACGCTATCAGCGCGTACGGTTCGCGCCTTGCATCGGTATTCAGGACGCCCCACATCGACCGACTCGCCGAAGAAGGGATGCTCCTCTACAATTGTCACTGCACGAATGCGATCTGTACACCGAGTCGCGCGACGATCCTCACCGGCCAGCACTCGCACGTCAACGGGGTACGCACGCTCGAGGATCCGCTGCCCGCCGACGCGCGTACCTTCGTGGAGGACTTCCGCGCCGCTGGGTACGCGACGGCTCTGTTCGGCAAGTGGCACCTCCACGCCCACCCGCGTGGGTTCGACGAGTTCTCGATTCTCCCGGGCCAGGGGCTCTACCACGATCCGTTCTTCATCGATCCCGACGACGATTGGCCGGCAGACTCTCTCTATCCGACCGGAACGCGTCACACGGGTCACGTGACCGACCTGGTCGCGCAGAAGACGATCGCGTGGCTCAAGCAGCGAGATCGGTCGAAGCCGTTTCTCCTGTTCTGTCACCACAAGGCGCCGCACGACGACTTCGAGTACGCCGAGCGGTATGAACACATCTTCGATGGCATCGAGATTCCCGAGCCCGACTCGCTCTGGGAGGACAAGAGCCACCGAAGCGATGGCTCACGCATCTACGGCACGAGCGTATCGGACCGAAATGTCCGGCGCAACGCGATCCGGTGGATGAGCCGTGCCGACTACCCGACCGGAACGCTCGACGTCACGGGACTGTCGGCAGACGAGCGCACGCGCGCAGCGTACCAGAAGTATCTGAAAGACTATTTGCGCTGCGTGCGGGGTATCGATGACTCGGTCGGATCGCTTCTGGACTACCTGGACAGCGACGGCATTGCCTCCAACACGATCGTCGTCTACACGTCGGATCAGGGGATGTTTCTGGGCGAGCACGACTACATCGACAAGCGCTGGATATTCGAGGAGTCGCTGCGGATGCCGCTCCTGGTACGCTACCCACGGGAGATAGCCGCAGGCGGTCGCTGCGATACGCTCGTGTCGAACCTCGACTTCGCACGGACGCTGCTGGATTACGCGGATGTACCTGCAGCTGACAGCTTCGATGGACGCAGCTTCCGCCCGATTCTGTCGGGTACGACTCCCGCGGACTGGTCAGACGTCGTGTACAACCGGTACTGGATGCATATGGCACACCACGACAATCCGGCGCACTACGGTATCCGCACGAAGGAGCACAAGCTCATCTTCTTCTACGGGCTGCCCCTGGACGCGTCGGGCGCGCAATCCTGCACGACGCCGCCCGGATGGGAGCTCTACGACCTGGTCAACGATCCCTATGAGCTACGCAACGTCTGGTCGGATCCGGCGTACGCCGACGCCAGAGCGCGGCTACTCAACCAGCTGGTCGCGACCAAACGCCGGATCGGCGATACCGATGATCGATACCCTGAGCTGAAGACTCTCTTCGAGGAGACGCTTCGCGCCGCGGGGATCGAGCCACCCGTATTGAGTACGAAATGAGGAGAACCCATGAATAGCCCCGGCCAACGCCCACCGAACATCCTCCTGCTGCTCCCTGACCAGTGGCGTCGCGACTGGACCGGGCTGCCTGACGGCGTCGGGATCGATACGCCCAACATCGTTCGGCTCGCCGATCGGGGAAGCAGGTTCACGAACGCCTTCTGCCCGAGTCCGCTTTGCGCTCCGGCACGTGCGTGTCTGGCCTCAGGACTCGAGTACCACCGCACCGGCGTACGGTCGAACGCGCAGAACTACCCGATCGAGCTTCCGACCTTCTACGCTCGCCTTCGCGATGCCGGCTACTCCGTTCTTGGATGCGGCAAGTTCGACCTGCACAAGCCGGAATACACGTGGGGTCCCGACGGTTCCCACCTGCTCGGGGAGTGGGGGTTCACCGGCGGAATCGACAGCGAAGGAAAGATCGACGGGATCGCTGCGTGGAACCGCTCCACTCCGGGCCCGTATCTGTCGTATCTCTCTCGACGCGGGGTCGTTCAGGCGTACGTCGACGACATGGAACTTCGTCGTGGAGCGAACTCCCTGGCCACGCACCTTTCGCCCCTCGACGACCAGGACTACGGTGACAACTGGGTCACGCGCAACGCACTCGAGCTGCTTTCGGAAGCCGACCAGTCTCGACCGTGGTTCTTGCAGGTGAACTTCCCGGGACCGCATGGGCCCTTCGACGTCACCCCAAAGATGAACGAATGGTGCCGAGACACAAGAATGCCAGACGCAGTCGCCTGTGATCACGACAGTACAGCAGTGCAGCGGACTCGTCGCGCCTACTCGGCGATGTGCCGCAATATCGATGAGCGCATCGGCGATCTTACAAAGTGGCTGGAGTCGACGCACCAGCTGGACAACACCGTCGTTATCTTCAGCTCCGACCACGGAGAGATGCTCGGCGACCATGATCGTTGGGGAAAAAACCGCGCTTTGACCCCGTCCCTCGGGGTACCACTCGTCATGGCGGGACCGGGTATCCCGACTGGCCAGACAGTCACACGCGCGGTGTCGAACCTGGATATCACGGCCACGATCCTGTCCGCTGCCGACCTGCCGGTCCCTGCCGGGATTGACAGCGTGTCTTTGCTGGAAGCTCGGGGTCGGCTCAGAACGTTCGACCCGACAGCCCGACCGATCACCGCGGCGCTGGAAGAAGGAAAGAACTCGTGGCGCTGCGCGCTCGACGACGACTACAAGCTCGTGGTCCATGCCGAAGGCACGACCGAGCTCTTCGCGTACCGCGACGATGTCCACGAGATGGAGAACCTGGTAGCCGCACGACCAGAGGTTGTCGCGCGCCTGGAACGCGCGCTGCCGCCGTCGGTCGAATCGCCAAGCGGCCATCGACCGACCGAATAGGAGAGGTACTACCGTGAAGAAACGCTACCGCCCGGAGTGGGAGAGCCTGATCGAGCATCAGGTTCCCGACTGGTTTCTGGACGCGAAGTTCGGCCTGTACGCCCATTGGGGACTCTACTCGATCCCTGGATTTGGGAATGAGTGGTACGGCAAGTACATGTACGACCCGGAGCATCCGATCCATGCGCAGCACGTCGAGCGCTACGGCTCACCCGCCCGATTCGGCTACAAGGACTTCGTGCCACTGTTCACCGCGTCGCGCTACGACGCTGGCGAGTGGGCCGATCTGGTCGTGGAGTCTGGGGCGTCCTACGGCGGTTTTTCGCTCGCCCATCACGACGGGTTCGGTCTCTGGGACAGCGGTGTATACCGGTGGAACGTTGGGAAGATGGGGCCGCGTCGCGACCTCTACGGCGAGTTCGCAGCGGCGCTTCGAAACCGTGGAGTTCGGCTGGTCGCACCCTTCCACATTATACGCGGATACAACTGGTTCCTTCCCGGGTGGACCCAGTGGACGCGAACCTTTTCGGAGCAGGCGGTAGAACGCGGCCGCGCCGAGTCGTGGGACCTCTACGATCCGCAGTTCGCCGATCTCTACTGGCACCAGTTCGTCGGCTCGGACTTTGATGAGTTTCTGCGTCTGTGGAAGCTCAAGGTCAAGGAAGTCATCGACAAGTACCAGCCCGACGTGATGTGGTTCGACGGAGGCCGGTTCAACGAACCCGGTCTCGTTCACCACTCACTGGAGGTCCTTGCGCACTACCTCAATGCAGCGATCGATTGGGGCAAGGACGTTGTGGTATTGAACAAGCTCAACCTCACGCTGGTGCTCAACTTCCACGAGCGATTCGGTGTACGACAGTTCGAGGAAGGCCGCGACCGACCAGACAACTTCGATCTGCCGTTCAATGACGACATGAAGATCGGCGATCGGTCGTGGGGGTGGGTCGAGGGTCAGGCATATCGATCGTCGGCCGAACTCGTCCACGGCATAGTCGACCGCGCATCGCGCGGGGGTTCGCTGCTGCTGTCGCTGTCGCCCAAGGCTGACGGAACGATTCCC
>RECL01000383.1 GCA_007694025.1 Spirochaetaceae bacterium
GTTTCCGCAACAGAACGCGAGCTCGCCGTGAAGCGTTCCCGTTTCATCGCGTGCGTTGCTCCGATCCACTCGGTCGCCGACGCCGAGCGTGAGATCCACACCGTTCGTGGCCGGCACCCGAACGCCAGCCACGTCGTGTACGCCTTCCTTGTTGGCGACACCAACAGTGAGATGGCCGGGATGAGCGACGCCGGTGAACCGAAGGGCACCGCCGCCCGACCGGTTATGGATCATCTACGCGGCTCCGGGCTTCGTGACGTCGTAGTGACCGTTACTCGCTACTTCGGCGGAACCAAACTGGGTACCGGGGGCCTCGTCCACGCGTACGGCTCGGCCGCCGCGGCCGCACTCGACGCGACGCCGAAGCGGCCTCGGATCCGTCGGGTGGAGCTCTCGGTTCTGGTCGAGTACGCTGAACGCGATCGGGCCAGGCTGCAGATCCGTCAGCGTGACGGAGCAATCCACAACGAGACATTCGGGTCACAGGTCGAACTCATCGTGTCTGTGCCTGAGGAGAGCGCCGACGAACTGCGCGCCGCGCTCTCAGACCTGACGAGCGGCCGCACCGCAGGGACGATCGTCGCCGACGAGTAGTGGCGCGGGGCCGCCACCGCCGCCACCACGACCGCCCCCGCTACCGCCCCCCGGCTACCGCCACCACCGCTGACACCACTACCACCGCCCGGCAAGAAGGCCCGCACCGACGCACCCCGTCTATCCCGGCGATCCCCGGGCCACCCAGTATGCCTTGCCTGGCGGCCCGTGCGGCTCGCTCGGTCGCCCGATATACCTCGCCTGCCCGCCCGCCCGGCTCGCCCCGCCGCCCGGTATGCCATGCCTGGTTCGCCCGCACAGCTTGCTCAGTCGCCCCGAGCCGACTTTTTTTCGGACAACGACACTATTTCTGGTAGAACAAGGAAAAATCAGTTATCCTTTACGACTAGAATACCGACTCTACGGGTAAGGGAGCGCTCGTCTCATGGGTGGTTTGCAGCAGTTCATAGCGTCGATACCCAAAACCGAGATCCATCTCCATATCGAGATGTGCGTCAGTTCTGCATCGTACGAAGCGCTGATGGACAAGTACGATATTCCGCACGACGAAAAGTCATCGGCGCTCACCGATTTCTCAAAGATCGTGAGCCTCCAGAGCATGATCGAGTCGTTCTTCTTCGTGCAGTCCTTCTTTCGCGAGCCGGTCGACTTTCAGCTTGTCGTTGACGATGTGGTCGCGTACGCGCAGCGCAACAACATCTATTATATCGAGGCGTTCGCGAGCCCGTCGATGGTTCTCAACCGTGGGCTGATCGGGTTCGATGAGATGTTCGATACGCTGGTCGCAGGATTCGAGCGCGCTCAAAAGAAGTCCGGAGTCGATGTACGGATCATCGTCGATGTGTCGCGGTCGTTCGGGTTGAAGAACGCGCAGAAGAACCTCGAACTCACGCAGGCGTACCTCAAGCGCACGGGCACAGACCGGATCATCGGAATCGGCCTTGGCGGTCAGGAGATCGGCAATCCGTGCTCCGATTACGAGCCGGTCTTTGCGAAGGCGCGCAAGGCAGGCCTTCACGTCGTCGCGCACGCCGGCGAAGAAGTCGGTCCCGAATCGGTCTGGGAAGCCATCGACCTGCTCAAGGCCGAGCGAATCGGACACGGGATCAGCTCGATCCAGGACGATGCTCTGATGGAGCGGCTCAAGGCCGAGCAGACAGCGCTCGAAATCTGTCCGACCAGCAACATCATCACGAAGCAGTACGTCAGCAAGCTCGCCGACCACCCGATCCGCGCGTTCTTTGACCGCGGCCTGAACGTCACCGTGAACACCGACGACCCGATCCTCTTCTCCATCGAACTCAACAAAGAGTACGAGAACGTCGCGTCGAGCATTGGTTTCTCCCGCGACGAGTTGATGGTCCTGGTCAGCAACTCGCTGATGAGCACCTTCCTGAGCGACGACGCGAAGCAAGCGCACTGGAGTCGTGTCCAGAAGACGGTCGGCAAGGTCTGATCCGCGGGGAACCCCACCCCACCAGACCCACTCCACCGGAGCCTGCTCGCCGGACTGCGCTCGTCGGATCCAGCCCACGCGCCGAACCATTCGGGCCAATAACCGCAGAGTCGCTGACACCGACCGGTCGTTTCACTATACTCATCGCGGATACTCAGGCCATACGGGCGGAATCATGGGAACGATCATAGTATTTGCCAATCAGAAGGGCGGCGTCGGTAAGACGACGACAACCGTAAACCTCGGGGCGTACCTTGCTGAGGCGGGCCGGAGGGTACTGCTTGTCGACTTCGATCCTCAGGGCAACCTTTCAAGCGCCGTTGGCGCGAGCACCGACCAGCCGGGAATCTACGAAGCGATCACCAGCGGCAGATCGGTCCAGGAACTGACCCAAACGACCAGCGTCGAACGGCTCAGCGTCGTCTCTTCCGGGATCAATCTCACCGGCGCAAACGTCGAGCTCGTCGATCAGCCCGATCGCGAGCAGTTCCTGAAGCGTTCGCTCGAACCGGTCCGCGACGACTACGACTTCATCCTGATCGACTGCCCGCCGTCGCTCGGTATCCTGACATTGAACGGGTTGGTCGCCGCCGACAGCGTCCTCATCCCGCTCCAGTGCGAGTACTTCGCGATGGAGGGACTCACCCAGCTCCTGCAAAGCGTCAAGCGCGTGCAGGCGTCGCTCAACCGCGACCTCGGCATCCTTGGAATCCTCTTCACGATGTACGACTCGCGGACTCGACTCGCGCAGGACGTCGTGCAGGAAGTGATCGGCTACTTCGGTAAACGAGTGTTCCGGACGATCATCCCGCGCAATGTCCGGCTATCCGAAGCGCCGTCGCACGGCATCCCGGTCCACCAGTACGACCCCGATTGCGTCGGGGCGCGCAGCTACCAGAAACTGAGCGAGGAGGTGCTCGACCGTGTCAAAGCGTAGACTCGGCAAGGGGATCGACGCGTTGCTCCAGGGTCGCGATCTCACGCAGCTCGAGAATCTGTCGAGTATCGTGAACGTCGATCTAGACCGGATCAGGCCGAACCCCGATCAGCCGCGCAAGCACTTCCCCGACGAGTCGCTGCGCGAGCTCGCCGACTCGATTCGGGAGAAGGGGATCATCCAGCCGATCCTCGCCGAAGAGCAGGTCGACGGGTCCTACGTGATCATCGCCGGCGAACGCCGATACCGCGCCGCGCGGATCGCCGGTCTTACCGAGGTCCCGGTAATCAGCCAGGATTTCTCCGACGACGAGAAGCTTGAGATCGCGCTCATTGAGAATATCCAGCGCGAGGATCTCAACCCGATCGACGAAGCACGGGCGCTCCAGCGCGCGCTCGATCACTCGGGCAACACGCAGGACGAGCTCGCGAAGCGGCTCGGCAAGAGCCGGTCGGCGATCGCGAACACGCTACGGCTCCTTCGCCTTGACGACCGGATGCAGCAGGCGATCTCCGACGGTAAGCTCACCGCCGGCCACGCGCGCGCACTCCTTTCGGTCGACGATCCCGCGCGGCGTACCGAGCTCTTTGACCGCATGCTCTCTGACGGCATGTCGGTCCGTGATGCCGAGCTCGCCGCGCGCGGTGAGCTGCCTCCCGGCGTCGGGCCGAACGGTCCGCCCGCACCCGACTCGGCCGCCGCCCAACCCGAGTCCGACCCTCCGATCGTCCTCCTTACCACCGGCGACGACGGGTTCACCGCTCCGACCGATGATGCGAACAGTCGCAGGTCGGCGGCTCCACGAAAGAGCATCGAGCTCCGGCATATCGAAGACTGCCTGGTGCGCCATCTGGGTACGCGCGTCGTCATACACGGAACCGACAATGCCGGCCGCATCGAAATCACCTACCACAGGCCGGAGGACCTCGAAGACATTCTCAAGCTGTTGCGGGTCGACCTGGAAGGATAGGCGCCGCGCCGCCGTCGACTTGCCAGCGCGGCCAGCCGACCACGCGCGCCGCCGTCGATTCGCCGGCGCGGCCGGCCCCCCGCCACGGCTCCTGACCTTCGCGCGACGCAGCCAACCCCCGGGGGGCCGCCCTCGCCCCACCCGCATTTTTC
>RECL01000385.1 GCA_007694025.1 Spirochaetaceae bacterium
CCCGAATCGATCGACCCGACGAGCGCCGACGGCGAGCGGATCGTTCGCGCGCTGTCGCTTGCGACCGACTCCGGGGGGCCCGCCACGCTGGCCGCGCTGCGCGCCAGGGCGGAGCAGGCCGCGCGCGAAGCCGGAGCGCAGGAGCAGTCGCTGCAGCCCCCGGCGGTATTCGTCGACCTGAAGCCGAGGATCGACGGCTACTTCGAACTGTGTCGCGCGGCGCGTTCGATCGCGGATGCACCGGACGCGACGCGCTTCGACGATCTGGTTCGCGCGGCGCTCGACACGTTCGATCCGGGCGTCGTCGCATCGACGCTCGCGACGCTTCCGATCGCGCGCCCGTCGCGCGACCTGGTGCTGCCTCTGACCGACCGGGTCAATCCCGCGTACGAGTCGGCGCTTGAGCGCTTCGCGGCCGAGGTTGTCACGCCGACTCTGGGGGCAACCAACCGGCTGACCGAAGCAGACTGGAGGCAAGTGGTCGATCAATTCACCGCGCCGCCGCCGACCGGAGGGGCGGCATCAGACATCGCCGACCTGCGGAGCGCTATCCGGCTCGCGCTCTTCCAGCAGAACCTCCTGCGCTTCGCGAACAGCTTCGTCAGTTGCCCGGATCTCTACCACGCCGACCGACGCGCGGCGTTCGAAGCGGGAACCCTCTATGTGGGCGGATACGCGATGACCTTCGCGGTCAAGGTCGCGAACCGGCAGTTCCACGCCGAGACCGCACGCACGTCGAACATCTTCGTCGTATACGCTTCGGTCTACCGCGACGCGCCGCCCGCGTACGAGGTCGCAGTCCCGGTCACCAACGGCACCGGGCGCCGGCTTTTTCGCGGCAAGCAGGGCATGTTCGTCGACACCGTCGGCCGGGAGTGGAACGCGGAGATCGTCGACATCGTCGTGAACCCGATCGGACTGATGGAGGCAGTGGGCCGCCCGTTCCGCCGCCTGGGCGAGATGGTTACCGGTCGGATCGACGCGGTCACACGCGACGCGGAGGCGGCGATCGACGCCCGGGCGGCGTCGGTGCTCTCCGGCACGCCGGCGCCGGCTCCGCCGGCAAGCCAGCCCGGGTCGCCCAAGGCGGGTCCGTTGGCGGGGTTCGGCTCGGTCGCGACCGCGGGCCTCCTAGTCGCCGCGGTCACGTCCGCAATCGCGTTCGTGACGTCGACCTTGTCGGGGGTGCCGTGGTGGCACATCGCTATCGGCGTCGGCGCCGCGATCGTCGCGGTCGCGCTGCCGGCGATCGTGTCGGCGCTTTTCAAGCTCGCGCGGCGCGACCTCAGCATCATCCTTGAGGGCGCACGCTGGGCGATGAACAGCCCGCTTCGGCTCAGCCGCCGCCAGGCGCGCTTCTTCACGCGCAAGGCGCCCCGTCGCAGACACCGGCCCCGTCGTCCCGACAAGACGTCGTGACCCGCCGTAGTAGACCGATTTCCGATGTATTGACGCGAATCGGCCGGCACGGATATGATCGCGCTCGCGCCGCGGCTCGTCCCGGCAGAGGAGACCGTGGCAACCACCATACCCGCGCTCTACGCACGGTTCGATCAACAGGCCGCTCGCTGGGCGGCAAAGACCGGTGTGTCGTGTCCGACCGGCTGCGGCCGATGCTGCGAGACTACGGTGCCGCCGTGCAGCGACGCGGAAGCGCGGCTGATCGCGCACCATCTGCTCGACTCTCACCACGAGCGGCTCGACACCATACTCAATCGCGACCCCGACGGAATCGATTCGGGTCCGCCGTGTCCGTTCTACAGCGCAGAGGGCGACTATCACTGCACGATCTACGCGGTGCGGCCGTTCTTCTGCCGCGCGTTCGGGTATGCGTCGGCGACCGACAAGAGGGGCCGTCCGGCGTACCGTCTGTGCAAACATATGCCGGCGCCCGTCTCTTTCGCCGGGAGCCGCGAGCTGCCTCTGCGCGACGCTGAGCATCCGTCGCTCCCGCTGCCCCCGAGTATGTCCGTCGTTCAGGCCAGGATCGACGGCGTGTCCGAGGGTCTCTCCGAGCCGACGCCGATCGACCGCGCGGTACGCAGCCAGATCGAACGAATCCTTATCGCGCGGCAGTACGCGCGAGCCGAGGCGTTCGTGGATGCGACGTGCGCCCCGGCGCATCAGTTCGACAGCACCGACCCAGAGCGTGACCCGGAACGAACCGACCCGTCCCCACCAATCGCGCCAGGGTCGCGGTCGGCGTAGCGGCTACTCCCAAAAAGGCCGACGCCCCGGGCCTCGGCGCCTTGGTCGAATCCGTCCATGCCGATAGAATCGCCGGCATGAGACACCGAACGCTCCTCCTGTCGGCGCTGGCGATGTGCGCAACGATCGCTCCAGCCGTCTCCCAGCCGACGCTCGCGGCCGATCTGACGTTTGACACGCACATGTACGCGTTCCGCGACGTCGTCACTCCTTACTTCGGCGCCGGAGTTTCGGTCGCCGCGCGCGATGACGCGCCGATCGGAGGCGACTCGTCGTTGTTCACGGAGACCGGCATCGTCACCGGAATCGCGGTGAACGCGCAGGCGGCGGCGTTTCGCGATGTACTGATCCCGCTCTACTCGTCGGTCGCGATTGGCGTCGACGCGTCGGGTCGGTTCCGGGGCTGGGTCGCGCTACGGATCGGAGTCGCCGGATCGATCGTATCGGGATGGGGCGGCGACTTTCCATGGAGCGTCGGTATAGCCGGCGGCGTTGCCACCAGGATCGCAGGGCCGCTCATGGCGACGATCGAGCTGTCGACGATGAACGCGTACCCGGGCGGGATCGCGTCGCGAATCGTGTCGAGCCGCGCCGGGATCCGCTACGCAGCGGCCGGCGGGACCCAATGACATCGCGTTTCACGCGGCGTTCTAAGCGGCGCTACGCGCGGCGCCGCGCCACGGTGATCGCGGGCATCGTGGGAACGATGCTTCTGGGATCGTGCGCGAGCCTGTTCACAGATGCCGCCCGGTACATCGACGACCGCGTCGTAGGATCGCTCGACATTACCGATTCGGGTCGCTTCGACGGCTTCACGATCCTTGACGACGTGGTCGACCGCTACGACGTGTTCCTGGCGGGCGAGGCTCACGGCGTCGCAGAGAGCACCGACTACGCATACAAGCTCTTCCAGTATCTTCACGCGACCCGCGGCGTTCGGACCTACGTCGCGGAGATCGGGTTCGCGGCAGGCGAACGGCTCAACGCGTACGTCCAGGGGATCGGCTGCGACGCGGATCTCTCCGCGATCGTCGACGCGTCGCGCGGGACCTACGCGTGGACGCGCGAGTGGTTGTCGTTCTGGAGGCGTCTGCGCGCATGGAACAGCGGCCTCGATCCCGGAGCACGGATCCGCGTGATCGGCATCGACGTCGAGCACCAGTACCAGATCGGCTTCGAGTTTGTCGCTGATCTCCTTCCAGCTACCGACCCGCCTGACTCCATTGCCGCGGTCGTGGCCGACCTGCGCGACTGGACGACCTCCGCCGGCGCAGAGGCAAGCCGCGATCTGGCCGAGCGCGCGCTCAGCAATATGACGGAACATCGAGCCGACTGGACCGCGTTCGTCGGGACCGACGTCGACCGCGTCGCGATCGCGGTGCGCGCCATCGTGAGGCGCTTCGACTTCTACGCCAATCCGCGGAGCGCCGAGTCGCGCGAAGCTGCGATCTACCGCACCTTCGTCGACGTCTACGATCGGGTGCTCGATCCGAACGAACGGCGACTGGTCGGACTGTGGGGAAGCGTCCACATCCCGACTGCCGCGGTGAACGGGTACGAGTGGCTCGGCGCGCGGCTTCAGAACGGCACCGACTCACCGGTGCGCGGCCGCGTCTTCTCCATCGTGCCGTACTACGACCGATCGATCGCGATGCGCACCTTTCCGTACCGGACGGCCCCGCTGTCGAGCGACCGGCTTGTCATCCGGCTCTTCGCTCCGTACGCCCGGTCGGTCGCGACGCTCTTCTACCTCGACGCCGACGGCTCACCGTTTCGAACGACGCCCGCGCTGTCGCCCGACGGCCGCGCGCTGACTAACGACGCCTACCAGGCCGCGGTCCTCTTCACGCACGCGCGCGC